>JAKAVN010000229.1 GCA_021827495.1 Deltaproteobacteria bacterium | reverse complement strand
AGCTGAACATCGAAGACTGCCGCCGGTCCGTCCCGCGCATTCCCGCATCCTCCTCACGCCACGGATGACCACTATCCTACTACATAATCGACTGAGAAACGATCATTTTTCCGCAACCTGCTAGATATAGGTCGGCGTTCCAGGCTGCTCCGGTACTCCCCTCTATGCAGCCTTCTTTGGGGTTTGCGGTCGGGTCACCGCCGAAGCGCGCAATACACTCGCCATGTATCTCCAGTATTGCTGCTGTAGAGATTCAGATGTGACCACGGCTCGGTGCTCACTGAGCAAGCCTCTTTAGCGCACCCTGCCAGCGTTCATATATCGCTGCTTCACGAGTCGAAGAATTTAGCGGCAGATCCGCATCTTGAAGAATGATGAGCCGATGCGAATTTCCTTGAACAACGGTAACGGCCCTCACCTTTGTGTGGCGGAGGAGCAGCGCTGAATCAACTTGCTGCGAAGTTGCAGCAAAAGTGACGCTCCCGGCCTCGGTTTTCATTTTGACCTCTGGACGCCCAGGCTCGAATCCAACGCCAATGATATTTCCAAAATACTCAGCTACATAGGGCAAATCGACTGGCAGATCTGGAAGTGCGGTTTCGCCGAAGGAAACATGCTTGAGAATGGTTCCATTCTGACGAAGCCAATAATTTTGCTGAGTAATTCCTATCGGAAGTGATCGCAAATAGTTGCGTATGCTTGCGTTCTTTGCGACGCCGCGGCTCTCAGAATCCAGTGCGTCCAAAAGCTGGGTTCCCGCGCTCACGGCCAGGTCTAGTAGAGGCAGCGTGTCACCAGGCGGGGTCGCGACCGTGATAATGCCATCGAAGCCCGAGGACTCCTTGACCAGCTCTTTAATTTCAATATCAAGGCGTTTTGCTGCGTTAGCGAAGCGCCCCCTAGGCGGCCTGTCCTCGAAAGCTTCACCTACGACATTGGTCGCAATCCGGCGCAATCCCGTCAGCAGCAGCGTTAATGACTCCCCAAATGCGCTCAGACTTAGCCGCTTCTCCGCTAATCCGGGGGCTGTTCCCTCCCATTTAATTTTCAGCTCTACGGACACGGAAGTCAGCCTAGCCTAAGAATTTGTGTCCGACCAGAGTTTCAAAAGAAGCTCCGATGGCTCCCTGGCTTTCGGTCGATTGCGCGCGCGGCTTACAGCCGATAGGGCGCCGGATGGCTCTTCTCGTAGGCCGCGATCTCATCGTCGTGCGTGAGCGTCAGCGCGACGTCGTCGAGCCCCTCGATGAGGCACTTTTTGGGGAACGGGTCGATGTCGAAATGCGCCGACCATCCGAACTTGTCCGAAACCGTCTGCGCCGGCAGGTCCACACTCAATTCGTATCCCTCATGCCGCTTGATCGCCGCGAAGATCGCTTCGACCTCCACGGGCTTGAGAATTATCGGCAGGAAGCCGTTCTTCAGCGAGTTGTTGCGGAAGATATCGGCGAAGGAGGTCGCGATCACCGCCTTGAAGCCGAAGTCGGCGAGCGCCCACACCGCGTGCTCGCGCGAACTGCCGCATCCGAAGTTCGCCCGTGCGGCCAGGATCGTCGCGCCTTTGAAGCGCGGCTGGTCGAGCACGTAACCCTTGTCGGGCTGGTTGCGCCAGTCGTAGAAGAGCCCCTTGCCCAGGCCGCTGCGGACCACGGCCTTTAGGAACTGCTTGGGGATCACCTGGTCGGTGTCGACGTTGGAACGATCCATCGGAGCGACCAGGCCGGTGAAATTCTTGAATGCTTGCATCGCGGTCTAATCCCTCATCCAAAAAGTGCCAGCGGCGGCGCATAGAGACACCATTCGCCGGAGCCGATTGAATAGCACAAATCAGGTGGCCGCGCAGAGAGGCGCCCGTAGTCCGGCACGCGCCGGATGGCGCAACATTTCCCATCGCACGCCACGCGGATATCCGCGCGGCGCACGCTTATCGTGCGTTACGAACGGCCCGGAGCCATGCGGTCCCGCGCCGGGCGATCAGGGCTCGCTCGCAGCTTTGCCGCCGTTGCCGTTGGCGTCGTTGGTCCCAAAGGCGTGCGACAACTCGACGAAGCGGCGCTGGAGGGCCTTGGCCGGCTCAAACGCCTTCACCAGATGCTGCAACTGGTCCTGGAAGGCCGTGGCCGGCTCCATCGCGGCCGCCAATTGCACGAGCTGTTCGTGAAAGGCCGCGGCCACGCGCTCGAGCTGGTTTTGGAACGCCCGCATCGGTTCGAATCGGTTGGCCAGGTTCTCGAGATGGCTGTGAAATCCCTTTATCGGCTCGAAGGCCGCGGCCACCTCCGCCAGCTCCTCCTGGAACGTTTTTATCGGCTCGAAGACATCGGCGAGCTGCGCCAACTGGCCCATCGGCTCCAGCACCTTGGCCAGCCGGGCGAGCGTGTCCTGGGCCGACTTCATCGGATCGAACACCTTGGCTACTGCCTGGTCGGGCTGAAGAGAAATAAATGATTGGTCCAACGCCCTGCCTCCTCCTAGCTGCAATGCAAATTCCCAACGGCCTGCGAATTTCGAACCCAGCAGGCGCACCCGGCCCGGCGCGCGGCGCCTCGAATTCCGGGGAACCTCGATCTCATGTTCCAATCAAGCGGTCACGTTCCAATCAAACCGTCGCGTGCCGGCGCGGGTACTCAACTCCAGGTTCCGGCTGGCTTGAATAGCAAAAACTGATGTAAGCGATTTCAAGTTAATGTCGGATAAGGAAGCGTATTAAAGACGCGACCCGTAACTAACGCACTCGCATGGTCGGGGCAAGGATTTCGTGTTTCACGTATCCACTGCGAATGCCTGCGCCGCTGTGCGTAACGTCCCGCAGGCATCGTGCTTGTGAGACCCGCGCGGCGGGTCTAGACTTCGCCTCGTGGCGCCGACGCGGCGAGCGTGTGGAAACCGGCGTGTAGTTCCGAAGCGGTGCGGTGTGGCCCGAGTCTAGGCGTCGGAGGCAAAGCCATGAGCAGCGAGCAGCCGCCCAACGGCAATCCCGACGCAACCTCCGAGGCGAGTCCCGAGGCAACTCCCGACACCAGCACCGACGCGGCCATCGGCCGCTTCCGCGACGCCGTCGAGAGCCTCAAAGAGGCGCCGAGTCAGCCGGTGGCGCCGTCGGCTGACTCGACCAATCGACTTGCGGCGCCGCTCAAGAGCGTCGTGGCCGAGCAATTCGTGCTGGTCGATTCGCACGGCGCGCGTCGCGCGACGCTCACGCTCGACGATGGCGACGGCCCAGCGCTGGCGCTCAGCGATACGAACGGCCGCATACGCGCGGCAATTCGACTGGGCGTCGATGGCGCGCCATCGGTGGTGCTCTATGACACGATCGGCAGGCGGCGCCTTGAGGTCGCGCTCAAGGCCGACGGCGCGGCCGGCCTCGGATTATACAACCAGGCGGGCGAGGGGCGCGCGGAACTGGTCGTCTCGGGGAGCGGCGCGCCGGGGCTTTCGCTATTCGGACCCAACGGCAAGCGGCTGGCCAAACTGCCTACCGGACGCGAGCGCTAGTTTTCCTTGCGGGCTTGCGCGCCCACGCGCACCCTTGCCGGTCTATATGTGCGGCTTGCGTGATATGCGGCTTGCGTGCGGCTAGGGAACCTCTGCACAAGCCATTCGATTTAGCGGATAGTGAGATGGTTGCGCAGTGGTTGATGAGGAGGCGCGGTGATGGGTGAGCAGCGTACGTTCGCATCGATGGCCTGGAGTTCGAAGGGCA
>JAKAVN010000045.1 GCA_021827495.1 Deltaproteobacteria bacterium | reverse complement strand
GTCGCGCGGGCGATCAGCGGCCTCGGGTCGATGCTGCGCTACGTCGTCTTCGCGCGCCTGCTGACGCCGTTTGACTTTGGCGTGGCCGGCGCGGCGTCGTTCTTCGAGGTGCTGTTCCAAACCGCCGCGAATCCCAACTTCGAGCGCGCGCTGGTGGCCGAGCCCGGCGCGGTCGAGCCGTACCTGGACACCGTGTGGGTCACGATGCTGGTGCAGGGCGCGATGGTGGCGCTGGCGCTGGGGTTGCTGGCGCGGCCGCTGGCGGCGGTCTTCCAAATCGAGGGCGCGCATCAGGTGTTCCTGATGGTGGCGCCGCTGGCGCCGCTGATCGCGCTCAAGAGCCCCGCTTCAACCGGACGCATATATAGAGGACTGGATTTCCAACTCTCCGTGGCCCTCAACCTCGCGGAACTGCTGGCCAGCCTGGCGGGCGGCGTGGCCGGCATCCTGGTCTGGCGCGACTGGCGCGGCCTGGTCATCGCGATGTACTCGGGCCACGTCGCGAGGACCGGCCTCAGCTACTGCTTTTACCCGTACCGGCCGCGCTTGCGTTTCGACCCAACCCGGGCCCGGCGCATGTTCGCGTACGGCCGCTGGATAACCGTCCGCGCGATTACCGAATTCGCCGCGCGCAACCTGGACAACCTCGCGGTGGGTTATCTGCTGGGCCCGCGCGCGCTCGGCGAATACCAGATGGCGTTCCGGATCGGCGAGTTTCCGCCCGCCGAACTGGCGAACGGACTCAGCATGGTCTCTTTTCCCATTGTCGCCCGCTTGCAGGCAAAACCGGCGGCGCGCGACCGTCTATTTGTGCTGATGGGCGGAGTTGTCGCGCTGTTCGGAATCGCCTATGCCGGGCTGATATTGCGCTACGGCCCGGCGCTGGTCGCCGCTGCGGTCGGTGCACAATGGCTCGGCGCGCTCGCGCCGCTGCGCCTGTTGTGCGTTTACGGGATATTCGCCGGCATCGCCAGCATCGCCACCGGCTTTCTCGACGGCCTCGGCGTGCCGGCTTCCTCGTTCCAGCTCACGCTCATCAGCGCGGCGATGCTCGCGCTGCTCGTCTATCCGCTCAGCGCCGTTCTCGGCGCTCCGGGGGCCGCACTGGCTATGGTGATCTCGGCCGCGGCGCCGCTGCCGTGGATGCTGAAGTTATACGCGAAGGCGAATGAAGCTCGCAGAGGATGAGGCGCGGCGCGCAACGCAGCCATGATCGTGTTCGAGCGCAAGGTGTTCGGTTTCTTCCGCTACCGCAAGGTGGTGTTCCCCACACTTGACGGCGTCTCGGATCTTCTCGCCCGAATCGCTCCGAACGACATCGTGCGCTTCAACTATGAAGGCTGCCTGCCGCCGAGCAGGCATCTGATCGATTCGTTCCCGGTCTCAACCATCATCATCGATCTCCGCCAGAGCCTCGACCAGCTTTGGGCCGGCATGCGAAGGACCAGTTGCCGGCAGCCGCTGCGCAGGGTTGAAAAGATGCTCGGCCGGGTCCGGATAGCCGAGCGCAGCGGCCCCGCGGCGGATGACTTTTTGGCGCTCTACAACGGCCTCGCGCGCGCGAAGAACGGGCTCACGCGCATGTCCCGGCGCGCCCTGCGCCGCTACCTTGCCGCCGCCGACGTGCGCGTGATCTACGTGGACGGCCGCGCGCTCTGCGCGCACGTCAACGTCGGCGACCCGCACAGCGGGCGCGCCGGCGGGCTCTTTGCCGCGAACCGGCGGCTCGAAAACGGCGCGAGTCCGCTGATGTGCGCGGACCTCAACCGCTACCTCTATTGGCATGAGATGCAGGCCTACCGGGCGCAAGGGATGGAATCCTTCGACCTTGGCGGGCTGGGCCACGAGAGTCCGCAAACCTCGCGGTTCAACCAGTTTAAGCTGTCGTTCGGGGGGCCGATCGTGACTGGCTATTGCTATACGTTCGCCGGGTCCGGGCGCCTGGCCCGGATGTGCGTAAGCGCCTATGAGGAACTGCGGCGCTCGCGGATCGCGCACGCCGTGCCTCATATATAAAGGCGCCGGACAGGCCATAGCAGTGACTATCTATTACCTGCTTCTGATATGCGAGCGGTTTCACGACTATCCGCATCTCAATGGCCAACTGTTCAAGGCCGGATTCATCCTCGTGACCATTACCAAGGTCGTAGGAGTCGCGGCGGTAGCGGCGGCGATGATAATGCCGCGGCCCCTGGGTGCGGCCACCGCGGAGCGCGGCGCGCTGGCGCCGTTGTTCATCGCGTTTGCCCTATGGTCGCTGCTGGGCACGCTCGCGTTCGGCTGGCCGCTGCCGGCGGTCTCGCTGTCCTACCTCATTTCGCTGTCATTGCTGATGGCGGCGACGCGGAGCCTGGTATGCACTCCCGGGCGCGCAAGAAACGTAATCAGGGTGGGCGTGCTGGCGGCGGGACTGGCGACGGCGTGGTGTTACAAGCAGTACTTCATGGAGGGCGCGCCGCGGGCATGGGGCGTCGGCCTGGACGCCAACTACGAGGCGCTCTCGATGGTGATGATGATCCCGCTCGCGGCGTGGATGGCGTGCGCCGAGGGCGCACGGCTCTGGCGCACGGTGGGCGCCTTGGCGGCCGTGAGCCTGACGGGCGCCGCGTTTCTTACGCAGTCGCGCGGGGGACTGCTGGCGCTTGCGATCGTGGGCCTTGCGGCGCTGTTGCGGGCGCGGCGAAAGCCGGCGGCGCGGTTGGCGTTGCTGGCCGCGTTCGGAGCGCTCCTCGCACTGGCCCCGTCGAGCCTCTGGCATCGCTTCGAGAGCATCAGCCTCTCCGGCGCGCCGGCCAACGGCGACGAGATGGCGGCGCAGGCGCGGCTCGAACTGATCGTGGCCGGCCTCGGCATGGTCGAAAGCCATCCCCTTCTCGGGATCGGACTGGACCGCTTCAAGGCGGTGGCGCCCGATTACGATCAGCGCTTGCGCCACTCCGGCGCAAGCTACATCGCGCACAACACCTACCTCCAAGTCGCGGCGGAGACCGGCCTGCCGGGGCTGGCGCTCTTTGCCGCCTTGATGGCCGCCGGCTTCGGCAACTTCCGCGCGGCCGAGCGCCGCGCGCGCGATCCGGCGCTGGCCGGTTTGGCCGCCGCATTGAGGCTCGGGCTGCTGGCCTACGCGGTTGCAGGATTGTTCCTTACGGCGGAGTTCGTGGTCTGGTACTGGCTCCTGATATTCCTCTCGCGTAACCTTCGCGAAATCGCCGCTGCGGGATTGAGTCTCGAATCCTCCCAATTCCCGGCCACGGGTGCGCCGCATTTCGAGCGCGCCGCCGCGCCGCAGGCGATCCGCTATGCCTAGGCCGAGCACAAGGAAGGCCAGGCGCGTTTCGGTGCTGCGCGTGCCGATTTCGCCCGCTGCGCGTGCGCGCGCCGCAGGCTGTACGACGGCGCAGCGGCTCGGCTACGACTGCGCGGCGCGCCTGGCGATCATCAACGCCGACGACTTCGGCCTCTGCGATGAAGTGAACCGCGCCATTATTGAGACGCTCAAGCGCGGCGCGGTGAGCTCGGCGTCGGTGATGGTTCCGGCGGCGGGGTTTGCACAGGCCGCCGAGTTTGCGCGCGCGCATCCGGAGGCCGACATCGGCGTCCACCTGGTCCTCACCAGTGAATGGAATCGGCCCAACAAGTGGGGCCCGGTGCTGGGCCGCCAGGCCGTGCCCTCGCTGGTGGACGGCCAGGGGCATCTGTGGTCCCATCCGGGCCGGCTGTTCGCCTGCGCGCGCCCGCGGGAGGCCGAGGCTGAGCTCCGCGCGCAGATGGCGAAGGCGCTCGCGGCCGGGATCGATGTCAGCCACGTTGATAGCCATATGTTTGTACTGCACGGCCGCCATGCGGCCTACCGCGATATCTATATGCGAATAGCCAGTGACTTCAGGCTGCCGATGCGCGTGGCGCGCCGCGCGCTGCTGGTGCCGATAGTGTGGCGCTCGATCCTAACTACCTATTCGACGCCGATCCGCGCGCTACGGCGGATGTTACTGTTGCGGGCGGGCTTCGCCTCGATCGTCCCCGACATCGAGGCGCTGGGTGTGCTGGCACCGGATTACGTGGCCGTGATGGGCCTCGTCAGGCGCGGCGAGATCGACGCGCACTGGAGAGCGCTGCTCGAAGATTTGCCGCCTGGCCTGACCGAAATCTATTGCCATCCGGCGCTCACCAGCGCGCAACTGTTGAGCTACGCGGATGACGCGCCGGAGCGCGCCGCCGACTTCCGTTTCTTCGGCTCGCCCGCGGCGCGGGCGCTGTTGGCCAGCGCCAACGTCAAACTGGTCGGCCATCGGCTGTTGCGCGAAGCGATGCGCTCCAGGCCGGCGCACGCCGCCGGCGGCTTTATGGCCTGATCGTAGATATAAAGACCGCGGCGTTCGCGCGGCTGCCGCCCGAGGGCCGGCAGGGCAACAATCCGGCTCACCTGAGGCGGCCGTCGATGCCCGCAAGATAGCCGCCGAGGCTCGTGGGGCCGCTCAGCAGGTTCCCCTGCGTCCGTTCCTCGCCGCCGGCAGGATATCCGTTGCGGTCCACGTCGATAGCCGTTGCGTCCGAGTGGCCGTCGCGCGGGTTGTCGGCGAAGGTCATGAGGCCGAAGCCCTGCGGCGGTGCGCGCGACACCAGCGCCTCCGGATAGAGATCCCATAACTCGAGACCCACGGCCTGTCTGACGCCGCCCTCGCCGGCGAAGTTGACGACGGCGTCGAAGCGGGCGGCTGACGAGCGGCTGCGCGACGCCGCGTCATCGAATACGCCTGCGCCGCGGCTTCGCCGAATCCGCAAACGGGAATGGGCCGGCAGACAGGAGGCTACATTGCCCGCGACTACCAACTGAGTTCGCCTGATAGCGCCATCCCAGCGTACCGCGAGAAGCCTGAGCGCCGAGTTCGCACATGGGCCGCCGGAGAACTCGAGGCCGATCGGCGCGCCAAAGCGGTAGGGGGCATCGGCCACCGTGATGGTGGTCCTGTCGTTAGCCGGGTCGAAGACTGCGGCGATGGCAAGCCCGTCGAACCCCAGTTCTCCTCCCTGATCGGATAGATAGTCAGCGACGATGAGCGGTTTCGGCGTATCGCGTACGATTCGCTGGAAGTCTTTTAGTGTGCGGGCCGCAGTGAACGCAGGGCCGTCCGGCGAGGCCGCCGCGCCAGGATTGATCCAGAAACCATCGACGTAGGGCGACATCGCGCGGTAGGCCTCGTCCACGCCCGAATAGAGGGGAACGAAGAGCGGCGGCAGATGGCCGGCGCCGGGAATCGTGTCCCAGGCTCGCCGAAGAACCTGTGCGTAACGCGCCGACCAGGTGGAGACAAAGCGGTCGAGGTCCGACTGGATGGCGCGCCTGGCCGTGAATGGATGGTTGTAATCGGCGCGCCGGCAATCGGCGATGACGTGCCGTCCGTCCTCGTCGAGGAATCCGCTGCCGGCGCCATAGGCATTGGTGCCGTTCGCGGCGGCGCCGGCCGAGCTGTCCCAAGCCGTATAGGCGGTGCCCCACGCGGCGTTGAGCGCCGCGAGCGTTTTATATTTGGCCTTCAGCATATCGCGCAGCGCGAGTTTCGAATACAGTATCGGGTCGCGATAGGCGACTGAGTAATGCGAATCGGCCGGCATGTATGGATTCGCCATCAGGACGGCCGCCCCGAGATGTTCATGGTAGCGCGCGTTGACTCCGAACAGGTCGTCGGCCTCTTCACTCAGCACGGCGTAGATCCGCGAAGCATCGGGGATCCGGTTGCCGTTGCCGGACCAGGCGCCGCGCCCGGCGCCAAACTCGAGCGCATCGAGCATCGCCGGGTAATAATGCGGATCGAAGACGTCGGGCGTGCGGCCCTCGTAGCCGGGGCAAAAGCTGGCCTGAATATTCGCGTAGATGTTCTTGATCGGCGAGGCGGCAAGCGGCGGTTTGAAAGCCTCCGCGTCGCGCATCGCCCAGCCACTGAGCGTCATGATGTATTCGAGCGGAACCGGCCTGCCCAGGCGGAGTCCGCCGTCGCCGGTGTACGGCCTGCCGCCATTGTAGAGCCCCAGTTCGAGCAGGTAGGCGGCGTATGAATATTGCCCGGCGGCGTTGATGCCGGCCGCTTCAAGCTTGGGCAAATCGTGGTTGAGCCACTTGATGCGCGCGGTGTCGGCGGAGCTGCCCCCGTAACGGGCCTTCAGCAACTCGTCCTGGCCCGCTTCTTCGGCTACCTGGCTTAAGATTGGAGCCCTGGTGAAGGCCTTCGCGACCACCCCCTTAATATAGTAGCGCGGCGTCGAGTCAATGCCGGGAATGATCAGCCTGCTGAAGCCGGACGGCCAAGTGCAGCTGCCGCCCCGCGGACAATCGACGCTCCAGTTCCACCACTGAACGCGGTTGGCGCCAGTCAGTATCCTGTAAGGTGCGGGCACCTGTCCGTGGTCGGATAGCGCAGCCCCCGGCTTCACCTTCCCCAGCAGATGCGCGGTGTCGGTCTTAAGAATGTCCCACGAGGCCGCCATCGGATAATCGGCTGGAGGCGTGATGAGGTTATAGTTGGACGGGCCGAGGATAGCGTTGCCGTGGCGAAGCGCCGCCGTCGGCGAGACCTCGCCGATTTGGTTGCCGTGCGCATCGCGCGCGATCGCGTAATAAGTATAGTTCGTGGTGCCGGAGACTCCATGTGCAACGGTTACCGGCGGCGAAATCGCGGTTATGAAGCCGTTGGCATTGACCATTCGTGACTGGTAGGCGTGCGAAGCGCTGTCGAGTGCAAAGGAGCGAGAAACATCAGGAGTGCCGGCCGAATATGGTTTGCCATCACGATTGATAGGAAGCCAGCACGGAGGCGAGGCGCATCGCGTCGTCGAGTCCGAGTAGTAATACCAGGCAATGGTGCCTCCGCTTCCGAGCACGCTCATTTGGAATTTGGTGAACTCGGGCCGAAAGCGCGATGATCCAATTACGATCGCGTCGCCGGAATTGCGCAGCGTATACGATCGGCCCGGCATCAGGACGTCGGAAGGGTTGGAGTCCTCGGCTTCGGCGGTGACCATCCGGTAAGCCGATGACCCTGCGGGCGCCAGCGCGACGGCGTCGTAGGCGCGAAAGCCGGTGCCCGCCGCACCCGAGGAGCTGAAGTCGAGCAAGGCGACCGCCCGTGGGAAGAAGCCGTTGCCATCCGGAGCTATGAACCACCAGCGTTGGCCGCGCCGCTCGAGATGGAAGTAGCCGGTGGCGGTTCCCCTGAGGCCCGGATGCTCCCGTTGATAGACGGGCGGCGCGGCCGGCGCGCGCGAGGGGATCGCTATCGTCATCAGGCATAGCGCCACAAGCGATCGCATCCCGAAATGCATAGCGCTGAAGATGCGCCCGGTGTTCGGCCGGCACAACGGACTTTTGCACCGGCGAAGGCGGGCGATTATGTCACGTTGAGCGTGCGCTACGCGTTTCGCGCGCGCAGCGGCTCAGCGCGGCCGGCTGCGCGGCGCAACCGCGGCGGCGGCGATCGCGCCGCGCTTGCGCCGGAGGTTTTCGGACACCTTGAAATGGGCCATGTCGATCATCTTGCCGTCGAGACTCGCGGCGCCGCGGCCCTGCGCGGTCGCGTCATTCATCGCCTTTAGCAGCCGCCCGGCCCAGGCGGTCTGCTCGGCGGAGGGCGAGAAGATCTGGTTGGCAAGCGCCACCCGGGCACGGAGAGCTGTAGCCTTGCAAACCCGCTCGCATTAAAATTGCGGACGGCAAAGTCTCCCGACAGATCTGCAGATCTGCCGGGGACGATCCTATCAACGAGGTAAGGCAGAGTTATGGATCAGGCAGGAGCGATATTGCCGCAGGGGCAGGGCCGCCCGGGACGGATTGCGGTTTGGCTGCAGGCGAGCCGCGCATTCACGGCGGCGATGCCCTTCATGTGTGTGACCGTAGGCTCGTTCCTGGCGTTTTACGCCGGCGCGAGCCTCTCGATGCCGAAGTACCTGACGGCGCTGACGGCCGCGCTGCTCTTGCATATCGGGGGCAACTTCATCAACGACTACTACGACTTCGTCAAGGGCACCGATGTCGACAATTGGGAAGCGCCTGACGCTTTCGGGCCGGCCCTCGTGATTCAAAGAGGCCTGCTGACGACCAAGCAGATTCGCGTTGCCGGTCTCGTCAGCTTCGCGGCGGGCTCGATGGTCGGCCTGACACTGGTTTATGCCTGCGGATGGCCCGTGCTGATGCTCGGGCTGGCCGGCGCGTTCGGTATGTATTTCTATACCGCCGAGCCGCTCAGTCTGGCCTACCATGGGCTCGGCGATTTGATGGTTTTCGCCTTGATGGGGCCCGGATACGTATTGGGCGCTTACTACGTGCAGGCGGCAAGCTTTTCGTGGGCGGCGGGCCTTGTGGGCATTTCGATGGGGATGCTTTGCTCGAGCCTGTTGCAGGTCAACAACCTGCGCGACATCGAAAACGACCGCAAGCACGGCAAGTGGACCATGGCCGCGATAATCGGGCGCAAGGCCGCGCTGGCCGAGCTAGTCATGTCCGACACGCTGGCTTACGTGGCCGTGTTGGTCAGCGTGCTCTTCAGGCTAATCCCGTGGCCATCGATCGCGGTAGTGGCGACGCTGCCTTGGGCGATCGACAAGGTGAGACTGGTTAGCGGCGAGGCCAGCGCCGAGGCCCATAATCGTGCGATGGCCCGCTCCGGGCAATTGCAATTCGCATTCGGCCTGATACTGGTGGCCGCGTTCGTGCTGAGCCGCTTCATGAGCTGGTAGCGCGCGCGGCGCAAAGGGCACGGCTGGTCCACAAGCAGGCTGCGACACCGCCGGCCGCAAAGACGCGAAGGCGCTACTCGATGAGCTGGCGCGCCCCGTGCTGACTGCGCGCGCAACTCCACGCCATACCCCTTGATTCATCTCACGCTAGCTCCGCTCCGCCGCCGTCCCCGGTCGCGGAGCAGCGGGGGAAATGCTAATCTTTATAAATTAAGTTTAGGCCACGCGGCTTGGCGAAAAGGACGACACTTTAGTGCGTAAACAGATAATCGATACTGCGGCGCCTTCGATGCGCGCGCGGCTTGGCGGCCGTGCCGCTTTGGCGGTGGCGTTAATCGCCGCTGCGGCGGTGTTCGCGGTCCCGGCGTTCCCGGCAGCAACCGCGGGTTCGGGTCCGGTGCTCGCGGAGATCGGCAGCCACAAGATCACGCAGCAGGAAGTCGACTCCAAGATCAAAATCCAGCTCTACGACGCGCGCAAGGAAGCCGTCGACCATATGGTGGACGACTATCTGCTCCAGCAGGCGGCCAAGAAGGAGAAGCTCAGCGTCTCCGACTACCTCAAGCGCGAAATCGACGACAAGGTGGCCGCCGAGGTCAATGACGCGGCGGGCAGAAAGTTTTACGACGACAACAAGGACAAAATTCCGGCGCTCAAGGCCGCCGGCTCGTACGACAAGATCAAGGATCGCCTGATCCCGGCCTTACGCCAGCACGACGAGCAGCAGCAGCGTGAACAACTCCTCGCCCGGCTGCGCAAGCAGGGCGGCGTCAAGATCCTGCTCGAGGAGCCGCGCGTCAACCTCAACCCGAGCGCCGCCGGCCATCCCACGCTCGGCCCCAACAATGCACCCGTGACGGTGGTCGAGTTCGGCGACTTCCAGTGCCCGTTCTGCAAGCGCTCCGAGGACGCGGTCAAGGCGATCCGTAACAAGTACGGCGACCGGGTGCGGCTGGTGTTCATGGACTTTCCGCTGAGCTTTCACGCTCATGCGATGCAGGCCGCGAGCGCCGCGCGCTGCGCCGGCGGGCAGGGAAAGTTCTGGGAATACCATGACGCGCTGTTCGCCGATCAGTCCAAGCTCGGGCCCGGGGACCTCAAGGCGACCGCCAAGAAGCTCGGACTTGACGCAGCGAAATTCAACGCCTGCTTCGACAAGGGCCAGTACGACGAGGCGATCCGCAAAGACCTCGACGAAGGCCACAAGCTCAACGTCAACGGCACGCCGACCTTTTTCATCGACGGGCGCGAACTCGTGGGTGCGCAGCCGCCCGAAAGCTTCGAAAGCATCATCGACCAGGAACTCGCCAAGCACGGCGAGCACGGCAAGAAAACGGCCGCCGCTGAGTAGCGAAAATCGTCCAACCGTTGGATCGCGGACCGCCGGCCGTATCGCGGCCGGCGGTTTTTGCTTGCCGCGCCGCGGCCCCAAGCAGCCGGGGCACGGTCAGTACGGATAGAACACGAAGAACAGCAGCGACAGGATATTAAGCATCCACAGCCCGGGCTGGATCTCGCGCGCGCGCCCCGCCGCCACCTTGAACCACGGATAGAGCACGAAGCCGGCGGTGATGCCAACCCCGATGTTGTAGGTGAAGCTCATCAGCGCGATTACCGCAAACGCCGGAATCAGTTCGGTGTAGTCGTCGAAGTCGATCTTGCTGATCGGCGCGATCATCATCGCACCCACCATTACCAGCGCCGGACCGTAGGCCTGCGGCGGAATCGCCGTCACGGCCGGCGCAAAGAACAGCGACGCGCCGAACAGCATCGCCGTGACCACCGCGGTCATCCCGGTGCGCCCACCGACGCTCACCCCGGCGGCCGATTCGATGAACGCGCCCGCGGTAGTAGTGCCGACCAGGGCGGCGAACACGGTCGCCAGCGCGTCGGCCAGCATCGGCCGCTCGATTTGCGGCAGATGACCGTGCTGGTCGAGCAGCCCGGCGCGCTCCGAGACTCCGACCAGCGTCCCCAGCGTGTCGATCAGCGCCATCACAAAGATCGTCAGCAGCACGCCAAAGAAGCCCCATTCGAACGTCCCGCTCAGATCGAGCTTGAGGAAAATAGGCGCAGGATTGGGCGGCGCGCTGATCCATCGATGCGGCATGCCGGCCACGCCGAACGCGAAGGCCGCCGCGGAAGCGAGCAGGATTCCAAGCAGGATCGCGCCGGGCACGCGCCACAGCGTGAGCAGCGCGATCGCGACGAAGCCGAAGATCGCGACCATCGCCGCCGCCGAGTTGAGGGCGCCGATTTTGACCGGCGCGCCGGTCACGCCGAGCGCCACGATGCCCGCCTCGTTGAGTCCGATGAAGGCCAGAAACAGCCCGATGCCGGCCGCGAAGCTGAAGCGCAGCCCCGGCGGCACCGCCTCGGTCATCCACTGCCGCACGCGCGCGACGGTCAGCAGCATGAACAGCACGCCCGCGACGAACACCGCGCCCAGCGCCGTCTGCCAGCGGAAGCCCAGCACGCGCACCACCGTGTACGCGATGAAGGCGTTCTCACCCATGTAGGGCGCGATCGCGAACGGCCGGTTGGCGTAAAGCCCCATCACCAGCGTGCCGAACATCGCGGTCATCACGGTGGCGACCATCGACGGCCCCTCGGGGATGCCCGCCGCTTTCAGGATCGCCGGGTTGACCGCGACGATGTAGGCCATCGTGACGAAGGTGGTGGCGCCGGCCAGCACTTCGCGGCGCAGATTGGTGCCGGCCGCCGCGAAGCCGAAAAACGCGGCGAGTCTTTGCTCCATCGATGGCGCTCCTTCCCTGGCGCACCCGCCAAGTGCATCGCCGGGCGCGCCAGTATAACTATCTCGGGCGCGGCGGATTTTCATCAATGCTGGCGAGGCGCCGGGGATGATGCGAAAATCGCGCTTGGAGGCCTCCTCGATGAAGAATCCGCAGCCCGCACCCAAGCCCTCCCGCCGCGGCCGCGGCTCTGAGAGCAACGCACCGCGCACGCTCGCGGTCGATATCGGCGGCACCGGCATCAAGGCCGAGTTGCTCGACGCGCGCGGCCGTCCGCTCACCGGCCGCGCGCGCATCCGGACGCCGAAAGGCGCGACGCCGCGCCAGGTGATCGGCATCATCCGCAAGCTTGGCACCGCCGCGGGCGAGTTCGACCGCGTCTCGGTGGGCTTTCCGGGCCTGACCAAGAACGGCGTCATCTACACCGCGCCCAACCTGGGCAAGGGCTGGAACAACTGCGCGCTCGAGCGCAAGCTGCGCCGCGCGCTCAAGCGTCCGGTGCGCGTCGCCAACGACGCCGACGTGCAAGGCCTCGGCAGCATCTCGGGACACGGCATCGAACTGGTCATCACCCTCGGCACCGGCATGGGCTCGGTCATTTTTGTCAACGGCAATCGCATCCACATGGAACTCGGGCATCATCCGTTCCACAAGGGCAAAACCTACGAGGACGAGCTGGGCAATCGGATGCTGCTCAAGAAGGGCAAGCAGTGGTGGAACAAGCGGCTGCGCGAAGCGATCGAGGATCTCAAGATCGCGTTCAACTACGACCGGCTGCTGCTCGGCGGCGGCAATACCAAGTACATCCAATTCGAGCCGCCCGAGGGCGTGAAGATCGTGAGCAACGCGGAAGGGTTGCTCGGCGGAATCAAGCTGTGGCAAGACGTGGACACGAAAGCGCCCGCCGCGGCAGCAACCAAGACGTCGCGCCGCGTCAAACGCCGCCGCAAGCGGGGCTTCGTGGCGCAAGCATAAGCAAGCATAAGAAGGAGGTGCACGATGTCCCGCGGCAGCATGAATCATCTGGCGCTCACCGCCGTTCGATGCCGCCTGGCGCGGCCCCGTGGGCGGCGGGGCGCGGCTTCCCATCGGCGGCGTATCGGCGATAGACTCCGTTGGGCCGGCGCCCGCGGGCCGCGCACGCGCCGCGGGCGGGGCGGCGCAGTCTGTCGCGCCGCCTGAATATCCGTTTAGTCCAGGGAGAGACCAATGGCCGAAAAGCTGCGTAGCAAACTGGTAACCGAAGGCGTACAGCGCGCGCCGAACCGCGCGATGCTTCGCGCGGTGGGCTTTCGCGATAGCGACTTCAACAAGCCGATCGTCGGCGTCGCCAACGGCTACAGCACGATCACGCCCTGCAACATCGGGCTCGACACGCTGGCCAAGCGCGTCGAGGCCGCGGTGCGCGGCGCGGGCGCGATGCCGCAAACATTCGGCACGATCACGGTCAGCGACGGGATCGCGATGGGCACCGAGGGAATGAAGTATTCGCTGGTCTCGCGCGAGGTCATCGCGGACTCGATCGAGACCGCCTGCAATGCGCAGGCGATGGACGGCCTGGTCGCGGTCGGCGGCTGCGACAAGAACATGCCGGGCGCGATGATCGCGATCGCGCGGATGAACATCCCGGCGATCTTCGTTTACGGCGGCACCATCAAGCCCGGCCACCTGGGTGGCCGCGACCTCACCATCGTCAGCGCCTTCGAGGCGGTCGGCGAGTACAGCGCGCACAAGATTAGCGAGGCCGAGTTGCTCGAAGTCGAGCGCCACGCCTGCCCCGGCGCTGGCTCGTGCGGCGGGATGTACACGGCCAACACGATGTCGTCGGCGATCGAGGCGATGGGGATGAGCCTGCCGTACTCCTCGACCATGGCGGCCGAGGACGCCGAGAAGGCCGCGAGCGCGGCGCGCTCGGGCGAGGTGCTGGTCGAGGCGGTGCATCGCGGGCTTTTGCCGCGCCGGATCATGACGCGCGCGGCCTTCGAGAACGCGATCGCGGTGGTGATGGCGGTCGGCGGATCGACCAACGCCGTGCTCCACCTGCTCGCGATCGCGCACGCCGCCGACGTCCCGCTGGGCATCGACGACTTCGAGGCCATCCGCCAGCGCACCCGGGTGCTGTGCGATCTGAAGCCCTCGGGGCGCTATGTGACCACCGAGTTCCATCGCGCCGGCGGCGTGCCGCAGGTGATGAAGATGCTGCTCGCGCACGGAATCCTCCACGGCGGCGCAATGACCATCACCGGCCGCACCGTCGCGGAGACCTTGGCCGAGGTTCCCGACGCGCCGCGCAAGGACCAGACCGTCATCCGCCAGTGGGACAACCCGATGTACGCCGAGGGCCATCTGGCGATCCTGCGCGGAAACCTCGCGACCGAGGGCGCGGTGGCCAAGGTCACCGGGATCAAGCATCAGGAGATCACCGGGCCCGCGCGTGTCTTCAATCGCGAGGAGGACACGCTCGACGCAATCCTCGCGGGCCAGATCAAAAAGGGCGACGTCGTCGTGATCCGCTACGAGGGACCCAGGGGCGGACCTGGGATGCGCGAGATGCTGTCACCGACCTCGGCGATCATCGGCGCGGGGCTCGGCGATTCAGTCGGACTGATCACCGACGGGCGCTTCTCGGGCGGAACCTATGGGCTGGTGGTCGGCCACGTCGCGCCCGAGGCTGCGGTGGGTGGGCTGATCGCGCTGGTCAAGGAAGGCGACTCGATCACGATCGACGGGCACCAGCGACGTTTGCAGCTCAACGTGCCCGAGGACGAGATCGCGCGCCGCCGCGCGGCTTGGAAGCCGCCCGCGCCGCGCTACACCCGCGGCGTGCTGGCCAAGTACGCGGCGCAGGTGTCGTCGGCCTCAATTGGCGCGGTGACCGACTGAAGGGGAAGAGGCGACAATCGGCGCCGGCCACGGCGACCAGCCCGACTTCCCGATCTGCCGCACCCAGCTCGACAACGAAGTGCGGTGGTGCTTCGGGGTGAAAAGCGGGCGCGCGAGGTGTTCGGCGACCAAGCGTACTGGAAGGAAGCCGAGCGGAGCACAATAAGGGTGGTCTGCGAGATCGAAGATCCGGAAATCACGGTAACGATCGACGAATACTGCCTCGGGCACGCTCTGGCAAACCTGCTCGATAATGCGATCAAATTTACTGAGCGCGGCCGGGTTACCGTGAAGCTTTATCGCGAGGCTGACGGCAGGATTTGTGTGGCCGTCGAGGACACCGGGATCGGTATTGACCCCGTCTATCTTCCACGACTGTTCGAGCCGTTTTCGCAAGAGGACAGCGGCGAAGCACGGCGATACCAAGGTATGGGCCTGGGGCTGGCACTTGCAAAACGCTATCTGGCGTTGAACGGAGCGGAACTGTCGGCGACGAGCAAGAAGCACAAGGGCAGCGTTTTTACGATTCGTTTTGCCGAAGCTTTGATGTCGTGAGCGTTCGAGTTCACGTTGTTGGTGTCTGTGCTCCACACTTCCGGGTGCGCCCTCTTTGTAGGACCTGCCAGACGACTCATCCATTCCAAAGCCCGCTCACGCCTTCGTAATGGCGGGATACTGTTCCGTTGGCTTCGCTTCGCGGCATTGTGTAGCGTGCGGTCATTAGGAACACTTGCAAAATAATTTAGCTGGGCAACTCTTGAAATGCTCCTTTGGCATCATTATGGTTGGGTAACCATGCTCTGAGCTATGGAGCGATAACGTGGGCGCGGGGGGTAGATACGCGGGCTAACCTGGGGGAGCCTCAAGTCCTTTGGGGCGAGACGCTCGTCCGGATCAGGCGGGAGTCGTTAGCTATGCGGCAGCGCAACGTAGGCGCGCAAGCGTCGGATTGGTTCACGGCGTCGGACGTCATCTTGCCCAGCCAATTCTTCGAGCTGGTCGGCAAGCGCCGGTTTATCAGCGAGCAGCGGCTGATGCTCGCGGTGCTGGCCGACGCGATCAACATCCTGCAGGACTGGCGCGGGTCGTTCAGCGTGCGCAAGCGGCGGCTCTTCATCGAGGCGGCGCAATGGGTGATGGCGCGTGGCAATAACGTGCCGTTCAGCTTCGACAACGTCTGCGACGCGCTCGAGATAAGCTCCGAAGCGCTGCGCCATCGCTTGGGCAACCTCGCGGCAGGGGCCGCCGATTCACGCCCGCCGCTCGCCCGGCTGCGGCTGAAAGAGGCGGGCCGCCTTCAGCACATGACGGTCAACCGCAGCCGCCGCATCAAGCGTCCGGGCGCACGGCACGCCCGCCGCGCCTAGCACGAGGCGTACGCCAGCGGGCTCGCAAGTCCGGGCCCGGCCCGGTGAGCCGAGCGCGCCGGCATGGTCCCGCCGCACTCCGGATGGCGTGCAAAAGGCCATCTTCCCACTCCTTCCCGGAGAGCGGGCACGATTCCTGTCGGTCGGCTAACTTATTGTAAAATCAAGCTGTTTCGCCCTTTTACCCTCTCGTTTGACTGTTTCGAAGCCACCATCCTATGATCGAGGATTGTTATCCGGAGGTTCTCGGTCCGTGCGAATGATCGTTCCGCCGATCGTCAATCGTAGAGAGATTGACCGCAACATCGTGCTCTTTTTCCGCCAGCATCGCGCCGACGCGTTTCGGCGCGCGATCTCCGATTTCTGCCGCTACTACAACGTCAAGCGGCCGCAGATCGAATGGTACGAATACCTCGATTGGGGCAAGACCGCGGGCAAGACCTTCGAGGACGGACGCATCCATCTCGTCCATCCCGAGAACTGGAAGCGCGGCCGCATCTATAACAAGGAGCGGATGTGGATCGCGATGGTCTATCACGAGATGGGCCACTACCTGTTCTGGACCGACGCGGAGCGCAAGGCCGATGCCTTCGCGCTTAGGATGGTGCGCGGGTTGCGCCGTCCCGAGCGGCGCACGCGGCTACGGATGAGCGGGCGCACGGCGCGCCGCACAGCCTCGACGCCGCGCCGTGCGAACGCTTCGCCGCGCCGCCGTCGCGTACGCGCGAGCCGGCGTCTGCGCCGCGCCTAGATTGCACCAAGCCCATCGCAAGCTGCGCGCGGCAAGGCACAGGCTCGATCCGCGGGGAATTTTGAACCCCGGGGTGCTGATCGACCCCTAACCGCGCCCGCCCTCACCCGCGCTTGGGTTTTGGCCCCGTCCCAGCGACTAGGCGGACACCATGTCGCGGATGGCTGACGTGATCCGCTCTTGGTCAGGCAGTACGGCGTCCTCAAGCGGCGGTGCGAAGGGAACCGGCACTCCCGGATTGCCCAGGCGGCGTGGCGCCACCTTGAGCGCTTGGAAGGCGTGCTCGGTCACCAGAGCGATGACCTCGCCTTGGATACCGCAGGTCAGGTAAGCTTCGTCCACCGCCAGCAGCCGCCCGGTTTTGCGCACCGACTGGATGATCGTCTCCGTATCCAGGGGCACGAGCGTGCGCGGGTCGATCACCTCGACGGAGACTCCCTCCTTAGCGAGCGCCTCTGCCGCGGCCAGGGCGTGATGCACCATGGTCAAGGTCGCCACGACCGTGAGGTCATCACCGATGCGGCGCACCGCCGCACGGCCGAAGGGAATTACGTGGTTGGGATCCCGGAACTCGGCGGGCGCCGGCCAGCGCGTCCGGTACAGCGCCTTGTGCTCGAAGAAAAGCACGGGATTATCGTCGCGGATGGCCGACTTCATCAGCCCCTTGGCGTCCATCGAAGTCGCGGGCAGCGCCACCTTGATCCCGGGGGCGTGGGCAAACCACGAATAGAGCGACTGCGAGTGCTGTGAGCCTGCGCCCTGGCCGCCGCCGCACGGCAGCCGGATGACGATCGGAACCTTGACCTGCCCGCCGGTCAGGTAGCGCAACATGGCCGCCTGATGGGTGAGCTGGTCGATGGCGACGGACAGGAAGTCGCCGAACTGAAACTCGACGATGGGGCGCATACCACCCATCGCGGCTCCCACCGCGGCGCCCACGACCGCCACCTCCGAGCAGGGGGTGTCACGGACCCGCTCGGTACCGAACTCCGTGACGAGGCGCGCGGTGACGCCGAAAGGCGAAGCGCCCGCGATGTCCTCGCCCATCTGGAAGACCGCCGGGTCACGGCGCATCTCCTCCCGCATGGCCTCGTTGATCGCACCCCTGAAGCTCGGCCACTCGCGCTCCCGCTGGGGCACTGGACCGCCCGGTCTGAACAGCCTTCTGTCGAACACGCTTGCCTCCGCCTTTATGCCCAAAGATCGTCGAACGCCTCGCGAGGTTCGGGAAATGGGCTTTGCCGTGCGAACTCGACGGCCGCCGCGACCTCGCCCTCGACCGCGGCTTCCATCCGCGCGTAGCCCTCGGCAGTGAGGAGTCCCTCCGCCAGCAGCCGTTCACGCATGCGCTTAATCGGGCACTGCTCCCATGCCGCCGCGAGCTCCTCCTTGGAGCGATAGCTCTGCGGATCGTGCGCGAGATGGCCGCCGAGACGGACCGTCTTCGCCTCGATCAACGTCGCGCCGCCGCCGGCCCGCGCTCTCGCAACGGCGGCGGCAACGGCGTCGTAAACGACGAGCGGATCATTGCCGTCGACCACTGCGGCGGGCAGGCCGTATCCCGCGGCACGGTCGGCGATCGACACCGCCTTCACCGCAACGGCCACGGGCTGCGTGACGCAGTAGCCGTTGTTCTCACACAACAGGATGAGCGGCAGCGTCCACATGGCGGCGAGGTTGGCCGTCTCGTGGACGGCGCCTTCGTTGCTCGCCCCGTCACCGAAAAACGCCATACTGACGCGATCGCTCCTGCCGAGCTTCTGCGCGAGCGCCATCCCCCCGGCTACTGGCACCTGGCCCGCGACGATACCGCCCATGCCGATGACGCCGCGGGTAACGTCGGTTACGTGGTACGACTTTCCCTTGTTGTAACCGGTGCGGCGACAATACAGCTCGGCCATGATGCGCTTGGGGTCAAGCCCTCGGGCGACCTGGGGCGCCTGGCCGCGATGAGTTGTGAAGACGTAGTCGCCCGGCTCGAGGGCGGCGCATGCGCCGGCGGACACGGCCTCCTGGCCGGTGCTCAGCGCCGGCGGGATACCGCCGATTTCTTCCTGGAAGTAGGCGTCGGCCCACGCCGTTTCGAGCCGGCGGATCAGGAGCATCGTCCGCAAGAGTCCAAGGTGCATCGCGACATTCACCCGTGCTTTCCTCCAGAAGATTTCTGCATAACTCGCGAAGTTGCTAACCGGTCGGGATAACGTTGGCTAGCGCCTCGAGTGCGCTGGCTAGCGAGCCAAAGGCGCGTCGTCGGAAAAACACGCCCGATGATACAGCTACGCTTAGGTCGTCGGCCAGAGGTGAAGAGGACTGTCCCAAAATTCGGAAATCGTGGCGCGCCTGGCACGTGGCGGTCCTCTACCCTGCCGGGCGCGGCGCGATTAGAGTTAACGCCGGTCCGTGTCAATTCACGCCGTCGTCTCTGTACGGGGGAAAGCTATGGAAGCCGTCGGACTAATAGCGCTGTGGGCCGCGCTGTTCCTGGCCGGCCATTTCATCCTCTCCTCGGACCCGGTGCGTGGAGCGATCGCCGGGACGGTTGGCGAGCAGCCGTTTCGCGGCATCTACTCGCTGGTCGCGCTGGGGACTTTCATCCCGCTGGTCATCGTGTTCGCCCATCACAAGCATGCCGGCGCGATGCTGTGGAACCTGCGCGCCGTGGAGCCGGTGCGCTGGCTGGTGTGGCTGATGATGCTGGTGGCGCTGATCATGTGGGTCGCGTCGCTGATCACGCCCAATCCCGCCGCGATCGGCGCGGCCGAAAATCTCACCCCGCGTGGCATCTTCAAGCTGACGCGCCATCCGGGCTTCGTCGCGTTCACCATCTTCGGGTTTGCGCATATGCTGATGAACGGATGGGCCGGCGACCTGGTGTTCTTCGGCACTTTTCCGGTGCTGGGCATTCTCGGCGGCTTGCACCAGGACCGTCGCAAGCTGCGCGCGATGGGCGAGCGGTACCGGCGCTTCGTCGAGCGGACCTCGTTCATGCCGGGCGCGGCGCTGCTTGGCGGACGGCAGCGATGCCATCCGGGCGCGGACCTGCCGTGGCTCGCGATCGCAATCGGCGCAGCGCTGACCATCGTGCTGGCCGTGATTCATCCGTGGGCCTTCGGCGGCTATCCGCTGGGCTAGGGCCGCGCCATCACGCGGCAAAAGGATGCCTTTCCCTGCTACTGTCATCCCGAGCGAGTCTGCGAGTCGAGAGACCCCGAGGTTTTCTCACTCCGAGCTTGCGCAACGCTCGCTCAGGATGACAAGGTCAGACGTTGCGCTAGCGTGCGGGCAATGTGAACAGGCGGGCGGCGTTGCCGCGGATCCGCGCGGCGAGCGCCGATGCGTCGGCCCCGCGCAGCGCGGTCAGGGCCTCGAAGGTGCGGCGGACGTAGCCGGGTTCGTTGCGCTTGCCGCGATAGGGCTCGGGCGCAAGATAAGGCGCGTCGGTTTCGATCAGCAGGCGGTCTTCCGGCACGATCAATGCGGCCGCCCGCGGCGCGTCGGCCTTCCGGAAAGTCAGAATTCCGGAGAACGAGATGTAAAAGCCGAGCTTGACGAACTCCTCGGCCGCGCCGGCGTCGCCGGTGAAGCAGTGGATCATGCCGCCCGCCGGTGGGAGGCCCGTTTCGCGGACGATCTCGCACAGGCGTCGCTCGGCGTCGCGGCAATGAATCATCACCGGACGGTCGAGCGCGCGGGCCAGTTCGAGATGGCTTCTGAGCGCGCGCTCCTGGGATTCAGCGGACGAATGCATGTAGTGAAAATCCAGCCCGGTCTCACCGATCGCGGCGACCTTTGGCGAGCGCGCGAGCTCGGCGAGCGCCGCGATGCGCGCCGGGCCGCAATCGGCGGCGTTATGCGGATGAACTCCGACGGCCGCGAAGATGTGGGGATGGCGTCCGGCAATCTCGACCGTCAGCCGATCGGTTTCGATCGTTTCGATCGCGCCGACGGCGATGATCGTTTCGACTCCGGCGGCGGCCGCGCGCGCAAGCGCCCCGGCGAGATCCGGATAGAGCCGCGGGTCGGCCAGGTGGCAATGCGCGTCGAGAATCGGTTCCATAATGGCGAATGGCTTATGCGCGAGAGTTGAAGAAAATCAGTTTTCGATCACGACCTTGTGGCCGTGCGCGGCGAGCGCCTCGCGGATGCGCTCGATGTGGCCGTGGCCGCGCGTTTCGAGCTCCAGCGTCACGCGCGCGCTGCCGATACGGACGTCGCGCCGCGCGCGGTCGTGCTGGATCGCATGCACGTTGGCGCCCTGCTCGGTTACCACGGCGAGCAGCCGGCCGAGCTCACCCGGCCGATCCCGCATCTCCACCATGAGCCGTATCAGCCGCCCCGCCTTGGCGAGTCCGTGCCCGATGATCCGGTCGAGCAGGTTGACGTCGATATTGCCGCCGCTGGCCACGATCACCACGCGCCGCCCAGCCAGCGCGCCGCCGAGCTTCAGCGCGCCGGCCAGCGCCGCCGCCCCCGCGCCCTCGGCGAGCAGCTTCATCCGCTCGAGCAACAGCAGCACGGCCTCGCCGATCTCGAAGTCGTCGACCGTCACCACGCGGTCGAGGCGGTCGCGGATGATCTCGAACGGCAGGCGTCCGATTCGCCCGGTGGCAAGGCCGTCGGCGATGGTGTCGGCCGCGGTCGGCACGGTGGACGGCGCGCCCTGGCTGAGGCTGAGGCTCAGTTGCGGCGAGCCGGCCGCCT
>JAKAVN010000228.1 GCA_021827495.1 Deltaproteobacteria bacterium | reverse complement strand
CACCGTTTGTCCCGGCTGGGGAGCTCTCTAATTGTTGATGACACGGACATCTTTAACTGTTCAACTGTGCGCGGCCGGCGGTGTACTGGTTGGGTAAATGGACGGCACTTTTGTTTTGCGGGCTATCGCGCGCGCGACGCTTACGGCGGCGCCTGTGATCGGGTAATTTCGCAGGATGGCAGACCTCGCCGCGCGTATCATCCGGCCGCTTGCCGCGCTGCTTGCGGCCGCGCTCTCGTGCGGCGCCGCGGCCGCGCCGCCGCTGCGCATCGTGTCGCTTGCGCCGTCCGTCACCGAAACGCTCTTTGCGCTGGGCGAGGGTGGCGCGGTGATCGGGGTCTCGCAGTATTGCGACTATCCGCCGGCCGCGACCCGCCTGCCCAAGGTCGGCACCTTTCTTACGCCCAACGTCGAGGCGATCGCGGCGCTGCGCCCCGATCTGATCATCGGGCCGGGGCTTTCTTCGAGCCGGCGCGAGGTCCGCGCGCTGGAGGCGATGGGCTATCAGACCATGACCGTGAACGACAACTCGCTGGCAGACATCGAGCAGAGCATCGCGCGCATTGGCGCGCGCACCGGAGAGCAGGCGGCGGCGCGCCGCCTGCTCGGCGCGATCCGGGCTCACCTCGACCAAGTCCGCGCACGGCTTAAGCGTACGAAGCCGCGCACGGTCGTGATGCTGGTGGAGCATCAGCCGATGGTCGCGGTCGGCCACGGCACTTTTCTCGACGACCTGCTTCAGCTGGCCGGCGGCGATAATATCGCCGGCCACTCGGCGCAGAACTGGCCGCGGCTCAGCCTCGAGTACATCATCGCGATGCGGCCCGAAGTGATCCTCGACGGCCAGATGGGCAATGACACGGCCACGACGGCCGGCTTCTGGGCACGCTACCCGGCCATCCCGGCCGTCCGCGACCATCGCGTCTTCGGTTATCCGCAGGACCCGGTGCTCCGTCCGGGGCCGCGCGTATGGCAGTCGCTGGAGCTTCTGGCCCGGCTCATTCATCCGCAGGCTTTCGCCGCATCCTCGGCCGAGTCTTCCGCGGCGGCGGCCCGCGACACCCGCGCCGCGGCGCGGGGCGGCGCGCGATGAACGAGCCGGTCAGAATGCCCGACGCCGTTGCCGCGAGCGCCCGCGCCGCGGCGCCAGCCGCCGCCGTTCTCGCAGATCTCTCCGGCGCGCACCTGACGCGGGCGCGGATGGCGCTGACGCTCGGCGCACTTGCGCTCCTGGTGCTGCTGAGCGCGGTCGTCGCGGCCGCCTTCGGCAGCGTCCATATCAGCCTGTTGCGCGCGTTCAGCGAGCCGCACAGCCCCGACCATGCGATCTTCTTCAGCGCGCGCCTGCCGCGCGTGCTGCTGGGCGCGGTGGTCGGCGCGGCGCTGGCCGCGGTGGGCGCGGCGCTGCAGGCGCTGGTGCGCAACCCGCTCGCCGAGGGCGGCATCCTGGGCATCTCGGGCGGCGGCGCGTTCGGCGCGATCGTGGCGCTGGTTTTTGTTGCCGGGCGCTCGGGCGCGGTGGCGACGGTGCCGCTGTGCGCCTTCGGCGCGGCGCTGCTCTCGACCGTCGTGGTCTATCGCCTTGCGGTGGTCGACGGGCGGCTCGAGCCGTTCACGCTGCTGCTGGTCGGCGTGATCTTCAACTCGATCTGGGGCGCCGCGATCATGCTGGTCAACAGCGTGGTCAACTACTACTACGTCCACGACATCGTGTTCTGGCTGATGGGCAGCCTGGAGGCGCCGACCTACGGCGAGGTCGCGATGGTCGCGGTGCTCGGGGCCGCCGGGTTCGCGGTACTGATGGCGCAGGCGCGCGATTTCAACCTGCTGAGCCTCGGTGACGAGGCTGCGGGCGAGCTTGGCGTCGAGGTCGACCCGCTGCGCCGGCTGGTCTTTGTCGCGACCTCGGTGATGATCGCCGCGGCGGTCTCGGTCAGCGGCATCATCTCGTTCGTCGGGCTGATTGTGCCGCACGTGTTGCGGCTGGCTTTCGGCGCCGACCATCGCCTGTTGCTGCCGGCGTCGTTTCTGGGCGGCGCGGCCTTCCTGGTGCTGGCCGATCTGATCGCGCGGGTCGCGATCGCACCCACCGAATTGCCGGTTGGCGCGATAACCGCGCTCTGCGGCGGCCCGTTCTTCATCTATATGCTGCGCCGCGGGGGACGCGGCCCGCTCATCCTGTAGCCGGGGGGTTGCACCGATGGCCGATGCTCAAGATATGGCGCGCCCCGCGCCGCATGCCCCGGCCGCCGCCTGCGGCGCTCCGGCGCTCCGCGCCTCGCACCTGGTCGGCGGCTATGGTCAACGGGCCGTTGTCCGCGGCGTTTCGCTGGAGGTCGAGCCGGGCGAGATGCTGGCGATCGTCGGACCCAACGGCGCCGGCAAATCGACGCTGCTCCGAATGCTGGGCGGGTCGCTTAAGCCGTGGCAGGGCGCGGTCGAACTGCTGGGCGCGCCGCTGGCCTCCTTCGAGCGGCGCGCGCTGGCGCGCCGGCTGGCCTTCGTCGGCCAGGACAACCCGGTGGCTTTTTCATTCACCGTGCTCGAGGTGGTGCTGATGGGCCGCGCGCCGCATCTCGGATCGTTTCACTTCGAGAGCCGCGGCGACCTGATGCTGGCGCATGCGGCGCTCGCGCGCTTCGACCTGCTTGAGCTCGCCACGCGCCCGGTCGAGGAACTCTCGGGCGGCGAGCGCAAGCGGGTTTTCCTCGCGCGTGCGCTGGCGCAGGAGCCGCGCGTGGCCCTGCTCGACGAGCCCACCGCTCATCTCGATCTGCGCCACGTGGCGGAAATCTTCGCGCGTTTCGGCGAGCTGCGCGCCGAGTGCGGCCTGGCCGTGGTCGCGACCCTGCACGACCTCAACGCGGCGGCGCTTTACGCCGACCGCGTGCTGCTGCTCAAGGACGGAATCGCGATGGGTTGGGGCGCGCCGCAAGCGGTGTTGACCGAAGACAAGCTGCGCGAGGTTTACGAGACCGCCGTTTACGTCGGGCGCAATCCGTCGACCGGCGCGGTCGCCGTGCTGCCCGGCGCGGTCGCCGCGCCGCCGCGCCGCTGAGTACGCCGGTCGTGTGGGTGCCGGACATTCAAGCGGGCGCTAGGGCGGTAGTACAAGCGTTGATTTCGTCGCCCATAGCTTTGCAATAGCGTGCTTAATCTGTCTGGCTGGAGATGGCGCGGATTAACTACGTCTTAGGTCTGTTCGGGTGTCTGGAAGGCTATCTGGCCAGACATGCCGGGCATGCGCGCCACTTGAAAGGTCTACTGCTGTTTTACAAATGCCACGCCATTGTGATTCTCGATGATCTTGAAGGCAGTCGTGTTCATCAGCGCCTGCATGTAACAGTGATGTACGGTGAGAACTAAGTCCCGATACGTCTGATTATCTTCGATTAATTCGACCCCTAGACCCATCACCCGAAGTTCATCGTAATGGATGTGCCTGTCGTGGCCTTTGTTACCGGAGAAATCGGTTAGGGCCTTCACTATCTTCTTTGCCCGCGCTCGTTTGTTCCCGTATCCGCTGAGCATGTTTGCTTCGAGTTCACGCTGAACAAAACTTGGCGCACGGTCGAAAGCGTTTTCACACTGGCCGAGAAAACTTGGGGTATATTGCCCTAAAATAAACTGCCAAACCTGTATCGCGTCCGAGTCCTGCTTGATTTCCTTGAAGGCCTTCTTAACAGGTTGCGGAAAAATGATCGTTTCTCAGTCGATTATGTAGTAGGATAGTGGTCATCCGTGGCGTGAGGAGGATGCGGGAATGCGCGGGACGGACCGGCGGCAGTCTTCGATGT
>JAKAVN010000227.1 GCA_021827495.1 Deltaproteobacteria bacterium | reverse complement strand
GCGCCCGATGATTCGACCCTTCATCTCGTCGTTGGGCAGCGCCAGCACCGAGACCGTGCGCTCGGTGACGAATTCGCCGGCCAGGCGCTCGATCGCGATCGAAATGATGCGCTTGGCGCGCCGGTCGGCTTCCTCGTGCGCCTCCTCTTCGACCACCCGGATTTGGCGGGCCGCGTCATGGCGTGCCTGCCCCACCATCTCTTCCACCACCTGGCGGCGCGCCTCCTCGCGGGTCAGTCCGGCGACCGCCTCGAGCTTGGCCCGCGCCGCCTCGATCAACTCCTGGCGCTCGGCTTCGCGGTCGGCCAGACTTTTCTCTTTCGTGCGGAGGCTTTGGTCGCGCCGGTTGAGATCAGCCTCGCGCCGCTCGAACGCCTCCAGCCGCTTGTCGATACTCTCCTCGCGCGCGGCGAGCTTACTCTCCAGCGTGGTCAGCTCGCGGCGTTGCTCGCGCACTTCGCGTTCGGCCTGCGCGCGCACCTCGACCATCAGATCCTTGGCCTTTAGTTCCCCCTCCTTGACGATCAGTTCGCCCTTGCTTCTCGCCTCGTCGACAATCGCCTGAGCTTCACGTTGGGCGGCCTCCCTATCGGCACCACCTTGGTGCCGCCGCCCGGTAAGGTAGACTGTGAAAATCGCAATCAAGCCACCTACTATCAGGAACAGGACGCCAGTCAGCACGCCCATTTAGGTAACCCTCCTTGGTCCGCCGGTTGCGCGGCCGCGTGTGGCGCGCCGCTGGCCGCGTAAACGGCGGACTCGGTCACTACCAAATCCAGCCGCCGGTCATGCGGCCCCTCCGGCAACCGGTCAATCAACTGAAATGAATAGCCAAGCCCGGCGGCCACCGCGCCGGCGGACATCGCGGCCAACAGCCGGTCGTAGTAGCCGCCGCCGCGGCCAAGACGCGCGGCGGTGGGTGTGAATGCGAGGCCCGGAACGCAGACCAGCGCGGCGCCGAGTTCTTCGGCCTCGAGCGCCGCGGCGGCGGGCGGTTCCAAGATTCCAAAGGCGCCGAGGCTCAGATCGGCAAGGCCGGACACGGCGCCGAGCCTTATCCGGCGATGCGCACGATCGACTATCGGGTAGTAGAGCCGCCGCTTCGAGCGCAGCGCGTCGGCTGCGATGAGCGCGGTTTCGACCTCGCGGCCCATCGCCGCGTAGAGTACGACTTGCTTCGCCCCGAGATAAGCTTGCGTGCCGAGCAGCCGCCGCTGCACATGTATCGAAAGCGCGGCGGCATATGCGGCCGAGAGGTTGGAGCGTGCCTCGGAGAGGACGGCGCGCAAGTATTGTTTTTCGTCCGCCACTGCCTTTCGCGGTGGCGGGATCGGGCTAATTCGGCGGTTGTGCTGTGCGGTCGCTCTCCCCCGGCCATCGATCCTGCCGCGGCCGTGCGGGCGTTGCTCGCTCGGTAAGTCCACGCGGCCTGGGGCCGCGCCATGCATCACTGAGAACCGGCACAGGTCCTATATCTTGAGAGCGCCGCATCGCGCTTCTAACAGATCCTCCAGCCCCCGCCGCCCATTACCCGAACCCGCCGGCCCGAAGCCTCCCACAACCGTGCTGACGCGCGGCGCCTACGCATCCATCGCCACCGACAGCCGCCGGTTCAGTGCCTCAATCTGGTCGATCAACGTCTGATGATCTCGCTTCAGACGTTCGAGTTCGTCGGCAAAATTCAACGCCGCCAAAATTGCCACGCTCACCGAATTGACCGCGCGGCTGTTGGCGCGAATGTACTTTATCTTTTCGTCGACGGTCGCCGCCAGCGTCTTCGCCCATTCGTCGCCGTCGTCGCTCATTACGGTCAGACTCTGGCCCATGATTTCGACGCTGACGCCTTTCATCATCCCCTCAGCGGCGGCCTGCTCAGCCGAGGTCCAGCCCGTCGAAGCGGGCGAGAATCTTTTCGATCCGCGACTTTATCTCGTTGCGCTCGGCCTCATGCTGCTGGCGCTCGGAGTTGGAGTGGGCGTTGGCCTCGTTAAAACGCTGTTCACTCTCGGCCAACCGTTTCACCAGCAGTTCATTTTCGTGCTGCAATTGCTGGATACGGTTGACCGATGCCTGGATTCTGTCGTCGAGTTGCTTAAGAGCCTCAAGAGTCATGATCGATGGGTTTTCCACTTTCAGTTTAATTTTCGATTAACAAAGCTGTCAAGCTGCATAAGAACCGCTGGAAACTTCAGCCCGCGATTCGTCTTCGGCAAACAGCGCCTCCACGAATTCACGCGCGTCGAAGACACGCAAGTCCTCGACATTTTCACCCACACCGACGAAGCGCACCGGCAGCTTGAGCTGCTCGGCTATTGCCACCACCACGCCACCCTTGGCCGTGCTGTCGAGTTTCGCCAAAACCACGCCCGTGAGCGCCACCGCGTCGCCGAAGATTTTCGCCTGGCTGAGCGCGTTCTGCCCCGTGGTCGCATCAAGCACCAGCCAGCATTCGTGCGGCGCGCCGGGAAGCTCGCGGCCGGCCACGCGGGCGATCTTTTTCAACTCTTCCATCAGGTTGACTTTGGTCTGGAGGCGCCCCGCCGTATCGATCAACACCGTCGATACGTTACGCGCCACTGCCGCCTTGATCGCGTCGAAAGCCACCGCCGCCGGGTCGGAACCCTGGTTCTGCTTGATTAGATCGGCGCCCACCCGCCCGCACCATACTTCGAGCTGTTCGATCGCGGCCGCGCGGAAGGTATCGGCGGCGGCCACGATCACCGGCCCGCGCTCGGCCTTCATCCGCGCCGCCAGCTTGGCCGCCGTCGTGGTCTTGCCCGCCCCATTGACCCCGGCCAGCATCACCACCAGCGGCCCCTCAGCCGGGATATTCAGCGGGCGTTCGCTCGCCGCGAGCATCCGCGCGATCTCGTCTTTGAGCGCTTCGCGGATGGCTGCGGAGCCGCTGCCGTCCCTGACCCGGGCGCGCACGGCCTCGACCAGCTTGAGGCTCGCCTGCACGCCGACATCGGCGGCAATCAGCGCTTCTTCCAGGCCTTCGCAAATTTCGTCGAGCTTGGCGCTGCCGGTTATCGCGGCGCGGATGCGGGCGAGCAGATTCTCGCGCGTGCGCCGCAATCCCAACCCGATTCGCGCGGGCGCTTTGGCCGGGGCCGCCGCAGCCGGTTCGGCGGGCGCGGGCGGCGGTTCTACGGATGGCCGGGCGACCGGCTCGGCGGGCGCGGGCGGCGGCGGCGTGACCGAGGGGGCGCGCGGCGACGGCCAAGATGCGATCTCTTCGGCCAGAACGATTTCGGGCCGGGCGGCGCGCCCGGCCTGCTCAGTGGCGGGCGCGGGCGCTTGAACCCAGCGCCGCTTGCGCGCGCTGAACTCGATCAGAATCGCGGCGAGCAGCGCGACGATCTGGCTCGCCGCCGCGACTAGGGCGAGACGATCGACGAAGGAGAGTTGTGAAACAATTACAGTGATAAAATCCGGCACGCGGATCGCGATCCTCGGGAAAAAAATTTCGGCGCTGCATCCGGCCGAGCCGCCGCGCGTATCGTACCGCCCCGGTCTTCGGCGCCCGATGCCGAACGCATCACACCATAACAGGCCGCGCGCGTAATCGGAACCGAAACGCGAACGCCGCCGATGCTGCGGCCGCGTTACGCGGCGTGCGGAATCGCCATCGAGATCAGCCGCGACACCCCCGGCCGCTCCATCGTGACGCCGTGGATATGGTCGGCGCGCTGCATGGTCCGCTGGTTGTGCGTGATCACGATGAACTGCGAGCGCCCCTTGAGCTCGCCGACCAGGCTGGTGAAGGCGGCGAGACTGAACTCGTCAAGCGGCGCGTCGACCTCGTCCA
>JAKAVN010000226.1 GCA_021827495.1 Deltaproteobacteria bacterium | reverse complement strand
CGACTGGCGGCGGCGCGTCTTCCAGGCGCAGCCGGCGATGGCACAGATAGATGAGCACCGGCTGGAGGATGCGCGTGAGGAGCAGGATCGCGAGCGCGCCGCCGATCACCACGATCGCCAACGGGCGCTGGGTCTGCGCGCCGATTCGGGTCGAGAGCGCCGCGGGCAGCAGTCCGAACGCGTCGACCATGTCGGTCATCATCGTGGCGCGCAGCCTGCGATCCGAACCCATGATGATCGCCTCGCGGAACGGATGCCCCTCCTGCCAGAGCTGGCGGATGTAGAAGCTCAGCAAAATTCCGTCCATCACCGCAATGCCGAAGATCGAGATGAAGCCGACCGCGGCCGAGACGCTGAACGGCGTCCCGGTAAAGTACAGGCCGAGTATTCCGCCCATGCAGGCGACCGGAATCTGCGCCATAATGATGAAGGTATCGATGAGCGAGGTGGTCGCGGCGTAAAGCACGCCGCCGATCAGCACCAGCGCGAACGGCACCACGATCATCAGGCGGCGATTGGCCTCCTGCAGCTCTCCATACTCGCCCGCCCATTCCAGATGCACTCCTTCGGGGAGCTTTATTTCGCGCGCGACGATCCCCTTGGCGTCCTCGACCGCGCTCTGCAGGTCGCGTCCGCGCACGGCGAAGCGCAGCGGCACGTAACGCTCGAGGCCTTCGCGGTAGATGAATGACGCGCCTTCCACAGTGCGAACGCTGGCGATCTGGCCGAGCGGAATCGCGGCCCCGGTGGGCGTGGCGACGCGGATGCTCCGGATGGCGTCGAGGCTCTGGCGGTATTGCGGCTTCCATCGCACGACCAGGTCGAAGCGCCGGTCACCCTCGAAGATCTGGGTCACAGCCTGGCCGCCGATCGCCGCCTGCACGATCGCCGCGACGTCGGAGACGTTCAGCCCGTAGCGCGCGCAGGCCGCGCGGTCGGGTTTGATCACCAGATTGGGCTGGCCAAGCGAGCGATACACCGCAAGGTCGACGATGCCGTGCACCTTGCCCATCACCTCGACCAGCTCATTGGCGATACGCTCGTCAGCGGAAAGATCGCGGCCGAACACCTTGACCGAATTGGTGCCCTTGACCCCCGAGAGCGCCTCGTCGATGTTGTCCTGGATGTTCTGCGAGTAACCGAAGCTCACGCCCGGAAACTCGCGCTGGAGCCGTTCGTCCATCCGCCTGATGAGTTCCGGCTTGTCGAGCCCAGCGGGCCATTCCGGCTTCGGCTTGAGATCGACGAAGAACTCGATATTGAAAAAGCCGGTGGTCTCGGTACCGTCGTCGGGGCGCCCGAGCTGCGAGACCACGGTCGTCACTTCGGGGTACGACATGAACACGCGGCGCATTCCCGAGGCCAGCCTGGCCCCGCGCTCGAGCGAGATCGTCAGCGGCATCGTGGCGCGCGCCCAGATGTTGCCCTCTTCGAGCTTGGGCAGAAATTCGCCGCCCAGGCGCGGATAGGTCGACGCCGCCACCCCGGCCAGCACCAGGATCAGGATAAGCGTCAGGCGCGGCCAGCGCAGCACGCCCACGAACACCGCGTGATAAAAGCGCGTGATCGCGTTCCACACGGGGTTGTTCGCGGCATGCAGGCCGCGGCCGAACACCAACGAGCCCAGCACTGGCGTTAGCGTGACGGCGAGCAGGATGGCGGTGGCCAGCGCATAGGCGTAGGTGTGCGACATCGGCGAGAAGATCGCGCCCTCGACCCCGCGCATCGTGAACAGCGGCAGAAACGCGATCACGAAGATCAGGGTCGAAAAGAGCATCGGGCCGCCCACTTCCTGCGCGGCGCGCAAGATGCGCCCGGCTGAGGAGTCCTGCGAGAACTCGGCCGCGCTGAGATGGCGATGGATGTTCTCCATCACGATGACGGTGGTGTCGATGATGATGCCGAAGTCGATGGCGCCCAGTGAAATCAGGTTGGCCGGGGTGTCGCTCACCTTCATCAGGATGAACGCGCCGCACAGCGCGAGCGGGATGTTGATCGCGGCGATCAGCGCGGCCTTCAGATTGCCCAGGAAAAAAATCAGCACCAGGAAGACCAGCGCCATCCCGATGGTCAGGTTCTCCATCACCGTGTGCAGCGTGATCTGGACCAGCGCGGCGCGGTCGTAGTACGGGACGATCTTGTAGCCGTGCGGGAGAATCCCCGCCGTGTTGAGGTGCTTTACCTTGGCCTCCACGCCGCGCAGGGTCTTGAGCGTGTTGCCGTACTTGCGCATCAGGACGATGCCCTCGCTCACCTCGCCGCGGTGGTTCATCCCGACGATGCCGAGGCGCGGCGCATAGCCGAGCGAGACCTCGGCCACGTTGCCGACGGTGATCGGAATCGACTTGTTGACCGCCAGCACGGTGTTGCGGATGTCGTCGAGCGATTGGATGAAGCCCAGACCGCGCACGTCGAAGGCCTGCTCGCCGACGTCCAGGTAGTTGCCGCCCGTGCTGAGGTTGGCGTTGCTGAGCGCGGTGGCCAGGGTGGCAAGCGGGACGTGGTAGTAGTCCAGTTTCTGCGGGTCAACGTCGACGTGGTACTGCTTGGTCAAGCCGCCGAAAGTGCTGTCGCCGATCACTCCCGGCACGGTGCTGAGCTGGCGTGAGACGATCCAGTCGTTGATCGTCTTCTCGTTGAGCAGATCGTGATCGGGACTTTCGACCGTGTAGCGATAGATCTCGCCGATCGCATTTTCGGGCGAGATGCCGGCGGTGATGCCCGGCGGAAGGCTGACAAACTGGAGCTGGTTGATGGTCTCGGCGTTGTCCCAGTAGTAATCGCTGTCCCAGGAGAAGTAGCAGCGGATGTCGGACAGGCCGAACAGCGAGATCGAACGCATCGCCTCCAGGTTGCGCGTCGTGCTGAGCGTGTATTCCAGCGGCACGGTGACCAGCCGCTCGACCTCCTCGGCGCTGAGCCCGTTGGGCAGCGTCAACACCTCGACCATCGGCTGCACCGGGTCGGGATAGGCCTCGACGTCGAGCCGGGAAAACGCATAGATGCCGGAGAGGAGCAGCGCGATGGCCAGACCGATGATCACGGCGCGGCCGCTGAGCGCCAGCTCCATCAACCAGCGAATCACGGGCGGCTCCTATCCCTGGCCTTTGGCCTCACGCCACAGCTCGTCGACCTGCAGCGAGCCGGCGACGATCACCGTGTCCCCGGGGCTCAGCCCCGAGACCACGCGGGCGTAGCCCTTTTCGTTCCAGGACGTGATTGCAACCTTGCGCCGTGCGACTCCGTCAGGCGCCACCCGCACGTAGGCATAGTAGGAGTCGGTGTCGAAAACCAGCGCCTGCTGCGGCACCACCAGCGCCCGGCCCGGCCGTGTGACGATCCGCACCCGCGCGAACATCTGCGGCTTCAGCTTGAGGCCCGGGTTGGCAATCGTGCAGCGGAGCTGCGCCGTGTGCGTGGCCGGATCGATGCCGGGGCTGATACGCGACACGACGCCCTTGAAGACCTCGCCGGGATAGGTGGTGGTTATGGCTTCCAGGGCCTGGCCCTCGCGCACGCGCGCGAGGTCGTCTTCATAGATGTCGGCGGTGATCCAGACGTCGTTGAGCGTGCCCAGCGTATAGAGAACGTCACCGGGGGAAACCGCCGCGCCACGCGTGGCCTTGTTCTCGAGCACCGTGCCGCCAATCGGCGCGCGCATCCAGACCGTCGGGTTGGGCGCGGTCATCGCACGGACATCCGCCGGCTCCATCCCGAGCAGTTCCAGCTTGCGCGCGGCCGCATCCTCCATCGCGGCGGCAAGCCCAGCCATCCCGCCAATCCCGGGCGCGCCGCTCAGATGCGCGGTCTGTTTGGCCTGCAGGTATTCGGCC
>JAKAVN010000225.1 GCA_021827495.1 Deltaproteobacteria bacterium | reverse complement strand
GCCCCGCGCCGGCGCTCGCCGAGCGCCTGGGGCTGGAATGGGTGGGCGGGCGGGAGCGACTCCCGGAATTGCTGCGCCGCAGCGATTATCTTTTTCTCTGCGTGCCGCTCAATGAGCAGACCCGCCAGATCATCGATGAAGCCGCGCTGGCGCTGCTGCCGGCGCGGGCTTGCATCATCAACGCCGCGCGCGGCGGCCTCCTGAGCCATCAGGCGCTGCTGCGCGCGCTCGCCGAGGGCCGCCTGACAGGCGCCGGGCTCGACGTCTTCGAGCAAGAGCCGCTCGACCCCGCCTCACCGCTGCTCGGCCGCCCCGACGTCGTCGCCACGGCCCATATTGCCGGCGTCACCGACGTCTCCTACCGCGGCATCGCGCGCGGCGTGGCCGAGAACATCGTCCGCATCCTGGCGGGAGAGAGCCCGCATAACTGCGTCAACTGGGAAGCGCTGCGGCGCTAGCCGGATTTGGCGCGCGGCGGACGCCACTAGCGGCGGGACGCGCGGTCGGTTACAAAATAGGAGCACGGGCGCGGGCGGTCCGCGCCCCGTAGCTCGCACGGCGCATAATGGATTTCCCCAGAATAAAACGGTTGCCACCCTACGTATTTAACGCGATCGGCGAATTGTGTCTGAAGGCCCGGCGCGCCGGCGAGGACATCATCGACTTCGGCATGGGCAATCCCGACGAGCCCACGCCCGCGCATATCGTGGCCAAGCTGGTCGAGGCCGCGGTCAAGCCGCCCAACCATCGCTACTCGGTCTCGCGCGGCGTCTACAAACTGCGCCTGGCGATCACCGACTGGTACCGCCGCCGCTACGGCGTCGAATTGGACCCCGACTCGGAGGCGATCGTCACCATCGGTTCCAAGGAAGGTATCGCGCACCTTGCGCTCGCCATCCTCGACCAGGGCGACGTGGTGCTGGCGCCGACGCCGACCTACCCGATCCATCAGTACGGATGCATCATCGCGGGCGCCCAGGTGCAGGGCGTACCAATAAGCCGCGGCGAGGATTTCTTCGCCGCGCTGATCGCGACGGTCAGCCGCTGCTGGCCGCGGCCCAAGCTGCTGGTGATGAACTTTCCGCACAACCCGACCACGGCCACTGTCGACCTCGGCTTCATGAAGCGGGTGGTCGAGTTCGCCCGCGAGCATGAAATCCTGGTCGTCCATGATTTCGCCTACGCCGACCTCTGCTTCGACGGCTACAAGGCGCCCTCGATGATGCAGGTGGCGGGAGCACGCGAGGTCGGAGTCGAATTTTTCACGCTCTCCAAGAGCTACAACATGCCGGGATGGCGCGTCGGCTTCGCGGTGGGCAATCGCGAGATGATTGCCGCGCTGGCGCGGCTCAAATCGTATTTCGACTACGGGATGTTCGCTCCGGTCCAGGTCGCGGCGATCGCCGCCCTCAACGGGCCGCAAGAGTGCGTGGGCCAGATCGCCGAGCTCTATCGCAGCCGGCGCGACGCGCTGGTCGACGGGCTCAACCGCGCCGGATGGCCAGTCGAGAAGCCGCGCGCCACGATGTTCGTGTGGGCGCCGATTCCCGAGCCATTGCGCGCGATGGGCTCGCTGGAGTTCGCCAAGTTTCTGCTCGCCGAGGCCAAGGTCGCGGTGTCGCCCGGGGTCGGCTTCGGCGCCGACGGCGACGGCTTCGTGCGCTTCGCACTCATCGAGAACGAGCATCGCATCCGCCAGGCGGTCCGCGGAATCCGCCATGCGTTGCGCATGGCGACGGCTGGGGCGCTTCCGCGCGCCGCGGCCGCGGGCTCCTAGAGCGCACCCCGATTGGCGCAATTCGGTGCACCGTTGAAACCGGTACGGGTAGCCCTGCTCGGCTGCGGCACGGTCGGCGAGGGCGTGGTCAAGCTGATGCGGCGCAATGCCGCGCTGCTGGAGCGCAAGCTCGGCGTCCCGCTGGAGCTGGCCGGCGTCGCCGATCGCAGCCTCAGACCCAGCGCCGCGCTGGGGCTCACCGCCAAGCTGATCACGCGCGACGCCGCCGCGCTGGTGGTGCGCCCTGACGTCGATATCGTGGTCGAGCTGTTCGGCGGACGCGAGCCGGCGCGCGCGCTGATCCTCAAAGCGCTCGCCGCGGGCAAGGACGTTGTCACCGCCAACAAGGCGCTGCTGGCCGAACATGGCGAGCAGATCTTCGCGGCCGCGGCGAAGGCCGGGATGGCGATCGGCTTCGAGGCGAGCGTCGGCGGCGGCGTGCCGATCATCCGCACGCTGCGCGAGGCGCTGGCCGGCGACCGCCAGCGCGCCGTCTACGGAATCGTCAACGGGACCTGCAATTCCATCCTCACAATGATGACCGAGCAGGGCGCAGAGTTCTCCCAGGCGCTCGCCGAAGCGCAGCGGATGGGCCTGGCGGAGGCCAATCCCGCCCTCGACATCGAGGGCCATGACGCGGCGCACAAGCTTTGCCTGCTGGTGACGCTGGCTTTCGGCGCACTGCTCAAGCCGCCGCAGGTCCATACCGAGGGCATCAGCCACATCACGCAAGCCGACATCGCCTACGCGCGCGAGCTTGGCTTTACGATCAAACTGCTCGCGATCGCCAAGGACGACGACGGCGCGATCGAGGCCCGCGTGCATCCCACCATGATCCCGACGCGCCATCTGCTGGCCGGTGTGGCGGGCGCGTTCAACGCGATCTACATCCACGGCGAGGCGCTGGGCTCGACGATGTACTTCGGACTGGGGGCGGGGCAGATGCCGACGGCGACGGCCGTGATGGCCGACGTGCTCGAGATCGCGCGGGCGCGAAGCGCTGGGGCCGGCGCGCGCGGGCATGCGCTGGGCTACCCGATGGCGTCGATGACGCGGGCCCGTGTCAAGCCGATGGACGACGTGCTATGCGAATATTACCTGCGCTTCGAGGCGCGCGATAAGCCGGGCGTGCTGGGCGCGATCGCTTCGGTGCTCGGGCGCGGCGGAATTTCGATCGCTTCGGTAATTCAGCAGGGGCGCGGGATGGAAGGCACGGTGCCGGTTATCATGCGGACGCACGAGGCGCGCGAGCGCAACCTCAAGCGCGCGCTGGCGCGGATCAGGCGCCTCGACACGGTGAGCGGCACGCCGGCCTTCATTCGAATCGAGGAGCGGCTGTGAGCGTGATGGCGCGTGGCAAACAAAACGGCTCGGCCGCGGCGCCGGCGCGCCTGACGCGATGGCCCGGCCTTATCGAACATTACCGCCGTTTCCTGCCGGTCGATGAGCGCACCCCGGTAGTCACGCTCAACGAGGGCAACACGCCGCTCATCGAGAGCCCCGAGTTGGCGTCGCGGCTCGGCCAAGGCATAAAGTGTTACTTTAAATTCGAGGGGGCCAACCCGACCGGGTCTTTCAAAGACCGCGGGATGACAGTGGCGATGAGCAAGGCGCTGGGCGAGGGCGCGCGCACTGCGATCTGCGCCTCGACCGGCAACACCGCCGCCTCGGCCGCCGCCTATGCCGGGCGGGCCGGGATGCGCGCGTTCGTGCTGATTCCCAAAGGCGCGGTGGCGCTGGGCAAGCTCTCGCAGAGCGTGATGCATGGCGCAAGCGTGATCGAGATAATCGGCAACTTCGACATCTGCTTGAAGGTCGTGCGCGACGTTGCGGAGAGCGACCCGGTGGGAATCCGCCTGGTCAACAGCATCAACCCGGACCGCATCGCCGGGCAGAAGACCGCCGCCTTCGAGATTTGCGATCAGCTCGGCGACGCTCCGACGCATCAGTTTTTGCCGGTTGGCAACGCGGGCAATATCACGGCCTGCTGGGCCGGCTACAAGGAATACAAGAGCGGCGGGCTCTCGACGCGGTTGCCTAAGATGATGGGTTACCAAGCGGCC
>JAKAVN010000224.1 GCA_021827495.1 Deltaproteobacteria bacterium | reverse complement strand
TTCCGATCTCGGAGAAAGCGCGATCTTCATCGCGCGCAGGCGCGGCGCCAGGTACATCCGGTCGCCGAAAATCGCCGTGCCGCCCGGATATGCGCCGGTCGCGATCGTCGCCGCGTTAACCATCGTGATCGTCGGGTAGACCGCATGATGGCGCGCGAAGCGCACGCCCGCGTGCTCCATCGCGAACAGATTGGGCGTCCGCGCGGCGGTCACGAAGTCGGGGCGCAGCCCGTCCCATACCATCAGCACGAAAATCCGTGCGGGCCGCGGCGCGCCCGCATTCGCCGGATCGCCGCGCGGGATCGCGAGGCCGAGCAGCAGGCAGAGTAAGGCGAGCAGTGGCAGCGCCCGGTGGCGGCCGTCCGCAAACGTGGACTTCATCGTAATGGCCACTAAACTGGGCAGAGCCGCCGCTGTCAATCAGATCCCGCAGATCCCAGCGCGGCTTCAATCGCGAAAGAGAGGAAGAACCGCAATGGCGACGGCCCTGGAACAGATCGAACACATATTCATCCTGATGATGGAGAATCGCTCGTTCGACCACATGCTCGGCTACCTCGACGCGGCCAATCCCAAGATTATGGGAATCGCGGATGCGCGGCGGGCGGGCTATACGAACCTGTTCAACGGTTCGCCCTACGCGCCGGTGCCGCGCACCGATCCTGCCGTGCCCGTGGATCCGCCGCACGAGCGCGAGGATATCCGCCGCCAGATGCGATGGAATCCGGGCGACAAAATGATGACCGGCTTTGTCGCCGACTACGCCACGGTCAGCCCCGCCGATCCCTATCCGGTCGGCCAGTACTACGGCGCGGCGCAGGTGCCGATGATCGACTTCCTGGCTAGGGAGTTTTGCGTCTGTGACCACTGGTTCGCCTGCCTGCCGGCCAGCACGCAGCCCAACCGGCTGATGGCGATGAGCGGCTACACGATGCGCGATCACACGACCAACCAGTTGTTCGATGACCAGGACGTGGCCTACGACTGGCTCGACGCACATGGCGTGAGCTGGCGGGTCTATTCGGAGGGCTTCCCGTTCTTTGGGTTGATGCCGAAGGTTCTAAAGCGCATTGCCGCCGACATCTGGGACAATCATTTCCGCGGGCTGGTGGCGCTTGATACCGACTGCCGCTCCGCTGACACGCTGCCCAAGGTGATTTTCATCGAACCGCAATTCACCGACGGCGCCGAGCCCGAAAAGGCCGACGACGACCATCCGGTGACTCCGATAACCCGCGGGCAGGACCTGATGCGCCGCGTCTACGCCGCTATCACCGGCAACCCGCAACTGTGGAGCAAATCGGTTCTGATCATCACCTACGACGAGCACGGCGGCTTCTTCGATCACGTCGAACCGCTGCCGCTCCTGACCCCGCAGAACCATGGCGAGACCTACACCCCGTTCACCACCACCGGCGTGCGGGTGCCGGCGATTATTGTTTCGCCATTCGTAGCCGCGGGTTCATGCTTCAGCCAGCCGCTCGACCATACCTCGATTCTGCGGCTGCTGGCCGACAAGTACACGCCCGGGGCGCCGTATTCCCTCGATGTCGCCGCGCGCGCGCCGATTCAGAGCGTGCAAAGCGCGTTGACGCTCACGACGGCGCGGTCGGGCGCGGCCCCGGCGCCGCCGCCACCGCTGGCCGCCGCGGCCGCGCCGCTCCCGCGCGGCGGGATGCCGCCGCCCAATGCGATCGCACATCTCAATGCGATCGAAGCGCTGCGCCGGCTCGACCCGCAGGCCGCGGCGCACAAGTACCCGGCCTGGAAGGACTACTTCCTCAAAGGCCGTTAAGCTGCGTCCGCGGTCAGCGCAACAGGTGTGTCACGAACCAGTCGCGCGCCGGGTTCGCCGCACGCTCGAAGTCGCTGACGTAGGCGTCGAAGTGGCCGCCCTCGAGCAGCACCAGGCGCTTGGGCTCCAGCGCCTCGTTGAAGGCCGCTATCGCTTGGTCGGCGACCGCCAGAGTGTCGTTGGCGGCGACGACCAGCATCAGCGGCGTCGGACTTATCCTGCTGATGTAGCTGCCGGGCTCGTACTCCATCACCATCTCGAGCGTGCGCGCGGTGACCTCGTTGCGCCAGGATTTGGCGCGTTCGCGGCCGGCCTCGGTGAACCAGTGGTAGGAGTCGGCGGTCGGCAGCGCCGACGGCGCCTGCGGATCGGCGGCCACCACCGGCACCATCGCGGGCGCTTCGCCGCGAAAGCGCGCTTCGCGGTCGGCGTCGAACTGGGCGCGCAGCGGGCCGAGAAAATCGGGCCGCACCAAGCGCTGAAAGTTACGATAGCCGCTGATCAGAGGCACCTGCGAGACCACGCATTTGACCCGCCGGTCGATTGCGCCGAGGACCAGCGCGTGGCCGCCGGAGTAACTCGAACCCCATACCCCGATACGCGCGGGGTCGATCTCACGCTGCATCCGCGCCCACGTGATCACGTGGCGGTAGTCGCGCACCTGCGCCCACGGATCGATTTCCTGGCGCGGCTGGCCGTCGCTCGCGCCGAAGTTGCGGTTGTCGAACACTACCGCGGCCAGCCCGGCCGCGCAGAAATGCTCGGCGAAGCGGTCGAGGTACATCTCCTTGACCGCTGAGAACCCGTGCGCCATCACGATCGCCGGCGCTTTGCCGCCCGGCCGGTCGGGGGTGTAGAACCAGCCGCGCAAAATCGTGCCCTCGGCGTTAATCTCGATGTCTTTACGCATCGCTGCCGCTCCTTGGCGCATCGCGGTTGCGCCTGTTCGTGCGGCCCGGAGCGTCCGCAGGCCGCCTAGTCTCCATTAAAATTGGGCTTGCGCTTCTCGACGAAGGCGCGCGCGGCCTCGCGATGGTCCTCGGTGGTGAAAGTCAGCATCTCGTAGGCGAGCGAGGCGTCGAGGATCAAATTGGTCTGCTGCTTGAGCCACTTGTTGACCGCGAGCTTGCTCCAGCGAATCGCATAGGTCGGCCCGTCGGCCAGCTCCTGCGCCAGTTCGCGCGCCTTCGCCATCACCTGCTCGGGCGCGACCGCGTAATTCACCATCCCCATCTTGAAGGCGTCGGCGCCGTTGACGAAATTACCGCGCATCAGAAATTCCTTGGCCCGCGCCGGCCCGATGAGCAGCGGCCAGATTACCGCGCCGCCGTCGCCGGCCACGATCCCGACCCTGACGTGGGTGTCGGCAAAGCGCGCCTTCTCGGAGGCCACGATGACGTCGCAGAGCAGCGCGAGCGTGGCGCCCAGGCCGATTGCGTCGCCATTGATCGCGCCGATGATCGGCTGCTCGACGTCGAGCATGTTCTGGACGATGCGCCTGGCCTCGGCGGGCGTTGCGAGGTTGTGGCGGCGGCTCTCGGCGGCGGCCTCCTCCTGCTTGGCCTTGTCCTGCCCATCGCCCGAGCGCGACGCCATCCCCTTGACGTCGCCACCCGCGCAAAACGCGCGGCCCGCGCCAGTCAGGATGATCGCGTTGACCCCGCGGTCCTCGGCCAGGTCGCTCCAGATCGTCATCAGCTCGTGATGAAGCACCGGGTTGACGGCGTTGAGCCGATCGGGGCGGTTGAGCGTCACGGTGGCGACGCGCGCGGCTTTTTCGACCTTGATGAATTCGTAACGGCTATAGTCCGGCATCACAATCACTCCTCTTGGTTTGGTTCACCTATACAACGGAAACGTCCGCGCGTGCCAACCCACAGCCCCTGTGGACGAAAGCGCGGGGCCTGCGTCGCCGGCGCGTGCCAGCGGATGATCGATTTGGTAGCTTGGGACCGATGCCGAACATCGCGGCGGAGGTTTAGTAGACGGTGCGCATCGCGCTCATCGGGCAGGCGGCGTTTGCCGAGCGTGCCTTGGAGGTGCTCCATTCGCGCGGCGAAGAGATCGTCCACGTCTTCGC
>JAKAVN010000044.1 GCA_021827495.1 Deltaproteobacteria bacterium | reverse complement strand
AATCTTGCCGAGCCCCGCCTCGATGCATTTTGCGCGCAGGCCTTCGCAGTCGAGCACGCCCATCCCGTACATGGACGAGACCAGGATCGCGTCGGCGCTGGTCTCGATCGCGGCGTTGATGAACTCCTCCTGCGGCACGACCGCGCCGAGGAAAACGGTCTTGAAGCCGGCCTCTCCCAGCGCGCGGCTAATCACCCAACCGCCGATCACGTGACAGTCGGAACCGATCGTGCCTATGACAATCGTCTGCTGCATAACGCCTCCTTTGGCGACTGTTCGCGGTTGCAACGCGGCCCGCGACTAAATCTCGATGCGGCGAAGACATTTCTTCGCAAGCCTGAGCGCCTTTGCCGGCAGCACGTCGCTCAGCAGTCCAACGCCATACATGATGTACCCCGCATCGACGTAGAAATTCGCCTTGCGCGGCCTGAGCGAGAAGGGATCGCGCCGCGAAAACAGGGCGGCGGCGAGTACCTTGTCCGCATGCCTGCCGTGACAGAAGATGCCGCCCGTTCCGATCACCGTCCCAAGCGCGCTTAGATCCTTGCCCCGCTGGATTCGCACGGCGCCACCGGCCCAGGACGGCGTCTCCTCGAGGCTTCCGGCGTGTCTTCCGACCGCCACCTCGCAAGCCGCGCGTGCAAGGGCCGCGTCCATGGAAAAGTGCTCGTCGCTTTCCGGCACGAAGCCCGGGTTACGCGACAGCGCCGAAGCGTATTGCCGGAAATCCACACCCGCGCCCTTACCGTCCGCTATCGAGCCGAGAGCTTCGGAGAGCCGGTCCGCGCCGGCAACTTCGAGTATCGTGACGGCGTTGTGCCTTAGCCCGAGGTCGCCCTCGACCGTACGTTTCGCGTACGGCTCGGGCAATCCCTTGAACAGGACGTCGGGTTGGCTTGGATAACCGTCGGCAATCGTGTGGATATTGGTGGTGGCGCCGCCGATCTCGACCACCATCAGTTCGCCCAACCCCGGCTCTTCGCCGTTCCCATCGGCCAGCAACCTGGCCGCCTTGAGCGTGGCCATCGGCGTAGGCATAAGGATATCGCCCACGTACGCTTCGGCCTTGTCGAGTCCCTTGGCGTGCACCACCCGCTTGATAAAGACCTCTCTGATGGCGGCGCGGGCCGGCTCCACGTTCAGCGTCCCGAGTTCGGGCAAAACGTTTTCGGTCCGCTCCGCATGCTTGCCCGCGCTGCGGAGAATATCCGTGACCTTTGCGGCTACGACCTTGTTTCCGGCGACGATAAATGACGCCCTGGTCCCGCACGCGGCCAGACGGCCGGCATTGCTCAAAATCACATCCTTGTTTCCGCCATCCGTACCGCCGGCCAGAAGAATCACGTCCGAGGGCCTAGCCTCGATTTCCGCGATTGCCTCATCGTCCAGTTCGTAGGCGTAGGAGCGGATGAGTTTTGCGCCGGCGCCGAGCGCCGCCCGCCGGGCGGCTTCGACCGTCAACTCCGGCACCAGGCCGACCGCGACCATGCGAAGGCCGCCAGCGGCACTGCTGCAGGCGAGCCTGCGCTCGATGGCCGCAGGTTCGAGCGACCGGTTACCGCCGAACAGAGCGTCGAGCGCCGCTCTCAACCCAATGGTTATGTCTTCATCGGCGGTGCTGGGCGCCTGCGCACGGCCAAGGACGATTTCCCTGTCCATATCCACGGCCAGCACCTTGGTGAAGGTGCTCCCGAAATCAATCAGAAGATGCACGCCCATAGTGTTATTCCGCGGTTGCGTTCGTGATCCCCGCAGCGGGGCAAGCGGTTGAAAACACTTTTTCAACCGCCTGCTAAACTAGGGCAGGATTTTCACTTTAAGATCGCCCGATCGTGGTCTGGAATGATCCGGTTCACCTCAATGCGCCTACCGCTAGGGCTTATCGTAACCCTCAGCCAGTATAATACACGTGGGTACTTGCCAATTAGCGCAAGTACTCGTCACTCGTAACTTAACTCCGTTCCGCGCACTGCGACGCGGGGGTGAGGCGTCCGCAGCCTCTACCCCCGCCCCCACCTCGCCTTACGGCCCGGGGCCGCGCGAACCTTCAACCTGGAGCACGAACCGCGCTTGAGCGGCCTATCCTTTTACGAGTTCTGCGTCTCAGCGCTTTTCTCTCGCGCGAGCATTTCACACACCATGTTGGCGGTTTCGCCCACCAATCGCGCGCAACGCCCCCGCTTTTCGGGCGACGAGGAAAACGCCTTGGCCTGCTCGGGATCCGCAAAATCGATGCCTGTGATTTCCCGGCAGAAACGGCTCGTCTCGATTTCGCCCTGAAAGCGCCGGTACAGTTCAGTGCATAGCGGAAAGAGTTTGCGGCTTTCACGCTCGTCAACGCTGCCTCTGCCATAGGACAGGCTTAGCCCCCCGACACCGCCGACAATCGCTCCGCAGATTGAACCCGACCCGCCAATTCCGCCGCCGAACCCGCTCATCAACCGCACTGTTGTGGGGTCATCCTGGCCGAGATATTCCTGCACGACCTGCAGGACCGCTTGGCTTCAATGAAAGTGCTTGCCTAGGTGCGAAACCGCAAGTTCCCTGGCTTCAACGCCGTTTACTTTCACGCCCGTAACCTCCTTTGTATCGTGCTCGTGTGACTTACCAAACCTTGGAAAACGCGAACGCAAATCATACGGCCATTAGCGCCCGCTCTAATACCGCGGTGGGGCATACACCCCGGCTCTAAGGATCACCCAGCGAAATGAAAGCGCCCCCTGGATAACCAGAAACGCCGCGAGCCACATACTGACTAATGACGCCGTCCCGGCGCCATTCAGAAATGCCAGGGTAAGCGGAACCACGAATCCGAACAGAACCACGCCGATAAAAAACAGCGCACCCAAACTGCCTCGCATAAGTAGAAGAACGGATTCGCGGGCGGAAAGCGAAGAGTGATAAGCTCCATACAAGTAGGAAAAAACAATCATCCCGACAAGGACTAGCAGCAGGGTTTCAACCATCTCCAACGGCTGGATCACGCCCCGGGTGAAAGTGGCGTAAAGCGGAATGGCCAGGGCGGTTCCACTTTCGGCCGAGAAGACGAGAAAGAGCACCGGCAATAACGAACTATTCCAGAAAGGAATCGCAGGCGAAAAAGCCATCAGGTAGCCGGCATACGACATGACAACCACAGCGGCCGCCACGGACACCCAGCCAAGCGGCGGCAACCTGAAAATTACGTAAAGCGTCCCGCAAACGACGTAGATCGCCATCCCGATGAGGCCGCGACTAATCCAGGAAGTCCGCGGCCGCTTCAGCGCCCGCCAGCAGCGCTCAGGCCGTCCCAGGTAGGCGATGTGCGCCCCGCCCTTGACCACGGCCACCAGAAACAGCCCCAGGATCATGCCGGGCACGAAGTTTAAGGCCCAGGAAGCCACATAGACGCCCGCGCCGAGCCCCCCGGTGAAGAAAGCGACAAGCATCAACACCCGCCACTGGCTTTGCGCTTCAAACCTTAGTCCGCCTCTCTCGTCCACCAGAAGCCCGGCGGACGCGGGCGTTTTCTCCATGGTTCCGAATAAAGGTGTAGGCACGGCTTCTCTTCCTTATATCGGCAGATAGTAGACCGAGGGATTGGTGCCGAACTCCGGATGAAGCTGTAAACCGCGCCGGTCGCGGACCAGGCGCGAAATCTCGCTGTCGGGGTCACTAAGGTCGCCAAAATACCGGGCCTTGCCGGGACAGTTAGCAACACAGGCAGGCTCTTTTCCAGCGTCCACTCTATCCTTGCAAAAGTCGCACTTGGTAACCGTCCCTTCCACGTATCCGTTCGTTGCGTTGTGAAACTGCTCGTACGGGGTCAGGCCCTGGCCCTCGTAGTATGGTCTCAGTTCAGCCAGGAAGTAGCGCGCCTGATAGGGACAGGCAATCATACACGCCCGGCAGCCCATGCACTGCGTGTAGTCGATAAAGACCACTCCATCGGCTCGTTTCTGCGTGGCGCCGGTCGGGCAGACTTGCTCGCAGGGCGGATCCGCGCAGTGCATACAGGCCAGCGGCAGCGGGCTGCGCCGCACCCGCGGATAGGTCCCGGTCTCCTGCTTGACCACCCGGCACCAGAAAACCCCGGGCGGCGTCGCGTGTTCAGACTTGCAGGCGGCCACGCACGCATAGCAACCCGCGCACTTTTTCAGATCGATCACCATCCCGAGGCGAGGCATGATTTAGCTCCGGCCTTCGATTTTGTATACTTTGACTTTGACGCACAGGTCCCAGTTGTGGACTGTCGAGTCCACACACTTCCAATCCATCTTCATCAACTGCTCGAAGCACGCGCCCTTTCCTTCGCGGCTGGCCAGCGGTAGATACTTGGACCAGTGGCCGCCACAGTTGGCCATTGCAATAGCCTCCGGATGCATCCCCTCGGTAAGCCTCACTCTACCTTCCACCTTGCCCCCGTGAATCGACTCAATGCTGACCCAGTTGCCCTCTTTGATCCCCTTGTTGCGGGCGGTCTCGGCGTTGATGGTGAAGGCGTAGAAATTGGGATCGAGGCTGGAGATGCCGTCCAGCCAGGCGTTGTTATAGGTCGATGAGAAAGTGTGAGTCGGAATCCGATAGTAGAAGGCAAACAGGTCGAAGCCGGAATGATTCTGCTCATGCGCGGCACAGGGCTTCCAGTCGGGAAGCGGCTGATAGTCAGCTGTCTCAACCTCGTCGCCGTAAGGGAGTTCCTTCTTCAGGTCCTCCATCCGGTCCTTCAGGTCCAGGAACCATTCAAAGTAAATCGGGACCCGCAGATGCATGAAGTTCTTCCAGTAGGATTCCTCGACCTTCTTCGGCCACTTGAGCAGCCCGTGCTGCTTGAACCATTCGAGATCGTGCTCCGGGCCGAAGTAGCTCTTGAGCGTCGCGTCGACCATCTCCGGCCACGCGTAGCGCTTGGTGGGATCGAGCTGATGCGGCTGGCGGAGCCGGTAGAAGCGATTGAAGGCGGCATACAGAGTCTCGCTGATCCCCAGGCGATGGGCGATTTCCAGGATTACGTCGTTGCGGAACCTCCGCTCGTAGAGCGGCTCGCTTATCGGTTGGCGAAGGTAATAGGACCACTCTTTGATGATCGCCGAATTGGCATAGCCTCCCAAGCTTACCAAGTTGCATATTTCGTAGCGTTCCAGAAAGCAGGCGTCCGGCAAGACCACGTCCGCGAACTCGGTGGTCTCGTCGAGGAAGAGGCTGAAGCAGACCGTGAAGGGGATATTCTTCAGCGCCTCGGCCATCGCCGCCGGCTGGGTGAGGGTCATGACCGCGTTTGATCCGGTCACGAAGTGGACCTCGGGTTTGTAAGGCAGCTGGTATTTTTCCGGATCGATCATGGTGAAGGGAGCGCCGGTGGCAATAATCCCCAGCGGCACGAGTTCTGACAGGTTAATCGATTCGGGTTTGCGTATCTCGCTGAGCGCCGAGGGAACCGAGATGCCCCAGGCGCCCGAGATCAGCAGTCCATCCGGCCCCTCCTTCGGCTCCCAGGAGCAAGCACCGGTGCCCGGAAAGCCGAAACTGCGAGGGTTGCTGCCCAACAGACCCCCCGGAGTATCAACGGCTCCAACCACCTCGGAAAGCAGCGAGATCGCCATGGCGGTTAGCAGGGAGTGTTTATGCGCTTGCGCGCCCTTGAAAAACAGGACGCCCACCGGGCGGTACGGGAGCGTCTTGCCACCGATCGTGACGGTGCTGCCGATGCGCGCGGCTTCGCCGAACTCGCGGGCCAGCCGCCGAATGGTGGCCGCGGGGATGGTGGTGACTTTTTCCGCCGCCTCAGGGGTGTATTCCTTGGCGCGGTCGGCCAGACACTGGAACGCCGTCCGGCACATCAGCCCTTCGCCAACGTCATAGCTTCCCAGCAGGGCCGGATGCGCGACGCTCGGATCGTCGTAGGGTCTCGGCTGCGCCTCCTTGCTATCCCACACCAGCGGCTTGCGCGTGCGCCCATCGCGCGCGTAGCGCCCATCGGGCCGAATGAGATACGGCGCGTTGGTATGCCGGTTCAGATGCTCCGCATCGTAAACCTCGGCCTCGTTGATCAAGCAGTTGAGCATCGCCATGGCCAGGAAGGCGTCCGTTCCGGGGCGGATCGGCACCCACTCGTCGGCGCGCTCGGCCGATGGCGAGAGCATCGGATCCACCACCACCATCCGCATCCCGCGCGCCTTGCCCTCGGAAACTCCCCTGATGGCCAGGGTGGCGTTGTAATAGGAGCCACCCCCACTGCCGCAGCCGAACATAAGAAGATAGTTGCAACGGTCGTAATCCACCTGGGTGTGGATGGCGCCATGAAGAATCCCGGCCATCGCGTGCTCGCCGTTGCCGCAGTGGGGGCCGGCCCCTGATATCCAGGCATTAAACGAACCGACTGCGGCCCCGAACGCGGAATTGAAACTGGCCGACCACACATCCACCGCCGTGCCCAGAAAGATGATCGAGCGGGGATCCTTTTCCATCGCCGCCCGCATCTTTTCCGTCACGATGCCAAGCGCCTCGTCCCAACCGATCCGCTGCCACTTCGGGTCCACCCCGATGCCCTTTTCCGGGTTGGTCCGTTTAAGTGGAGTGTTGACCCGGTTCGGATCATACAGCGTCATGATCGAAGAGAGGCCCTTGGCGCAGATCCGGCCGCCTGAAACGGGGTTCTCCGGATTACCCTCGATCTTAACCACCGTGCCGTTAACCCGATGGCCGAGGATCCCGCAGTTCGAGTAGCACATGCTGCACGCGCTGGGGATCCACGAGTCTTCCTGTACAGGTTGTGCTTGTTGTAACTGCATTGGTTGCTACCCTCCCACGAGGCCCGGGAAAATGAACAGCTCGATCGGCGTTGAGCTCTTCATCTGTTCAATGAACGGCTTATACAGATCGGAGACAAAATCGATGATCTCGTCTCCCATCGCCATCCGCACCCCTGACTGAAGACGGACCTTCTCATCCCTTTCGACCAGCAGCGCTGCCCGCACCTTCGGTCCGCACTGTTCCGCCAGCAAACGCACCACATCGAATGGCGTGGATTGCTCGCCGACTTCGACTCTCACCTCCGAAGTACCGAGCAGCGGCCGAAAATTGCCGTAGAACTTGACCCGTACCTCCATGCCTCCCGTCTCCATTCAGACGCTCGTGTCACGACGTTATATGCATTATCCGAGCCGCTTTGGCGGGCGGCCGCGAACCTGGCCAAAATGTCAGCCGGGGGCTATGGCGCTAAGGCAGAAGTCGCCGCCGAGGATGGTGGGCCATCGCTCCCAGTCCCCGCATCGTTGGCTGTTGATTTGGCCGAACGACTCAACCGTACACCAACGGTGTATCCGGTGCCGTCAATAAGGAAACGCAGATGTTGGTTTCAACCCATGCTTATGCGGCCTGTACCAGGGCCGGGCGAAAGCTTGGGCCAGTGCCATTAGCGTCACCACGCGCTCTAAACTAATTCCACTTTAACCAAACATCGGTTTACTTATATTTGCCCAAGATGAAACCCTCCGCCGCTCCACGCGATCCGGGCGACCTCCAAACGGCGTTTCGGATTGGATTTTGTTTCCAATGAAATGGTTCAAAGGGAATCAGGCATGAGCACAAAGGTGACAGTCCTTTATGGGTTCGTATCTTTCCGGGTAGGAGTTGAGCCGGTTTGCCGGACTGTGGCGGAGTGGGAAAGTGCAGGAGAGCTGAGCCAGGAGGCCCAAGAGCCATGCCCGGTATGCGCTGGAGTACCGGCGGAGAATCGTCGAGCGGTCGCGCGCCGGACGCCGCGTCGCCGAGTTGGTGCGATTACGCGCGGCACGCACGGCCACCCTCGGCGCGCGCCCAGCGCCGTGGCCACAAACATGTGACACAGATGATGATCCGTGGACGTGAAGCGCTGCGCGGGCCTACGGCCCCGCGCCCGGCCCGGCGTACTCGGTGCCCGGTCCGACCGTCACGCCCTTGCGCACCCGCACCGTCAGTTCGGGCTTGCCCGGGATATCAACGCGCAGGCTGCGATAGCCCGGGCGCGAGGGATCGGGCGCCACGAAGCCCACCGTGTACTGTTCGCGCAACTCGTTGCTGATTGCCGCGGTGTCCTGGCGCAGGGCCTCGCCGTCACCAACCTCGCGCACCAGAAAAGTGCGTGCGCCACTCTCGCTGGAGAGCGCGGTAAGCGTCTGTGTGTCGACACGGTCCATGTCACCACCGAACATGAACGGCCCGAACGCGATTCCGACTCCGCCCGAGTTCGGGTCGCCGATCCCAATCGAGTAGATCAGCACGCCCATCCGCCGCGCCTGCCCAACCACCTGCTGCAGCGTCGCCTGGCTTGCGTTATCCATCCCGTCGGTCACCACCAGCAGCGCCTTTTTGTCGTAGCGCCCGTGCTTGACCATGATCAGGCCGTCCATGATAGCGTCGAACAGCGCCGTCTGGCCGTAGGCGTGCAACAGGGCGAGCCGGCTGCGCACCAGGAAATGGTTGGTGGTGAACGGCTGAAGCAGGAAGGGGCGGTTGGAAAACGCGAACAGGAACACGTCGTCCTGCGAGTTGAGGTCGCTGATGAATTGCGAAATCGCGGCGCGCAACTGCTGAAGCTTGGGCTCCATGCTGCCCGAGGTGTCGGCCAGGATTCCAATCGACACCGGCGTGTTGAGGTCCTGGCGCAGGAACTCCAGCGGCCGCTGGATGCCGTCGACGTAGATGCGAAAGTCGCCCTTTTGCAGGCCCGTCACATAGCGGCCGCTCTGATCGGTCACCGTCACCGTCACCTGCTCGTAGCCCGACTGGTTGCGCAGCGCGCGTGAGGGCAGTTCCAGCTCCTGGCCCTGCTGCGGGCTGAGCTGCGGCATGGTCAGCGCGTCGTTGCCGCCCTGGCGGGCGGGGGTCGTCGGAAGCTCGAGCACCGACCCGCCCTGCTTATTGTTTATCGAAGGCGCGGGCGGTACATATCCGCGCTGTTGCGCCGCCGCTTGTCTGGCTCCAGCGAGCAGCATGGCCAGAAGAATCCCCGCCGCCGCTGTCGCTGTCGCCGCCCGGCCGCAACCCATGCGGCCCCTTAAGCTCAGCATTGCGACTGTCCTCGATTGCAAGATTCAAAACCTCGGACCGCCAAGGATCCTAACGGATGCCACGAAACGGCCCCGATGCTTCGATCTTCCTATTTGCCCCCGCCTTGAGCAAGCCGGGATAAATTGCGGCGGCGGCAGGCCGATTTTTGTCCGGCTTCCGTTGGCGCCCCAATCCCCTTCAACTGCAATTCTATCTAACTGATGGACGCACTGGCTCGTTCTCCGTTTCAGCGGTAGGGCCATACGGGAGTGCCGGGCCAAGGGCCAGCCGCACTGGCTATTGTCCCGGCGATGAGCAGCGTCGTAAGGTGGCGTGGAAGCCGCCATGCAGCCCGGCGGGCCGGGCCAAGGAGAATCGGATGAAATTCGGCATTTTCATGGCCCCATTCCATCGCGCCGGCGAAAACCCCACGCTCTGCTTCGAGCGCGACCTTGAACTTATCGAATGGCTGGACCGCACCGGCTACAACGAGGTCTTCATCGGTGAGCATCATTCCTCGGGATGGGAGATCATTTCATCGCCGGACATTTTCATCGCCGCCGCCGCCGGGCGCACGCGCCGCATCATGCTCGGCGCGGGTGTGGTCAGCGTCCCGTACCACCACCCGTTCAACATCGCCAATCGCTACGCGCTGCTCGACCATCTGACACGCGGGCGGGTGATGCTCGGCTGCGGCCCGGGAGCGCTCGCGGCCGACGCACACATGCTCGGCATCGACACCACCCAGCAGCGGCGCCGGATGATCGAGGGCGTCAAGGCGATAATGCGGCTCTTCACCGAGGAGGGCGGCATCACGCTCGACGGCTCCTACTTCCGCCTCAACGACGCCCATCTCCAGGTCAAGCCCTATCAGCAGCCGCACCTGCCGATTTTCGTCGCCAACACGATCTCGCCCTCGGGGATGGTCGCGGCGGGCGAGCTGGGATGCGGCGTGTTGTCGGTCGCGGCCTTCGCCACTGGCGGCCTCGAGGGTTTGCCCAAGCGATGGGCGGTGGCGGAGGAAAGCGCCGCCGAGCATGGCAAGACGGTCAGCCGCGCCAACTGGCGGATGGTCATGCCGATCCATCTGGCCGACTCGAAGAAAGAGGCGCTGGACGACATTCGCGAGGGCGGCAACGCCTGGATCCAAGATTACTTCATCGACACGCTGGGCGCGAAGATCCAGTTCGAGGAATACCCGGGCCAGCCGCGCGAGGAGCTGACGGTGGAGCGGATGGTAGCGCGCGGCGGCGCGATCGTCGGCACGCCCGACGACGCAATCGCGCGCATCCGCGAGGTCCAGCAGGCCAGCGGCGGCTTCGGCGGGCTGCTCGGGCTCGCCCACGAATGGGCCTCGCGCGAGAAGACGCTGCGCTCGTACGAGCTGTTCGCGCGCTACGTGATGCCGCGGTTCCAGGGCACGGTAGCCGAAATCGAATACTCCCAGCGCTGGGCGGCCGCTCAGCGCGATATGCTGTTCAACAAGTCGGTCGCTGGAATCATGACCGCGATGAACGACTACAAGCAGCATCGCGAGGCCTTGGGCGAAAAGCCCTCCGAAATAGCCGACCAGCCGATCACGCGCGTCCGTCCATAGGCGCTTGACTGGCAAATTGACCGGCAAGTTCAAGCCGCGCGGCCGGCTGTATCACGGCCGCCCGTGCGCGTTGTGTGCGCCTGGCGACGAGCCGGCGCGCGGGCTGGCTCGCACGGATGCCGCTGAGCGCCGCGCGATCCGCGCTCGATGATATTTCACATTGTGCATATTTCACATTGCGCTGGCATAATCGCGTTGACCCGCGCGCGCCGCGTGGTTAGCGTGACCGTTATCGCTGGGCTCGCGCGCCTTGGCCGGATGCGCGCCTTTCCCCTGGAGCAACTGCTTGTCGCATTTGAGCGAAGCGCAGATACTTCGCTTCCTCGTCCAGCTCGCCCTGCTGCTGGTCGCGAGCCGCGCCTTGGGCGACCTGATGAAGCGCTTGGGGCAGGCCCCGGTCATCGGCGAGCTGCTCGCCGGAGTCATCGTGGGCCCCTCGGTGCTTGGCAACCTCGCGCCGGGCGTATTCGCCGCGCTCTTTGGCGGTGACCCGGTCTCGCGCGATCTGATCGAGGCCTTCGCCTGGACCGGCGCCATCCTGCTCCTGCTCTACATCGGGCTTGAAACCGACCTCGATATCCTGCGCGGCCAGGGCCGCGCCGCGGTTTATGTCTCGGTATGCGGGATGGTGATTCCGTTCGGCGCGGGACTGGTCCTGGGTCTGCTGCTGCCCGCGCAATACCTCGCGGCGCCGGACCAGCGGCTGATCTTCGCACTCTTCATGGCGGTGGCGATCGCGATCTCGGCGGTCCCGGTGATCGCGAAAATCCTGATCGAGCTGGGCCTGATGCGCCGCGAGCTGGGGATGCTGATCCTGGCCGCCGGGATAATTGAGGACACCACGGGATGGCTCCTGCTCTCACTGATCGCCGGGCTGGCGAGCGGCCGCGCACTCTCCCCGGCCTCGATCGGCCTGCTGCTCGGCGAGGCCGCCGCCTTCATCGTGTTCTGCTATTTCGCCGGCGTGCGGCTGGTGACGTGGCTGATGCGATGGGTGGACGATCGCGGCGCGGCCGAGCACGGAAAGTTCAGCGCGATGGTGCTGGTAGGCCTGGTCTGCGCGATCGTCACCCAGAAGATCGGACTGCATGCGGTGTTCGGCGCGTTCGTCGCGGGACTGATGCTGAGCCGGGCGCCGCGCGTGCGCTCGCGCGACCGCGCGGATCTCGAGGCGGTCACGATGGGCCTGATGGTGCCGGTGTTCTTCGCTTATTCGGGCCTGCAGACCAATCTCTCGGCGCTCAAGAGTCCCTATGTCCCGCTGATCGTGCTGGCGGTCGCGTGCGCGGCGAAAATCGCGGGATGTCTGCTCGGCGGAAAGCTGGGGCGGCTCACGTTCCGCGAGGCGCTGGCGGTGGCCTTCGGGATGAACGCGCGCGGCGGGATGGAGATCATTCTGGCGCTGCTGGGGCTCAGCCTTGGCGTGCTCACGCCCGCGATGTACACGGTGATCGTCGCGGTCGCGATCATCACCTCGGTTATCACGCCGTCCTTGCTCAACTGGTCGTTGCGTGGGGTGAGCCAGCGCCCCGGCGACGCTGAGCGCGCCGAGCGCGACCGCATTCTCGCCCGCCTGCCGCTGCGCACCGCGGGCGCCAAGCTGCTGGTGCTGAGCGGCGGCGGTCCGCATGCGGAACTGGCGGCCCATCTTGCCGCCACGCTGGGCAAATCCGCCGACGCCAGCATCACCGTGTTTCATGCCGCGGCCGGCACTTCCAACGGGCGCGCCGCCGCCGCGGCCGCGTTCGACGCGCAGTTCACGCGCCTAAAACAGATCGCCGCGGCCGCCGGCGCCGCCAACGTCTATCAGCGCACCGGCAGCGGCGAGTCAATCATCGAGGCGATTCTCCAGGAGAGCGAGCGCGGCTACGACGCCATCTTTGCCGGGGCTTCGCAGATCCACGGCCACGCCGTGCTCGGCGGCGAGGTATTGCGCGACCTGCTCGGCGCCAGCCGCGCGCCGGTGGTGATCGCAAGCAACGCCGGCGCGGCGATGCCGCTGCGCAAGCTGCTGGTGCCGGTGAGCGGGGCGTCGTTCGCACGCCTGGGCGCGGCGGTCGGGATGCTCTATGCGCATGCGGCCAGCGCCGAAACCACCGCGCTCTACGTCCGCCAGCGCTCGATCCTGGACCTGCGTACGCTCACCGGCCGCGCGGCGGCGGGCCGCGAAGGCGAGGAAGCAGTCGGCGAAATCCGCCAACTCGCCGAACAGCTCAAGCTGAACGTCGCAACCCGGATCGAAACCGGCGCCAGTGCCGAGGGCGTCATCCTGCGCACGCTGAAGGAGGGCGAGTTCGACCTGCTTGTGATGGGCGTACTGTTCCGTTCGGCCGAGCAGCGGCTTTACTTCGGCAGCCGGGTGGACCAAGTACTGCGCCGCGCCGGATGCGCGGTCGCGGTAGTCGTAGCGCCGGAGCAAGCGCCGCGCCTGTAGGCGGCGCGGTTGGCACGCGGGCCGCAATCCGTTGACGTTGCGCGAACAATCAAAGTGAGGTTGGTCTTGCGAAAGGGTGATGTCGCACTGCTGGTGTCGCTGGTTCTGTACGCGGCGGGATGGCTCGTATTTGTGAATTACGACGCGCACGCCGGTGAGTTCATTCGCACCGCCGGCGAAGCCTCGCTCATCGGGGGCCTGTGCGATTACATCGCGCTGAAAATGCTCTTCGAGAAGAAGTGGTACTTGCCCAATTCCGGCGTGCTGCCGCGCAACCGGCTAAGGCTGGTGGCGGCGATCGGCACCACGGTCGAAAACGAATGGCTGACTCCGGTCACGATTCATCGCAAGCTGACCGAGTATGATTTGGCGGCCAGGATTGGCCGTTGGCTCGAACAGCTTTCGCTGCGCGACGCCGACCTTACCTTCTTCGAGCAGCAGGCGATGCGCATCGCCGACTGGATCAAGCGGCCACAGGCGGTCAGCAGCATCGCAGCCGAACTCAAGCTCGAACCGATGGTCAGGATTCTGGAGAGGCTCTACCTGTTCAACGCGGAGCGGACGGTGCTGAAGTTCGCCGAGAGCCTGCCCGAAAGATTCTCCAAGCTCGTCCACGATCCCGAGTTCCGGCAATACCTCGAAAGCGAACTTCATCACCTGGGCGTCCAGCTTCAGACCGCCGACAGCATCGAGCGCAACCACGTCGAGGCGTGGGTGGAGAAGCTGCTCAACGCGGCGATCGGCGCTTCGCGCGGCGAGATCGCGCGGCTGGTGGTGGAGAATTTGAACCGCCTATCCGATGAACAGATCCGGGTCCAGATCGAATCCAAGACCCGCCCGCATCTCGAATGGATCCGGGTCAACGGCAGTTTGTTCGGGGCGCTGTTCGGGCTGGGTGCGGCTTTCTTGCGCAGTCTCGCCCCGTTCGCATGACGTGCGGCGCGGGACAACGGAATCGCCGCGCCGCGAACGGTGCCCTCACCCTACCCTCTCCCGCGAATAATCGCGGGCGCGGGCATAAAAGGAATGAGCGCGTGCGGAGAGAGCGGCGCCGCGAGGGTTGATAAAGGACTCCTCGATGCGCCCAAGCTGACTGAGAGGCAGCACGCCGAGGCCGCGTCACCGGCCAAGCCGCGACAGCGGAGCGGCGCCGCGAGGGTTGGTGAAAAGACTAGCGGCAGCCGCAGGAGCCGCCGCAGCATCCGCCACCGCCCATCGTGCCACAGCCGCCGCCATTCATCGGGCCCGCGGTATCGGAGCTTCGAGCCGAGGCGAAGATCGACAGCTCGCGCGCGATATTGCCGCCGTGGCAGGCCGGGCATTCAGTCTCATGCTCGCCGGGGCGGACCAAGGCCTCGAACGAACGGTCGCAATCAGCGCAATGATATTCGTAGATCGGCATAGACACTCTTCACTCGTGAGGTTATCTGGCTTGATGGGATTCGTCCTCGAACGGCTGGGCGTATTCGACCAGCACGCCGCGGGTCGCCTTGGGATGGAGAAAGCAGATCATCCCGGCCAGGCCCTTGCGCGGCGCCTGGTCGATTAGCTGGATTCCTTGGGCCTTGGCGCCTTCGAGCTCGCGCGCGAGGTCGCCGGTTTCGAAGCATACGTGATGCAATCCGCCGCCGCGGCGCGCGAGGAACTTGCCCACGCCGCCTTCGGAGCTCAGCGGTTCGAGCAATTCCACTTCGCTGCCGCCGACCTCGAGCAGCGCCGCGCGCACGCCCTGCTCCTCGATCGTGGCGCTTTTGGTGAGCCGCATACCGAGCGTGTCGCGCCAGAACTTAAGCCCCTCTTCGAGGCTCGGCACGACCACGCCCACGTGATGAATCCGCGTCAGCATCGCGCGCCTACCCCGCGGCCGACTGCTTGAGGCAAAGCTTGTTCTGCAAGTCGAGCCACTGCGTTTTCATCTGCGGGCTGCCGAGGCTCGGGTGCTCGCTGCGGGTGACGGCCAGCTTGTTGCACGCGCCCGAGACATCGCCCTCGATCGCCAAAATCTGCGCCATGTTGTACTTGGCCTGATACCACAGATTATCCGATTGCGCCGCGGTCGCCTCGACGCGCGACCACAAATCCAGCGCGTTCTTGTAATCCTTGCGCGATTGCGCGATCCGCGCCAGCCCTGCGTTGGCGTCGGGCGAGGCCGCGTCGGCCTTGACCACCTCGCTGAACGTCGCCTCGGCCTTGTCGGTCTGGCCGAGCGCCGCGTAGGCCTGCCCCAGGATCGACAGGGTCCCGGTCAGGTTCTTGGCCGGAATCTTGCCCGCCTTGACCATCTCCTCGAAGTAGCTGTAGTCGAGCGCGGCCAGCCGGGCCTGCGCCAGGTAGGCTTTCTGATCGCCGCGCGCCGCGGCCGCCAGGGCGCCGCGCCAGAAGTCGGCGCCGATCTCCTTGATGAAGTCGCTGTGGGCGATATTGCCCTGGTTGCGCTTGACCAGCCCATCGACGCCGCGCGCGATCGCGTCCCATTGTCCGCGCGCGCTCTGGGCCTTGAGCCGCCATTCGAAGACCTCGTTGAAGTGCTCGCTCATCGCGGGATAGGCGCTCTCGTAGCCGTCGAGCAGCGAAGCGATCTCGCGGTTGTCGACCGCGGTGCCCTGATGCTCCTGCAGGCTGGCGAGCATGTAGATGGCGCGGCCGCGCGCGTCATGGAAAAAACGGCGCTGCGCCGGCGCGGCCCGCTCGGCCTGCGGCTCGCGGCTGACGGCGTCGCGCAGGCCCTTGATCGCTTCGGCGCGCATCGCGGCCAGGGCGGAGGAGGGTTTGCCGTTCCTGCCGGCCGCGTCCTGTTCTTTCTCGGCCTTGGCGACCATCAGATAATTGCACTCGGCGGCGTTGAAGACCGCGGTGAAGTCATACGCGGGATTGCCCGAGACCTGCTGATACTGCTTCGCCGCCTCGGCGTATTGTCCCTTCTTCTGCAGGCGCTCGGCGATTCTGAAGCGCGGCTCGAAGGCGTACTGGCCGTGCGGATACGACTTCAGGTAATCCTCGGCCGCCGCCACCCATTGCTTCTCGAGCGCCGCGTTGCGCTTGCCGCCGCGCTCCCATTGCAGGCGCGGCAGCTTGAACCGCATATAGGCGGCCCATTGCGCGTCGGAATTGCCCGGCTGGTGCGCCACCTGGTCGACCAGCTTCTCGACCAGATCAATCCGGCCCAGCGTGTAGTAGATGTCGGCCGCGTACTTGTAGGCTTTCGGATAATGGCCGGTGCTGGCCGCCTCGGTGAAATATTTCGCGGCGGGGAGCGGCTGGCGCTTGTAGTAGAGCACGCTCGCCAGCAGCCACTTCTCGAACGGGTCGGAGGAGTTGCTGAACTCGGCCACCGGGTCGGCCACGTACTGCGCGATCGCCGAGAGCGCAATCGCCCATTCGTTCTTGTTGTCCTGGCGCACCCGGATGTAATCGACGGCTTCGCGATGGTAGCTGGCGCGCTTGGCCGGGTCGGTCGCCGCCTTCTCGGCCTCGAACAACTCGCGCAGCCGCATCAGCTCGAGGCCCTGGCGGGTCGAACCGCTGGCGCCCGCGGCCATTTCGCCCGTAAGCCGCGCCGCCTGCCCCGCCTGGCCCATCGCGGCGTACGTCGCCGCCAGTCCCTGCTCGGCCGGGCGGTACTGCCGGGTCCCGGCGCCGTCGTGCATGATGCGTTTGAAGTCGGTGATCGCGTGGTTGTATTCCTGGTGATCGTACTTGCCCAGTTCGCGCTCGCATAGCGCGCGCCCCAGCAGGTTTTCGCGGATCAGCTCGGGCGAGAAAATCACCAGCGTGCTCGAGGTGAAGCCGTCGATCGCTTGATTGAGCAGGCGGCGCGCCAGCGCGGGATCGTCGTTGTAGAGCAGCGCACCGCGGTAGTGCAGCCACGACAGCGGGTAGAGCGCGCGCAGCGCGAGCTGCTCGGGCTGGTCGTAGTCGCAATTGCCCCCCGCGTCGATCTGCGCGATGCAGGCGTCCTTCTTGTGCTGGTAGGCCTGGTAAATGCGGTTGAGCATCGATTCGAGCTGGAGATAGGTTTCGATAAGCGCGCCCCGGCTGATGTGGCCGCCGTTGGCGGCCTCCTCGAACTCGCCCTCAGCCGTGTCGAGCTGCGAGATGACCGGGCTTGCGGCTGAAGGATCGGAGGTTGCCTCGTTGATTCGCGGCTCCAGGGCGCTGAGGCGCGCGTTCAGCCCGCCCAGGCTGGCCGCCGCGACTGAGAAGGAGACGGCCAGCCCCAACAGAGCCATAAATGGAACGAGGCCGGGTAAGATATGGCGTGGCGGCGGCGTTAGCTTCATCCATTCCCGCGACAGCCTGAAAATTCCCGGCGGACGGTCCTCAAGCATCCGCCCCGGCCGCAGGCCGTGTTGATTTGTTGATTAAGGATAAACGGGGCGGGGGCGTCAAGGGAACCCGCGGCGACCGAGCGCCGCGGCGACCTCGCCCAGCGCGCGCACCCGGAGATAACGGTTTTCGGGGCCGGGCGGTTCCCTCCGGCCGGACAGTTCCCCGGACGGCGCCGGTGCGGGCCCTTCGGCCAGATCGGCATTCTGGGGATCGACCAGCACAGCGCCAAGGCCGGCCGCGCGCGCTCCGCCCACGTCCAGCGGCTCCGAGTCGCCAACATGGACCGCGTCCGCCGCAGGCAACGAATGGCGCTGGAGCGCCACCCGAAAAATTTCGGGCGCGGGCTTGGCGTAGCCGGCTTCGGAGGAGATCGTTATCGAATCGAAATAGCGGCGGAGCCCAAGAGCCTCGAGGATGCGGTAGATGCGGTGGTCGAAGTTGGAAATTACGCCCAGCGCAATCCCGTGCTCGCTGAGCGCCGCCAGCAGCGCCGGCGCGTCGCGGTCGCAGGTCCAATTCGCCGGGTCGGCGAAAAAGGCGAACAGGGTGTCGAAGTAGGCGTCGAAGTCGGCGAAGTGGCCGATGCCCGCGAAGGTGGCCCTCACCAGTTGGCCCCACCATTCACGCTCCAGCCGGCGCAGCTTCGCGGCCTCGTGGCCGGGGCCGAAGGCGAGTCCCGGCGCCGCGCCGAAAGAGCGCCTGAAGGAGTCGCCCACGAGGCGCTCGCTGGCCTCGACTCCGAAGCGCCGGGCGATTTTCGCATAGCTCAGCCCGGCCGGCTCGCGGGTATGGAACAGCGTCCCGGCGGCGTCGAAAAATACCACTCTCAGCATGCTCGTGTAATTTGTCCTTATGCTCGCGTCGGCGCCGCAGCGCTAAAGCCGGCCGAAGATGAAGCGCCGCAGCAGCACCGACCATCCTTTGAGCACCAGGCTCCGCCCGTTGACCAGCTTGTTGTAGTAGACACCGGCCGATTGTTGTGCGCGCGAAAGCGGTGGGACCTCAAAGAAACTCCAGCCGCGCGTCGAGCGCCTGCCCTGCGCTGCGCACCACGATATAGCCGCCGCCCTTGAAGGGGCCCGCGTTGAACACCCGCGTGGGGCCAATCGCGTCGACGCCCGCCGACTCGTGGATATGGCCGGAGATGCAGACCTCGGGCTTGACTTCCTCGATAAAGCGGCGCGCCGCGGTGCTGCCGACCGCCCTGCCGCCAACGATCCGATCGCAAAGCGTCTGGAACGGCGGCGTGTGGCAAATCATCAGCAGCGGGCGATGGCCGCGCACCTGCTCGTACCCGGCCATCAGCACCGCGTAAATCTCGTCTTCGCTAAGTTCGGTCGGGGTGTTGAAGGGCGTGATATTGGAGCCGCCGCATCCGAAGATCGCGACCCCGCCGCGCACCATCCCGCGGCCGTGCAGCGCCACGCCCTCGCGCTCGAGGAAAGGCATGACTTCGCGGCGGTCCAGGTTGCCGGGCAGGGCGAGCACATTGGGGCATACCCGGCGCACGTCGTCGAGCACCTTGCGCGCGTCGTCGGCGCCGCCGAAGTTGGTCAGGTCGCCCGAAATTATCACCAGGTCGGCATCGCGCATCACCTCGCCCATCCGTTCGAGGTTGCGCGTGGCCATATGGACGTCGCCGAAAGAGACTATCTTCATCATGGGTCGCGCCTTTACGCTCGCAGCCACCATAGCGTTTTTCATCAACCCCCGCACGCCTCTTTCACCTGCCTTCGCCCTTGCGGCTCCGATATCGCCCGCGCCGCTGTTGGGGCGGGACCGCACAGGATAGGATTCGCCTTGCAGGAGACGATCGGCCTTGATGGACGTGCTGGGAAATTTCGCCTTCGTGCTGGTGCGGCCGCTTCAGGCGGGCAACGTCGGCTCTGCCGCGCGTGCGCTCAAGAACATGGGCTTTGGCGACCTGCGCCTGGTCGCGCCGGGAGCAGCCGCCGGCGGACGGGTGGCGGCCGCGATGGCGGTGCATGCGGAGGACGTGCTGCATGGCGCGCGGCGCTACAACGAGCTTGGCGCCGCGCTGGCCGATTGCACGGTCGCCGTCGGCACCACTTGCCGGCCTGGGCTCTATCGCTCGGGCGTGGTCGCGCTGCGTGAGGCGGCGGCACAACTGATCGCCGAGGCCGCCGCCAACCGCATCGCGATAATCTTCGGTCCCGAGGACACCGGGCTGGTCAACCGCGAGCTGAAGCTCTGCCAGCGCCTGGTCACGATTCCGACCGCGCCTGAGTATCCGTCGCTCAATCTGGCGCAGGCCGTGATGCTGGCCGCGTACGAACTGATGTTGGCGGCGGGCGCCGCGCGCCGGATGCCGCCGGCGGAGCCTCATGCGCCGTCGGCCATGGTCGACGCGATGATGGAGCGGATGAGCCAGGCCTTGGTGTCGATCGGATTCCTGCCGGCCGAAAACCCGGAGCACATCATGTTCGCCTTGCGCGCCATCTTCGGCCGGGCCGGGCTAAGCGCGCGCGAACTCGACATCCTGAGCGGCCTCGCGCGCCAGATACGATGGTTCGCCGAGGGCGGCTTCGAGGCCGCGCAAGCCAAGCGCCTGCGGGGTAAAAAGTTGCGCTAGGCTCGGGCGCGCGGCTGAGCCCTGGCGGCAGCGCGGCCTCTAGCGTGGTCCGGCGATTGTGGAGGGACCGTCAAGCCCGTCGCCGGCCGCCTCGCCGAGCATCCGCAGCCCGTAGCGGATCATCGCCGCGAGCCTCTCGATGCGTCCGAGCAACTCGGCCTGCACCGCCGCCGACGGCGCGTCGCGCAGCGCGCCGGCCGCCGTAGCCAGGTTCTCCCTGAGCAGCGCGACCGCGCGCTCCAGCGGCGCACGTTCAGCCACGCGGGCGCGCGTGCGCCGGCGTTCGCGGTCGATCTCTTCAAGACGGATGACCTCGCCCATGGCGGCTGCCTGCCGCCGATTATCACCGATCTTCGCGCCATGCGCCAGAACGTTACGGCGGCAGGCGGACGAGACGCTTGATTTCGAGCCGCCATGCGGTTACCAAAATAGGGCCTGCTCGCGTGCTCCCCGGTAGCTCAGTCGGTAGAGCGGACGGCTGTTAACCGTCAAGTCGCTGGTTCGAATCCGGCCCGGGGAGCCATCGAACCCTCCCGCATCGCCCGCATCAGCCCGCATCGCCGCAACCGCTACAACGCAATCCCCTGACGCGGCGTGCACCTGCCCACGCGGAACGAACAGTTCCTGCAATGAACACGCTGTACTCTCGCGCGCGTTGCACAAAACCGCTTCGGGCCAGGCCCGCCGGAACATTGTATCGACATGCGCGCCAGCTCAAAAAACACGCGCGATTGACTACATTCAGGACGAAACCTATCGGGCGCAACGAGCGGACATCTGTTGCGGTTTCTCAACAACGTGGCGACATCGATGCCACATCGCCCTTGGCACACATCTGGCGTATAAGCCCTTTCATGAGTCAGCGAGCGTGAACCAAAACCGCATACCGCGCGATCGGAGTCGCGAGATATTTTGCAACATCGGCGATTCGACCCACCATTCTATCTCTCACAGCATCCGATGAACGCAGGAGTTTCTGCCTAAATCATGAGGTTTCCAATGCGTTGCGGACCGGCAACATGGCCTCCGGGCTCGAGATCGCTTACGCACGAATACGGTCGCGGGACTGTTGACATGTGGTACACCGTGCGCAATTATGCACCAGTATGCTCAACAGGCCGTGTCAGATCGGGCCATGCGCTAATGTCTGAGAGCTTAAGCGCAGTAGCGGTAGAGGCCTATCGGGCGAGAGTCCTAATCGTCGAGAACGACGAGGGCGCGGCGCGCTTTTTTACCAAGGCGCTCGACGAGGAAGGCTACGACACCGAGATTTGCCCGACCGCCGACGCGGCGCTCGCCGCCGCCGAGCAGGGTTGCGAAGTCATCATCACGGCCGTGCGCGGTCCGGGAATGGACGGGCTGGAATTGCTGCGCCGGGTACGGGCGCGGCGCCCCGACGTGGCGGTGATCCTGCTCGCCGCCGACAGCAGCGTCACTGCGGCGGTCGCCGCGATGCGCGAGGGCGCCTTCGACTACGTGACGAAGCCGCTCAGCGCCGACGGCCTGCTCAAGACCGTCGCGCGGGCAGTCGAGATGGGCTCGCTGCAGCGCGAGAACCGCCGCCTGCGCCAGCAGCTCGACGTCGCCAGCACGGCCGCCGGCTTCATCGCCGAGAGTGCGCAGAGCAAGCAATTGGTCGCGATGGTGCGCCGGGTGGCCCCGTCACGCTCGACCGCGCTCATCGAGGGCGAGAGCGGCACCGGCAAAGAACTAATCGCGCGCATGCTCCATTACTGGAGCGCTCGCGCCGATGGTCCCTTCGTCGCGGTTAACTGCAAGGCCTTCGCCGACGGCGTGGTCGAGAGCGAGTTGTTCGGCCATGAGAAGGGTTCGTTTACGGGCGCGATCGCGGCCCGCGCCGGATGCTTCGAGCGCGCCTCGGGCGGCACGCTGTTCCTCGATGAGATCGCCGAGGCCGGCACGGATTTCCAGGCCAAGCTGCTGCGCGTGCTCGAGGACGGCGAGGTGCTGCGCGTGGGCGCCTCCAAGACGCGCAAGGTCGACGTAAGAATCGTCGCGGCCACCAACCGTATGCTGCGCAACGAGGTCGCCGCCGGACGCTTCCGCGCCGACCTCTACTTCCGCCTCAACGTCATCCCGGTCAAGATCGCGCCGCTGCGCGAGCGCCGCGAGGACATCCTGCCGCTGGCGCGCCATTTCCTGGCCTACTATACGGCT
>JAKAVN010000043.1 GCA_021827495.1 Deltaproteobacteria bacterium | reverse complement strand
GAGGATTCGGTTGCGCAGCCGGACCGAGCGGGGCGTAAGCTCGACCAGTTCCTCCTCGTCGATCCATTCCAGCGCCGTGTCGAGCGACATCACACGCGGCGGGCTCAGCCGTACGGCCTCGTCATGCCCGGCGGCGCGGATGTTGGTGAGCTTTTTTTCGCGGCATACGTTGACCGGCAAGTTGGTTTCGCGCGCGTACTCGCCGAGGATCATGCCCTCATACACCGGCTCGCCGGCCCCGATGAAGAACACCCCGCGCTCCTGGAGATGGAAGATGGCGTACGGAGTCGCGATCCCTTCGCGGTCGGAGATCATCGCGCCGTTCTGGCGCGAGCGAATCGCGCCGCACCACGGCGCATAACCGTTGAACACCGAGTGCATCACCCCGGTCCCGCGGGTGTCGGCGAGGAAGCGGCCGCGAAAGCCGATAAGGCCGCGCGCCGGAACGTCGTACTCCAAGCGCACCCGGCCGCTCTGCTGCGTCGTCATGGTGCGCATCCGGCCCTTGCGCGCCGACAAGAGCTGGGTCACGAGCCCGATGTGCTCGTCGGGAATGTCGATTACCAGAAACTCCATCGGCTCGAGCAGCTCGCCGCCGGCGCTGCGGGTCACCACGGTGGGCTTGGAGACCTGCAGCTCGTAGCCCTCGCGGCGCATCGTCTCGACGATCACCGCCAGCGCCAGCTCGCCGCGCCCCAGCACGCGCCATGAGTCGGCGCCCGACTGCTCGACGCGGATGCTGACGTTGCGGCGCGATTCCAGCTCGATCCGCGCGCCCAGCTTGCGCGAAGTGACGAACTGTCCCTCGCGTCCGGCCCACGGTGAGTTGTTGACCGAAAACGTCATCGCCACGGTCGGCTCGTCGATTCTGATGCCGGGAAGCGGGCGTGGATTTTCAGGGTCGGTGATCGTCTCGCCGATCTCGATGTCCTCGAGCCCGGCCACCATCACCACGTCGCCGGCCTCGGCCGCCGACAATTCGGCCCGCTTCAGGCCGCGCCAGCCGTAAAGATGCGCCACCTTGCAGGTCTCGCGTGATCCGTCGGCGCGATACAGCGCGTACGTCCCACCCGCGTTGATCGTGCCCGCTACCACCCTTCCGATCGCCAGCCGTCCCACGTATTCGTCGTAGTCGATATTGTTGGCCTGAAACTGCAGCGGCGCTTGCGGGTCGACTTCGGGGCCCGGCAGATGGCTGATGATGGTCTCGAACAGCGGCGCGAGGTCTTCGCCCGCGCCGCCGGGCCGCGCAAGCGCGATCCCCGCGCGGGCGTTGGTATAGAGCACAGGGAAATCGAGCTGGTCTTCGGTCGCGCCGAGGTCGATAAACAGGTCGTAAACCTCGTCGAGCACCTCGGCCGGACGCGCATCGGCACGGTCGATCTTGTTGATGCAAAGCACTGTGGAGAGCCCGGCCTCGAGCGCCTTGCGCAAGACGAAGCGGGTTTGCGGCAGCGGCCCCTCGGAAGCGTCGACCAGCAACAGAATGCCGTCGACCATCGCCAGCGTCCGTTCGACCTCGCCGCCGAAGTCGGAGTGGCCGGGAGTATCGACGATATTGATGCGCACGCCGTGCCAGGCGACCGACGTGTTCTTGGCCATGATGGTGATGCCGCGCTCGCGCTCCAGCGCGAACGAGTCCATCACGCGCTCGGCCACCTGTTCGTTGGCGCGGAACACGCCGGACTGGCGCAGCAGCGCGTCGACCAGCGTCGTTTTGCCGTGGTCGACGTGGGCCACGATGGCGAGGTTGCGGATATCCTGTCGTCGCATGCGGGGGCTGATATTACACGGCGCGGCCAAAGCGGCCGCGCCAACCATTAGTTTACCTGCTGCCGCCCGCGGTGTAAACGCATCCCTTCGCAGGATTGTTAACGCGCTATTATCGATCGCGCGGCAGCGGCGACGTGCCGGTGACTCGGGCGGGAGCGCGAGCGCTGGCGGAGTATCGTCTCGCCTCGACTCCCTGGATCGAATCCCTCGATTCGAGGCTCTTGCTGGCGTATGCCACGCGCCGCCTAGGGCGAGGTGGAGGTGCCGCCGCCCGGCGGCGCGGCTTCGGGCGGAGAGCCGGCGGGTGGCACGACGGCGCCCGGAGGAGTCGCGCCCGGCGGCGCGAGCGGATGGCCCAGCCGCTTTTCCTCATTGCGCTGGAGGCGCTCAAGGAGCTGCTGGACGTTCTTGACCTCGATGATTCGCCAGCGGCCGTTCTCGCGCGCCATCCGGATATCCCATTGCTGGCCCTTGTTGTCGCGGAAGTCGGTCCACGCCGCGTCGCCCGAGCGATGGAGCATGAAGAGCGCGCCCGCCACCGCCGCGGCCGGCATCTGGACCTCCCTGGCACCGTCGTCGACTTGCTGGGTGGCCCATTGCTGAAGCGCCGCGGCCATCGGCGCGGCGAGCAGATCGACCGCGCCCTTGCCAACCAGTTCGCTCAGGACGTCGCCGCTATTGGCGTTGCGCCGCATCATCTCGTAGCCGGCGTGCTTGACCACGCTGGTGAAGTCGACGAAGGTCGCCGCGGTCGCGCCGTCGCGCGCGTCAATCGCCCCCTTGAGCTGGTAGATGGCGTAGGACGGCGTGTTGGGAACGTAGAGCAGCGCCCAGCCGGTGATGGCGAGGACGACCAGGATTCCGATCGCGTGGCGCGAGATGAAACGCATACCCGATATTGTGCGTTAGCGGCGCGAAGCTGTCGAGCCAGCTTCGCGCCGCTGCGATCGGCGCCACGTTGGCCGGCGCGCGGCTCAGGTATGCGAGAGCTGCGATGCGGCCGCGCGGTCGAGCAGCCAGACGACCTCGCCGTGTACAGGAGCGATGATCTGGGCGGGGAAGCGATCGGGGTCGCGCGGTCCCTCGAGCGCGCGCTTTACCGCCGCCGCCTTGTCTTCGCCCGCGACCAGGAACATCACCCGCGCCGAGTTGTTGAGCACCGGCGGCGTGAGCGTCACCCGATGGCGCTGCGGGGCGTCGACCTCGACCGCGACCGCGATGCGCTCGCGCTCGTGGATCGCCGGATGCCCCGGAAACAGCGACGCGACGTGGACGTTGTCGCCGAGCCCGATCAGGGCCAGGTTGAAGCACGGAAATTCGCCTTCGCCGAGCCCGAACGACGCCCGCAGCTCTTCCTCGTACGCGCGCGCGGCCTGCGCGGGCGGATCTTCGCCGCGTATCCGATGGATCTGATCGGGGCGGAGATCGAGCCGGCTCAGCATCGTGCGGTGCGCCATCCCGAAATTGCTCGCCGGATCGTCCGGCGGCACGCAGCGCTCGTCGCCCCAGAAAAATTGCACCGCTTTCCAATCGACGCTGAGACGGAAGCGTTCGGCCAGCAATTCGTAGGTTGCCGCGGGGGTCGATCCGCCGGAGAGACAGAGCGTGAATTCGGCGTGCATGCAGATCGCCTCGCCGGCAAAGTGCGCGATCTCTTCCGCCGCGTGTACGTGGAGCGACTGCGCGTCGTCCAAGATGATGAGCTCCGGTTCGGACATGGCAATTCCGCTGATGTCAGCGTGCGCCAGCAAATTAGCCCAAAGCGCGCCGCCCGCGCCAGCGCCGCCACCGGCCTATCCGCGATGGGTGGCCCTATGGCTGTGCCGTGACGCTCGCGGCACGCGCCAATTTGACGGTTCAACGCGCGAGCAGCTTGAGCGCGCGCTCCACCACGTTCTCCACAGTGAAGCCGAAATGTTTGAGCACCGCCTGGTACGGGCCGGAAGCCCCGAAGGTCGTCATCCCGAGCACGTCGCCTTCGAGGCCGACCCATCGGTACCATGACAGCGGCGCGCCCGCCTCAATCGCGAGCCGGCGGCGCAGGGCCGGCGGCAGGACCGAGTCGCGATAGGCGGCGTGCTGTTTTTCGAACAGCTCGGCGCTCGGCATGCTGACCACGCGCACCGCGTGGCCGCGCTTCTCGAGTTCCTCCTTGGCGCCGACCGCGAGATGCAATTCGGAGCCGCTCGCCAGCAGCATGATCTCGGCGCTGCGCCCCTTGGTCTCGCAGAGCACGTAAGCACCGCGCGCCAGTTCGCTCGCCGGGGCCATCGCGGCGCGGTCGAGTGTCGGAATCTTCTGCCGGCTGAGCGCGATCAGCACCGGGCCGCCCCGATGGGTCATCGCGGCGCGCCACGCTTCGGCGGCCTCATTGGCGTCGCCCGGCCGAATAACCATGAAATTCGGGATCGCGCGCAGGCTCGAGAGCTGCTCGATCGGCTGATGGGTCGGGCCGTCTTCACCCAGCCCAATCGAATCGTGGGTGAAAACGTAGATCACGTGGATACCCATCAGCGCCGCCAGCCTGAGCGAGGGCCGACAATAGTCGGTGAAGATGAGGAAGCTCGAACCGTAGGGGATGAAGCCGCCGTGCAGCGCGATGCCGTTTAAAATCGAGCACATCCCGTGCTCGCGGATGCCGAAGTGGAGATTGCGTCCCGCCTGCTCGTGGCGCAGAAAATCGCCGCCCTCGATGACGTCGACGAAGGTCGATTCGTTGAGGTCGGCCGCGCCGCCGAACAGGTTCCATACCCGCTTCGCGATCGCCTGCTCGGCCCGCGAGGCCGACTCGCGCGTGGCCAGGTTGTCCTTGGGCGTGAACCGTGGCAGCTCGGCGTCCCATCCCGCCGGCAGTTCGCCGGCCAGCATCGACTTGAACTCGGCGGCCGCGGCCGGATGCGCCTTGGCGTAGCGCTCGAAGCGGCTGTGCCAATCGGATTCGTGCGCGCGCCCGCGCGCGCCGCATTCGCGGAAATGCTTGAGCGCCTCGTCGGGGACATAGAAGGCCGGCTCCTCGGGCCATCCATAGAAGCGCTTGGTGAGCTTGACCTCTTCTACGCCGAGCGCCTGGCCGTGCGCTTTCGAGGTGTCCTGGCGGTTCGGACTGCCGTAACCGATATGCGATCGTACGCGGATGAGCGAGGGGCGGTGCTGTTCGGCGATCGCGTTTTCGATCGCGCGCGAGACTGCGTCGAGGTCGTTGGCGTCGTCGACCGCCTGGGTATGCCAGCCGTAGGCGTCGAAGCGCCCGCATACGTCCTCGTCGAATGACAAGTCGGTGCCGCCGTCGATGGTGATGTGGTTGTCGTCGTAGAGGTAGACGACACTGCCCAGGCCGAGATGCCCCGCGATTGAGGCGGCCTCGCTCGCCACGCCCTCCATCAGGTCGCCGTCGCTGCAGATGCCGAAGACGCGATGGTCAAAGAGGCCCGAGGCGTCGCGCTCGAAGCGGGCGCGCAGATGCTGCGCCGCCAGCGCCATCCCGATGCCGTTGCCGAAGCCCTGGCCGAGTGGCCCGGTCGTGGTCTCGACGCCGGGAGTAAGATGGTATTCGGGATGGCCGGGAGTGATGCTGCCGAGCTGGCGGAAGAGTTTGATCTGCTCCAGCGGCAGGTCATAGCCGCTGAGATAGAGCATCGCGTACAGCAGCATCGAGCCATGCCCGGCCGAGAGCACGAAACGGTCGCGGCCGAACCAGTGCGGGTTGGCCGGGTTGTAGCGCATGAAGCGCGTCCACAGCAGATAGGCGATGGGCGCCATCCCCATCGGCATCCCGGGATGGCCCGAGTTGGCCTTCTGCACGGCGTCGATCACCAGCACCCGGATCGAGTTGATGCAGAGTTGATCGAGATTCGCTTCCGAGGCTTTGATTTGAGTTACGCGCGCCACGTCTGCTCCGATGGTCGTCTAGGACGGCCGCCGGCGGCCGCCAGAGTTTCACTCATTCAGGGGCCGGACCGAACAGGCAGCGGCCGTCGTAGCCACGCCCGCGCCGCCCGCCGCCGGATCAATTTGCCGCCCGGCCCTTTGCCGGACGAGTCACCATTTCGAGTTGTCCTCGTCCTTCGGGTCGCCGGACTTGTGGCGCATCAGGTTGACGGCGTCCTTGGCGGCGCCCTTGTCGCCCAGTTCGAGCGCCGCGGTGAAGCGCTGCGCCACCATCCGCATCAGCGCGCCCTCTTCGGGGTCGAGTTCGCTTCCGATCGCGGCCAGGCGCTCCATCGCGCGCCTGAGCTGCGCCAGCGAGCCCGGCAGGTCGCCGCGCTCGCGGCTTGCGACCGCGCCGCGCAAGTGCTGGCGGACTTCGGCGACGATCGGCCGCGCGCGCGCGCCGATCGTGATCTCGAGTTCGCCCAGGTTGTCCGCGAGTTTGAGGAACGGTTCGAACGATAGGTCATCAGAAGGCACGCCTCAATTTTTTACCTCATTGCGGCCGCGTTGCAAGGATGTGGCCGCAATCGCCGGTCGCCACCCGCGTCATCCTTATCCTAAGCATGCCGCGAGGATGGCGCGGTTGGTCCCGCTCGAGCCGGCTCCGATCGAGCCGCACCGAGGCGCTGCGGAGCTGTCGCTGATGACGGGGTTGATGGTGATGTGGAAGTGAGGCGGTTTTTGGTGCAAGATGAACCTCGCAACGAGCAACTTAGGAGCAGCGGGCTTAGATGAGACGCAACGGCGATCGCCGCGTGGTGGTAACCGGCATGGGCCTGGTCACGCCGCTAGGCACGGGGATCGAGAAGAACTGGGAAGCCCTGATGGCGGGGCGCTCGGGCATCGGCCCGATAACCCGCTTCGACGTTTCCGACTTCGCCGCCCGCATCGCGGGCGAAGTGCGTGACTTCAACCCCCATGACTGGATCGAGAAGAAGGACGTCAAGAAGATGGACCTCTTCATCCAGTACGCGGTGGGCGCGGCCGAGCAGGCGATGCGGCAGTCGGCGCTCAAGATCGACGACTGCAACGCCGAGCGGGTCGGGGTGCTGATCGGAGTCGGAATCGGCGGCCTCCTCACCATCGAGGAAAACCATCTGCTGTTTCTCGAAACCCGGCTCAAACGCATCACGCCGTTTTTCATTCCCAAGCTGATCGGCAACCTTGCGCCGGGGCAGATCGCGATCCGCTACGGCGCGCGCGGCGTCAACCTGACCACCACCAGCGCCTGCGCCTCGGGCAGCCACGCGGTGGGCGAGGCTTACCGGATGATCCGCGACGGCTACCTCGACGCGGCGATCACCGGGGGCGCGGAAGCAGCGCTGACCTCGCTGGGGATCGGCGGCTTCATCGCGATGCGCGCGCTCTCGACGCGCAACGATGCGCCGGAGGCCGCCAGCCGGCCCTTTGACGCCGAGCGCGACGGCTTCGTGATGTCCGAAGGCGCCGCGTCGCTCATCCTGGAGGAGCGCGAGGCGGCGCTGGCGCGCGGCGCCAGCCTGCTGGCCGAGGTGGCCGGCTACGCCGCCAACGGCGACGCCTACCACATGACCTCGCCGTCGCCGGAGGGGCACGGTGCCGGGCGTTGCATGGTACTGTGCCTTGAGGACGGCGATCTCGACCCCAATCAAGTCGACTACATCAATGCGCACGGCACCTCGACGCCGCAGGGCGACGTCGCCGAGACCCAGGCGATCAAGCACGTGTTTGGCGAACGCGCGGCCAAAATCGCGGTGAGCTCAACCAAGTCGATGACCGGCCACACGCTGGGCGCGGCCGGCGCGATCGAGTCGGTCTACACGGTGCTGGCGATCGAACGCGGGATGGTGCCGCCGACGATCAACTACGAGCATCCCGATCCGGAATGTGACCTCGATTACGTGCCCAACCGGCCGCGGCCCGCCAGGATTCGCCTCGCGCTGAACAATTCCTTCGGCTTCGGCGGCACCAACACCACGCTGGCCTTCAAGCCCGCGGTCGAACTCAGCGGGAAGTAAAAAGATGGGATCGCGAATCGTCGCGACCGGGCGCGCGCTGCCGCGCACCGCGGTAAGCAATCATGACCTTGCACGCCGCATGGACACCTCCGACGAGTGGATCCGCACGCGCACCGGAATTGCGCGGCGCTACGTGATCTCCAGCGGCGAATCGCTGGTCGATATCGCGGCGGCCGCGAGCAAGACCGCGCTCGCGCGCGCCGGCATGCGGCCCGCCGAGATCGAGGCGATCATCGTCGGCACGGTCTCCTCGGAGTACGGGTTTCCCTCGTTCTCCTGCCAACTGCAGCATCGGCTGGGCGTCGATTCAATCCCGGCCTACGACGTCGCCGCGGCCTGCTCCGGCTTCATCTACGCGCTTAGCGTGGCCGACAATGCGATGCGCGCGGGCGAGTACTCGCGCGTGCTGGTGGTCGGCGCCGACGCGCTTTCGACGATGGTGGATTGGGACGACCGCGCGGTCGCGGTGCTGTTCGGCGATGGCGCCGGCGCGGCGGTGATGGTCGCGGAGCCGGGGCCGCGCGGCGTGCTCTCGAGCCTGCTGCGCTCCTCGGGCGAGTACTGGCACCTGCTCTCCGTGCGATCCAGCGGGGTGCGCGCCACGCTCGACTCCGAGGTGCGGCGTTCGCCCGACGATGCGATCAAGATGAAGGGCCCGGAGCTGTTCAAGATCGCCGTGCGCTCGATGGCGGATGTGACGCTCAAGGTGGCCGAGCGCGCCGGCGTGGGCCTCGCGGAGGTCGCGCTCATCGTGCCGCATCAGGCCAACATCCGCATCCTCAACGCGGTCGCCGACCGCCTGGGCATTGCCCCGGACAAGGTCTTCACCAATATCGATCGCTACGGCAACACCTCGGCCGCCTCGGTGCCGATCGCGCTGGACGAGGCGCTCGAAGCAAAGCGCATCCACGACAACGACCTGGTGCTGCTCAACGCCTGCGGCGGCGGCCTGACCTGGGGCGCGAACCTGCTGCGCTGGTAGCGCGCGCCGCGCCCCAGCCGCGGCGCATTTTTGTGAATCCGTGCCCGGCCGCCGCGCGCGTCATAAATGTATACGGCGTCGGCCCGCATCTTTGGCGATGCGTCAATATCCGCGCGCGCCTCAATAGATGATCGACCAACTGCTCAGACGCCAGGCGCTGATCGTGGTCGGCAAGGGCGGCGTTGGCCGCACCAGCGTGAGCGCCGCGCTCGCCACCGTGCGCGCGGCCGACCCGGCCCGGGTGCTGGCGATGGAGTACGACCGGCTGGGCGCGCTCGCGGCCGCGTTCGGACGCAAGCCCGGCCTCGACCCGGCCCAAGCCGCGCCGGGATTGTGGACGATGGTGCTCGACGGGGCGCATCAGCTCGAGGAATACCTGTCCACCGTGGTGCCGAGCCGCGCGCTGCTCAAGGCGGTGGTCAACAGCGGCGCGTACGGCTACTTCGTCGACGCGGCGCCGGGGCTACGCGAGCTGATCATCGTGGGGAAAATATTCCACGAGCTGGAACTCCGGCCGCCCGCGCCGCCGTGGGACCTGATCGTGCTCGACGCGCCGGCCAGCGGCCAGGCGCTGAGCGTATTGCGGATGCCGCTGGCGGCGCACGAAACTTTCGGCGCCGGGATCGTCGGCCGCACGGCCCATCGCGTGGCGCAATTCCTGCGCGACCCGGCGCGCTGCGCGGTGGTGCTGGTCACCTCGCCCGAGCCATTCGCGGTGAGTGAAACGCTGGAGACGCATGCGGCGCTGCGCGGGCTCGGCCTCGAGGTGGCCGCGGTGATTTTCAACCGCATGCGCGCGCCGCGCTTCGACGCGCACGACCTGGTGCGCCTGGCGCGGCGTCCGGCGCTGCGCGCCGCCGCGCCCCGTCTGGATGATCTCGGGGCGCTGGCGCGCGACGAACTCAGGCGCGCAGCCGGCCAGCGCCGGGCGCTGGCGCTGGTGCGCCGGCGCCTCGGCGCGCCGATAATCGAACTTGCCGAGTGCCGCGGCGTGGAGGGGCTGGCGCTGGTGCGCGAGCTGGCGCGCCAGCTCGCGGCGCTGCGCGCGGGCGAAGCCAGCGCGCAGCCGCAGGCGCATCAGCCATAACTCGCATGAACTTGGCCGCGCGCTCGACGTCCCGCCGCTGCGTTAAGGGGAGCTCGGATTAGCGCAGGCCCTTCAGTTTTCCAGCCACTGGCCAGCCGAGCACGCCGCCGCTGGCATCGGCTGGCGGCGGCCGTTACGCTCTGTAGAGACCGCCGCGCGCGGCCGCTTCGGCTACCGGCGGCGGTCTCACGCGAGAGGGATCGCGAGAGCGAGGTCGGAGGACCGATGAGCGCAGCCGCAACGCCCGCGCAAGGCGCGGACAAAAAATCGCGTCCGCGTGAGCCTTGGATTATCAGGACCTACGCCGGCTTCGGCGACGCCCGTCAGGCCAACCGCCGCTTCCTGGAAAACCTGAGCCGGGGCCAGCGCGGACTTTCGATCGCCTTCGATCTGCCGACCCAGAACGGGTACGATCCCGACGCGCCGGTCGCCGCCGGCGAGACCGGCAAGGCCGGCGTTTCGATCTGCCACTGGCGCGACATGGAGGAACTGCTCGCCGGGATTGACCTTGGCGCGATCAACACCTCGATGACGATCAACGCGACCGCGCCGTTTGTGCTCGCGCTCTACCTGGTGGTGGCCGAGCGGCGCGGCGTGCCATGGACGGAGCTGCGCGGCACGACGCAAAATGATCTGCTCAAGGAGTTCGTCGCGCGCGGCACCTCGATTTTTTATCCCGACGTCTCCTTCCGCATCTCGACCGAGCTCATCAGCTTCGCGGTCGAGCGCGTGCCCAACTGGAACCCGATCAACTGCTGCGGCTACCACTACATGGAAAGCGGGGCCGGCCCGGCCGAGGAAATCGGCTATACCTTCGGCAACGCCCTGATGATCCTCGACGCGCTGCGCCCGCGCCTGGGGCGCGAGGCTTTCGAGCAGACCGTGCGGCGCATCTCGTTCTTCATCAACAGCGGCATCGAGCTGGTGCCCGAGATTGCCAAGGTGCGCGCCTACTTCAAGCTGTGGCGCGATCTGTGCCGCGGCGAATACGGCATCGGCGACGTCGCGTTTCGCGCCGGATGCCAGGTGCGCTCGCTGACCCTCACCGAGCGCCAGCCCGAGCTCAACATCATCCGTATCGCCTACGAGGCGCTGCCGGTGGTGATCTCGGCCGCCGCGCGGGTCAACGCCCTGCAGTTGCCTGGCTTCCGTGAGGCGATGGCGCTGCCGGACCAGGCCGAGCAGGCGCTCAGCCTGCGCACGCAGCAAATCCTGATGCACGAGACCGGGCTGGCCGAGTGGGGCGACATCTTCGAGGGTAGCAAGGTGGTCGAGAAGCTGACCGCCGAGACTGCTGAACGCGCGCGCGCGATCGCGCTGTCGCTGCGCGCCGCCGGCTACGCGCGCGCGATCGCCGCCGTCGGTGGCGAGCTGACGCGCCTGCTCGCCGAGCGCCAGCGCAGGCTGGAGAGCGGCGAACTCGTGCAGGTCGGCGTCAACGCCTTCCTCGGCGAGATCGGCCTCACCGCGCCGGGCGCGGCCGTCGACGATGCGGCCGAGCACGCGGCGGCCGAGCGCGAACGGATCGAGTCGCTGCGCCGATGGCGCGCCGAGCGCGACGCGGGTGCGGTGGCCCACGCGCTTGAAGCACTGCGGCGCGCGGCCGCAAGCGGCGGCGGCGTGATGGAATCCACGGTGGAACTGGCGCGCGCCGGCGGCACGGTGGGCGAGTGGGCCGCGGCTATCGAACAGGCGACCAACGGCCGCTACACCCCGCCGGTGCTCGATCGCACGGCGGCGCTGGCGCCGCTCAAGGTGCCGCGCGCTCCGCGGCGCATCCGCATCGCGCTGGGCAAGGCCGGGCTCGACGGCCATATCAACGCGGTCAAGCTGCTCGCGCACGCCTGCATGCAGGCCGGGATGGAAGTGATCCTGGCGGGCTTCAAGCAGACGCCGGCGCAGATGGTGGAGACCGCGCTCCAGGAAGACGCCGAGGTGCTGGCGATAAGCTCGCTCGCCGGGGCCCATCTTGCAATCGCGCGCGAGACGATCTCGCTGCTCAAGGAACGCGGCGTGGGCGGCGTCAGGCTGGTGATGGGCGGGATAATTCCCGACCGCGACCGCAAGGCGCTGCTCGGGATGGGAGTGCGGGCGGTGTTCACGCCCAAGGATTCCGATCTCGGCGAGATCGTGCGGCGGATTATCGAAGTATGCGGCAGTGCGGCGGCCTGATGCCCGCATATGAAGCGGGAGCTTGCGTGCGAGGCAGAATGGCGAGGCAGTGAGCGCCCGCGCTCGGATTATCGAAGCGCCGACATCGGAGGCGCGGGGCGAGGGTTGGTGAAAAAAGCGATGGATGATGAGGGGTGATACGATGAGGCTTGGACATTGGCTGCTTGCCCTGAGCTGTGCAATCGGCGTTGCCGTTGCGGGTGCGCCGCCCGCGCATGCGGCACAGGCGCGGCCCTGGCTTTGCCGCGACAAGCCGGTCTTCTCGTCGAATTCCGCGATGACCTACCAGGTAGCCAATCACGGCGGAGCGCGATGGGAGTTGATGGTGATGCAGTTCGAGATGGGCGGCGCCCACGACGGGTACGAGATCGTGGCTTCTCAGGAGTTGCCCGCTGGCGCCGGGCAGGCCAGCGGCGCGCTCGCGCCCGGCCGCTACTTCGCGGTCGCGATGTATCGTGGCGGGGGTGGGCACTGGATCTGTCCCGGCTATGCCCAGGAGAAGGACCGGCCCGCCGGCGCGGTCAGCCGGATCTGCTATGGCGAAGACCGGTCGAGCTGCCCGGTGAAGCTCACCGTGGTTTCGGCTCCTTCTCCGGGCGCGGCTGCGCGCTGACACGCGGATCTATTAAGGAAGGCAAAGCGCCCGCCGCCTTGACGTTAATTTAAGACCCGGCCTGCCCGCCGGGCCGGGCCCATTAATTCATGGCTGGTCAGGAGCGCCGATGTTACTTGACAGTCAGTGAGACCGTGTCACTGCCGCTACCAGTTGTCGTGACGAATCCCTTCCCGCTCAGCGTGCTACCCGGGGAAGAGCCGCCTGAAGTTATAATGGTCGTACTACTAATGCTGCCGTCATAGTCTATGAAGCCGATAGTAGCGGTCATCCCATCCACCTTAAACGGCGCAGTGCACTGAACGGTTGTTGATATAGGGGCGGTTGTTCCGCTGCTATCGCAATAAACGGGGGTGGATGGACAAACATACATATCTCCGCCGCATACTCCTGTAGGCGACGAACCACACAATGTTACCGTCGCGTTGCCGGTAATAATGTCAGGGGCGGCGCTGCTGCAGTCCAGCGTGATCTTCTTCCTGGTGGGACTCGCGTAGGCAGGAACGCAGGCTACCGCTAAGCCCAGCAAACAACAGGAAACAGTCAGTATCTTGTTCATTTCCCTCCTCCTCTGGAATCTCCGTTTGGGCTTCTAAAACACGCGACGATTCCATTTGTTTACTCTCTGATGTTTAATGTCCCTTTTAGATATTTTTAATGTTACATATTCTTTCATATTTTGTCTAGACATGAAAATAAGGCAATTTACCCCTCAAATCATCTCTAAATACTAAGTTAGCTTTTAGTTATCTTTAATCTCTTATTCTATCTATAAAATGGTAAAACTTATTCTGATCATCCAACAGGGATCGTTTGCGGCTCGGCCGAGCTTGTGAAGCGGGTTGAGGCTTTTGCCTGCGCGCGCATCGATTGCCCACTCGCGCGGGAGGCGTATGCCGAGCTTCACCAGAAGCCCAACTGCAAGGATGAAGAGCTTGGGAACGCCGAGGAGGGTGGCTTTGATCAGTGACAGCCGTCCGGTCGCCCCCTGCCGCGCAGCGCGGCAATCGTCTAAGTGCTCGTCATATAGGATTTTTGGAGAGAGAAAGTGTGGAGGCGGCGAGCGGATTCGAACCGCTGAATGGAGGTTTTGCAGACCTCTCCCTTAACCACTTGGGTACGCCGCCCCTGCGCGTATGATCCTAGCGGAGGGGGAAAGCTAACACATCACGCGCGGCCCCCGCAATTTACCGTTTGTCAGTAGCCGCCGCCGTTTGCGCCGGGCGTGGGCGCGAGGTCCTGCGCGGGCGGCATCCCGGGGGCCGGGACTTCGGCGCCCGCGGGGAGTTCGGTCTGTTGTTGGATCTCGGCCGGCATGACCTCCGCCGGGGCCAGCGGCTGGCCATTGGGCCCCGCGCCCATCACCCGGGCGCTCGCTACCGGCGTGACGGCGACTGGCGCCCGGCCTTCGCCCGGAGCGGGCACGTAGGCCGTCGCAGGCGCCGGACTTTGCACGATCGCCTGGCCGATTTCCTGCCGCTCGAGCAGGCGCCACATATTGTACCGGCTGGGTGCGTGCACCTGGCCAAGGTTGACGGGGCTCGATCCGACCATCACCGCACGCGCAATCATGGCGCCGTGCTCGCCGCGCAAATCATAGACGCCCGCCGGCAGCATGGTCGAAAACGCACCGCCGCCGCCAGTCCGCACGGTATAGATGTCCCCGCTTACGCGCCCCTGGAAATGCAGCTCATGGCGGGCGAGCGGACCCGCCTCGGGCGCGGCCAGCGTGCCGCTCACCGGGGTGGACATCTCTTGCGTGGCGACGCCCGGCGGGGCCATCGCCGCCACCTCGTGCCCGGCGATGGCCGACAGCTCCGTGGATTGCGCCGCGGCATTCACCGCCGCCGCGCCGCTCACCGCCGTCATCACAATTGCCATGGCCACCGCCGCGCCTGCCAGCGCCGCTCGCGCAACTCTGGACGCGGCCATTTTCGACCGCTGCATCTTCGAACGAACCATCGTTGTCATCCCCGCCGTGCGTATGCCTGTTTGGTGCATCGTCCGCATGCCTCCCGGCATCGGAGCACCAACGCGATTTTCGCTGCGCCGTTTGATGAAGCACAGCTCTGCGCTTATGCTGAAACAAACCCTGGCGCAAGAAAAGCGCATCGGGGGAATCCGCACGATGAAAAAGGTCACTTTTTATCACAACCCTGGCTGAGGCAATTCACGTGGCGCGCTGGAGTTGCTGCGCGCCCGCGGGGTCGAGTTCGACGCCGTCGAGTATCTCAAAACCCCACTGCACCGCGCGACGCTCGAGCGTATCGTGGCGATGCTCGATACGCCGCCCGCCGAACTGGTGCGCAAGGATCGCCGCTTCGAGGAATTGGGGCTCAAGTCCGCGGACTGCGGGTCAGCCGAGGCGGTGGTGGCGCTGTTGCTGAAGCATCCGGAGCTGATGCAGCGTCCGGTGGTGGTCAAGGGCGGCAAGGCGATAATCGCGCGTCCGCCCGAGCGCCTGCTTGCGTGGCTTGGGCTCGCCGGTTAGGACGGTGTGCCGGCGGCCGCCGCGTGGCGCGCCTGGGCGCCGGGAGCGACCTTGGCCACCCGGCCGCTGCGGATGCATCGCGTGCAGACCAGGATTCGTTTGACGCCGCCGCCCACCGCCGCGCGCACCTCTTGCAGGTTGGGTTGCCATCGGCGCTTGGTCTTGTTGTTGGCGTGGCTCACGTTGTTTCCGACCGAGGGCCGCTTACCGCAAATCGCACAGGTTCGCATCTGTTGTTCCGCTTGATTGGATTGGTTGTCGTTGGATCGGAATCGAAGCCTCACGATACCCGCTTGGGCGGCGCGATAAAAGGGGCCTACTTCGCCCGATACCGCGGGCGCCGGGCCGCTCAAGCGGCTGGGCGAGCCGGGCGAGATCGGCGAGGCGGCCGCGTGGCTCCGCTCGGATGCGGCATCCTGCGTCACCGGCCATGTTGCTGTCGGTCGATGGAGGATAGCTGGCGCGCTGAGGGGCGGAAACGGCTTGAGTCGGGCGCGCAAACCCTCCATTGTCTTGTAAGTCCTTTGAGAGGGCGGGGCTTGGGATGGCGGAGCGGCTGATCCATATTCTCCCCGAGCAGGTCGCCAGCCAAATCGCGGCCGGCGAGGTGGTCGAGCGGCCGGCCTCGGCGCTCAAGGAACTGGTCGAGAATTCGCTCGACGCCGGGGCCAAGGCGATAACCGTCGAGATCGAACGCGGCGGCGCGGGGCTTATCGCGGTCGGCGACGACGGCTGCGGGATGAGCCGCGAGGACGCGATCCTCGCGCTGCGCCGCCATGCCACCTCCAAGATTCGCGACGCCGCCGACCTCTTTGCGATCCGCACGATGGGGTTTCGCGGCGAGGCGCTCGCCTCGATCGCCAGTGTCGCGCGCCTGAAGATGGTCACGCGGCGCGCCGCCGACCTGGCCGCGGTCGAAGTCGTGGCCGACGGCGGCGAGGTTTCGCTGACGCGCGAATGCGCCGCCGCACCCGGCACCCGAATCGAAGTGCGCGAGCTTTTTTTCAACACGCCGGCGCGCCTGAAGTTTCTCAAGACCGTCGCCACCGAGCAGGGCGCCGCGGCCGAGGTGATTGCGCGCCTGGGGCTCGCCCACTGGCGCGCCGCCTTCAAGCTCATCGCCGAGAGCAGGGTAGTCTATGAGCTTGCGCGCGCCGCCTCGGTGTTGGAGCGGATGCGCCAGTTGTTTGGAGCGAAGGTCGCGGCGCGGATGCTGCCGTTCGACTCGCAGCGCGCCGGCGCGCGGGTCTTCGGGCTCGCCAGCATCAGCCAGGACTCCTATCCGAGCTCGCGGATGGTCTTCACCTTCGTCAACCGGCGCGCGGTGCGTGACCGCGTGCTCCAGCGCGCCGTGGCCCAGGCCTACGACACGCTCATCCCGCGCGGGCGCTATCCGGCGGCCGCGGTTTTCGTCGAGATGCGCCCCGAGGAGGTCGACGTCAACGTTCATCCGATGAAGACCGAGGTGCGCTTTCGCAACTCGGGCGCGGTCTTCGAGGCGGTCTACCATGCGCTGCGCGAACGGCTCGCCGACCAGACCGCGGCCGGCGCGCCGCCTGCCGTGGCGCAGCGTCCCGAGCCCAGCGGCGCGCTGCTCGGGGCTTCAGCGGCCGCGCCGGCGCTGCGGCTGGTGCCCGACGCGGCGGCTCCCGCGCGTGCCGAGCAGCGTGCGCTGGGGCTTGGATGGGGCCCGGGCAAGGCGGCCGAGGCCGCCGCGCTCTACCAACCCGCCGCCGATAACTCCGCCGCCGCGCCGGCGCCTGCGATCAATGGCGGCGCGCATCCCGCGCCCGCCGCCGTTCCCGGCGCGCAGGCCGTCCCGCTCGGCCACCCCGGCGAGAACCGCGTCCCCGACAAGCGCATCCCGATGTACTCGCGGCTGCGCGTCGTTGGCCAGCTCTTCGCCGGCTACCTCGCGCTCGAGGGCGACGACGGCCTGATCCTGGTCGACCAGCACGCGGCGCACGAACGCGTCACCTTCGAGAAGCTGCGCGCCGAGCTGCGCGCGGGCGGCATCCGGGTGCAGACGATGCTCACGCCGGTCCCGATCGAGCTCAGCCCGGCGCGCGCCCCGCAAGTCCATCAGGCGCTGAGCGAGTTTCGCGCGATGGGCTTCGAGCTCGAGCCGTTCGGCCCCACCACGCTGCTGCTCAAGGGCGCGCCCGCGGTCTTTGGCGCCGACGGCGGGGCGCGGCTGCTGGCCGAGATGATCGACGCGATGGGCGAGGACGGGATGAGGACGCGCGGCGGCGCGGCTTTCGAGGAGCTGCTCAAGCAGCTCGCCTGCCACGGCTCGGTGCGCGTGGGCCGGGTGCTCAAGGAGCCCGAGATCGCGGCACTGCTCGAAGAACTCGACCGCACCGAGTTCAAGAGCAACTGCCCGCATGGCCGCCCGGTCCATATACAATGGGGCCGCGGCTTGATCGAGCGGATGTTCCGCCGGTAAACGGCGCGGATATTCCGATCAGCGAAGCGGTTATGGTCATGGGCGAAGGGGTTATGCGGGTGAGCGAAACGAACAGCGTGATGAACGCGGCGGCAAGCGGGGCCGGCGCGGACTCGCCGGTCGAGCCGGCGGCTGCGGCGCAGCCAATTCGGGTCGGCTTCATCGTGGGACCGACCGGAGTGGGCAAGTCGGCCGCCGCACTCGCGCTCGCCATCCGGCTGGGGGCTGAAATCGTCAACGCCGACTCGCGCCAGGTCTACCGCGAAATGGATATCGGCACGGCCAAGCCGGAGGCCGAGGATCGCCGCCGCGTGCCGCATCATTTATTGGACCTTCGCGCGATCGATGAACCGCTGGACGTGGCGGAATTTCTAAAGCTCGCGCGCGCGGCGATTGCGGAGATCGCGGCGCGCGGCCGCAAGGTGCTGGTGGTCGGCGGCAGCGGCTTTTATCTGCGGGTGCTGCGCGGCGGAATCTTCGCCGGGCCGGCCGCCGCGCCCGCGCTGCGCCGCGAACTGGAGGCGCTCGCCGCCGCGCATGGAGTGGAATATCTGCACGCGCGCCTGGCCGAAGTCGACGCCCCCTCGGCCGCGCGAATTGGCCCTCGCGACCGCTACCGCATCGTGCGCGCGCTCGAGGTTTTCCGGCTCACCGGCCAGCCGATAAGCGCCCACCAGCAGAGCCATCGCTTCGCCGCGCGCGAGTACGAGACGCTCACGGTCGGGCTCGCGCTGGAGCGCAAGCGGTTGTACGAGGCGATCAACCGGCGCTTCGACGCGATGGTCGAGCGCGGACTGGCCGGCGAGGTCCGCGCGCTGCTCGAGGCCGGATGCGATCCCGGGCGGCCGCCGCTCAAGACCGTCGGCTATCGGCAAATCGCCGCCGCCGTGCGCGGCGAGCTGGCGCCGGGCGAGGCGATCGAGCTCGCCAAGCGCGACACGCGCCGGCTGGCCAAGCGCCAGCTCACCTGGTTTCGCGCCGATCCCGAGATCGTGTGGGTTGACGCGGAGCGCGGGCTTGAGGAAGCTGGCAGCCTGTTGCGCGCATTTTTCGCGCGCCCGCAGGCGGCAACCCGCTGAACCTGATAGATCGATCCTCGATGGCGACCTCTCCACATACCCGTGTGCGCGCGGCCAAGTTGGCCGCGGGGGATCGCGCCGCGGGCAATCCGGCCGCCGAGGCCAAGCACGCCGTCGCGCCCGCGGCGATCAGCGCCATCGAGCGCGTGCGCCTGGCGCGCAATCCGTCGCGTCCGCAGACCCTGGACTACGTCGAGCACCTGGTGCGCGACTTCTTCGAGATCCACGGCGACCGCCGCTTCGCCGACGACGGCGCGATCGTGGCGGGGTTGGGCTACTTCGGGCGCCGGGCGGTTGCGATCGTCGGCCATCAGCGCGGCCGCTCGACTCAGGAACGGATCCGGCGCAACTTCGGCAAGTCCCATCCCGAGGGCTACCGCAAGGCGGCGCGGGTTTACGATCTGGCCAGCCGGATGGGCCTTCCGCTGATCACGTTTATAGATACGCAGGGCGCGGAGCCGGGGCTCGGCGCTGAGGAGCGCGGCCAGGCCGAGGCGATCGCCGCCAATTTGGAGCTGATGATGCGGCTTGAGACGCCGGTCATAGCCTGCGTGATTGGCGAGGGCGGCTCGGGCGGCGCGCTCGCGCTGGGCGTCGCCAACGTCATCCTGATGCAGGAGAACGCCTGCTATTCGGTGATCACGCCCGAGGGATGCGCCGCGATTTTGTGGCGCGAGGGCGGTCCGGAGCGGGTGGCCGACGCGGCGGCGGCGCTCAAGCTCTCGGCGCCCGACCTGCTACGTCTTAAGGTGGCCGACGAAGTCGTGCCGGAGCCGCCGGGCGGCGCGCATCTGGACCCGCCGCACGCCGCGCGCGAGCTGGGCCGCGCACTGGAGCGCCAGCTCGCACGCCTGGAGCGCCTGTCGCCGATTCGGCTGCGCCGCGCGCGCGAGAAGAAGTTCGCCGCGATGGGCGCGGGGTTCGTGTCAAGCCGGCGCGTTGAAAATCAGCGCCCGTTGGGCTAGCCATCTTGTCCGCCATGGCATCCAGCGCAACGGCATCGCGAAAACCCAAGGCCGCCGGCGCCGCATCGCGCCTCGATCCGGCGCCGGCGGCAAATGCGGCAAGTCCGGCAAGTCCGGCCGGTGCGGCGAGTCTGAAGCGCCTGCGCGCGCAGATCGACGCCCTCAACCTCAAGCTGCTGCGCCTGCTCAACCAGCGCGCGCGAGCCGCCCAGGCCATCGGCGCGCTCAAGCAGGCCGCCGGCGCCGCGATCTATCAGCCCGCGCGCGAGCGCGCGGTGCTCGACCAGGTGGCGGCGCACAACCCGGGGCCGCTCACCGGCGAGCACGTGCGGCGCATCTTCGTCGAGATAATCTCGGCCTGCACCGCGCTCGAGCATCCGCTGCGGGTGGCCTTTTTAGGTCCCGAGTACACTTACTCGCACGAGGCCGCGCGGATGCGTTTCGGCTCGAGCGCCGAGTTCGCCGCGCAGCCTTCGATCGCCGCGGTGTTCGCCGCGCTGGACACCGCGCGCACCGATTTCGGCGTGGTCCCGGTGGAGAATTCGACCGAGGGCTCGGTGACCTTGACGCTCGATTTGCTGATCGACACGCCGCTGGTGATCATCGGCGAAGTGCTGCTGCCGATTCGCCACGCCCTGATGTCGCGCGACGGCGAGGCCGCGGCGATCCGTCTGATCTATTCCCATCAGCAGTCGCTCGGCCAGTGCCGCAACTATCTCGCCGCCAACTTTCCGCATTGCAAACTGGAGGCGGCCGCCTCCAACACGGCGGCGGCCGCGCGCGCGGCGGCCGAGCCCGCGGCGGCGGCGATCGCCTCGGAGGCGGCGGCGGCGCCGTACGGGCTGCGCGTGATCGCGCGCAATATCCAGGACTCGGCGCGGAACACCACGCGCTTTTTGGTGATCGGCCGCAATCCGGCCGGGCGCAGCGGCGCCGACAAGACCAGCGCGCTGTTCGCCGTGCGCGATCAGGTGGGTGCGCTCAACCAAGCGCTCAACATCTTCGCCCGCAACCGGATCAACATCTCGAAGATCGAATCGCGTCCGCTGCGCTCGCGCCCGTGGGAGTATCTGTTCTTCGTCGACCTCCACGGCCATCGCGAGGACCCCGGGCTCAAACGCGCGCTCGCGGCGCTCGCGCGCAAGGCCCTTTTTTTGAAAGTACTGGGATCGTATCCTGAGGGCAGGCAGCCCGCCGCCTAGCACGGCCGCCCGCAAGCGCCTTGATAAAAGCCGACGATTTGGTTTTGCCCGGGGTTGCCGCGCTCCATCCCTACGAGCCCGGCAAGCCTATCGAAGAGGTCCAGCGCGAACTGGGCATCGGCGAGCCGGCCAAGCTCGCCTCCAACGAGAATCCGGTCGGCCCGTCGCCCAAGGCGGTGGCCGCGATTCGCGGGGCGCTCGGCGATCTTCATCGCTACCCCGACGGTTCGAGCTGGACGCTGCGCCACAAGATCGCGGCCAAGCATCAGGTGAGCCCCGACCGGATCTTCATGGGCTCGGGCTCGTGCGAGATTCTGAATCTGCTGGCTTATCTATTTCTGCGTCCCGGGCTGAACGCGGTGATCGCGGAGCACTCGTTCGTCATCTACCAGCTCGCGATTGCGGCCTCCGGCGGCGCGGCCAAGGAGATACCGCTTGGCGAGGGCTATGTCTTCGACCTCGACGCGATGGCGGCGGCGATCGACGACAACACCCGGCTGGTGTTCCTCGGCAATCCCAATAATCCGACCGGCACCATCTATCGCAGGGCCGAGTGGCGGCGCTTCCTGGAGCGCGTGCCCGAGCGCGTGGTGATCGTCGCCGACGAGGCCTACTTCGAGTTCGTGCGGGATCCCGAGTATCCCGACTCGCTGCAAGATCACGAAAAGGATCACGACGGGCGCCGGATGCTGGTCACGCTGCGCACCTTCTCGAAGATTTTTGGCCTCGCCGGCCTGCGCGTGGGCTACGCGGTCGCGCGCGAGGACATCACCCGCCTGCTCAACAACGTGCGCCAGCCGTTCAACATCACTTCGCTCGGGCTGGTCGCGGTGGAAGCCGGGATGGACGACCACGAGCACGTGCGCCGCACGCTCGAGGTCAACGCGGAGGGGATGGCCTACCTGGAGGGCGAGTTTCGCCGGCTCGGGCTGCCGTTCGTGCCGAGCCAGGCCAACTTCATCCTGGTCGAGGTCGGCGAGGGACGTACGGTTTACGAACGGCTGCTGCGCGAGGGGGTAATTGTGCGCCCGATGAATGGCTACGGGCTGCCGCGCCACGTGCGCGCCAGCGTCGGGCTGAGGGAAGAGAACCGCCGCCTGGTGGCCGCGCTCGAACGCGTGCTCCGGAGTTGAGCTCCGCGCTAGCCGCGATTTTCCGAAAATTCCCAATTTTCGAGGCTCCGAAACGACGATCCGCGCTCAAAGGGAAAATAGTTGATCACACTCCGCCACGCCGCCGCGCTCGCCTTGGTCGGGTGGTGTCTCCTATCGATTCCCGCATTCGCAATGAATTGCGAGGAAGTGGGCCTACCCCGTTTCAGTTGACGGTGTTGGGCTGCGGTAATCAGCCTCTGCTGAATGACTCCTTGTATATCAGTTCCCGACGCTGCAAATAGAAGAAAAGGCTGGCGCGGCAGCTCGATGACTCCTGGGCCGAATGAGGCC
>JAKAVN010000223.1 GCA_021827495.1 Deltaproteobacteria bacterium | reverse complement strand
AGGGCCGGGATAACCCCCATCGCCGCCACTCCGCCCTCGACTATCTGTCGCCCATCAACTACGAAACGAGTCACCACCCACGGGAGTCAACCGCAAGCCCTCCGCCGTCCACTCGACCGGGGTAACTCCTTTCCAAGGACTCTGTGAAGAGTTTGAATTTGCCACTTTCTGGAACATTTGTGATATTTTTGCCAGAGCCAAATCCGCTGCCGCAAGCGCTCTTTCGATTTTTTCCGTGTCGCTGCGATCCGACTTACGCGTCCAACGCGCATAGTGGCGGATGATCATCGCCACCGTGGCATGGCCCAGCCGACGGGCAACGTAGAGCGGATTCAGACCCTCGGAAGGAAGCAATGTGGCATATGTGTGCCGGCACTGGTAGAGGGGTCGCTCGCGAAGCCGCGCTTGCCTCAGAAGCCTGAACCATGCACCGCGAACCTCCTTTAGCGGGTTGCGGAAAAAGTGTTTTTGACCCCTGACAACATTAATCCAACACTCACTTTCGTGATCGTAGTAATGCGTACTCTTCGCCAAAATCGTCTTTCGCCGGGTTTTTCCGCAACCTGTTAGGCGCAGAGGCTGTCCGCTGCAATCACAGTAAACAAACGCGCTTTTCAGCGCCACTCTCGCTTGCTATTCAGTCATAGCCGCGTGGACAGGAGCGAGCATGTTCACCTCGCGCGGAGTAATTGTCAAATGTTATGGATCGGGCGGTGATGATCAGGCGGTTTCCCTTGGTTGATTGTCAGTTGAGTGAGTAATGGGGTCGGCGAGATCGAGCGGGCCTCCGTCGGAGAACTTCACGCCGGCACCAACCAGCGGCGAGCGGTGGGCGCCGTCGCGGCGCCGCCAGCGCATCTGGACGCGAGCTTGGGCCATTGCAGCTTGAGCGCTGCGTTCCGCCCCGGATGGCCATCAATTACCGCCAGCGCCGGTGCGCCGAGATTGCGGGCGCAAAGCGCGGGATCATCCGGCTGCGCCACTCGCGACGGCGCCCATCGTGGTCGAATAATTCCATCGCAAGGCAGGACCAAGGGCTATCGGGTACGACATTCGCGCAAGATCGAAATGCTGGACTAAATGGACACGGACTATACGTAGCGGGCCGCGAGAAGGCCGTCCAGCGCGCCTGATCAGCTAACCACAGGCGCGAGATAATCGACGTTTCGCGCGGCGCATTCCGCGCGGTTTCAGGCTCTCGACTTCAACGCTACGCCGCGAGATGCGGGTTGGCGACGGAGCTACGCCGGCTTGAATTTGACCAGCGTATGCTCGGGGGTAACGTCGTCGAACTGCACCACCACCGGCATCCCGACCTGCACGCTATGCGGCTCAGCGACGATATTGGTGGTCATCCGCAGCCCCTCTTCGAGCTCGACGATCGCCAGCACATAAGGCTGATCGGCGAACGCGCGGCTCGAAGCGCGGCGCACCACCGTATAGCTGTAGACCTTGCCGCGTCCGCTGACGCGCTCCCAACCGAGCCGATCCGAAAAGCAATGCGGGCACCGGGCGCGCGGATAATAGATGTACGCCTTGCACGCTGCGCAGCGTTGGAGGCTTAGTTCATGGCGCCGCGCGGCCTCCCAGAATGGGCGGCTGGTGGGCGTCGGCTTGGGCAGAGGCTTGTGGTACTCGCTCATGCGCGCCGCTCCAGAATCAGGCTTGCCTGCTCGCTCATGATGCCGCCGTTGCCGTTGACATAGGCGAGCCGCGCATTTTTGACCTGGCGCTGGCCGCCACGGCCCATCAACTGGCGCACCGCTTCGGTTACGTGGCTCATCCCGCCGGCCAGCCCGGGCTGGCCGAAGGAGAGCTGGCCGCCGTGCGTGTTGCAGGGGAAGTCGCCGGCGTACGACAGATCGTGATCCCACACGAAGGCGCCGCCCTGCCCTTTCTTGCAGAACCCGGCGTCCTCGAGTGTCACGATCACCGTGATGGTGTAACAGTCGTAGGGGCAGACCAGGTCGATGTCCTGGTGCGCGACGCCGGCCATCTTGAAGGCCCCCTCGGCGGCGATCTTGACCGGCGAATCGGTCAGCGAGGGCGCGTAGGTAATCGTCGCGTGGTTGGAGTATTCGCCCGCGCCGAGCAGCCACACCGGCGGATGCGGGGTGCGCCTGGCGATCTCGGGCGAGGCCACCACGACGGCCGCTGCGCCGCTGCACGGGCTGACGATTTCGTAGAGGTGGAGCGGATCGACGATCAGGCGCGAGTTGAGCACGTCGTCGATCGTCAGTTCGCGGTCGTTGAACGCCGCCAGCGGATTTTTGACCGCGCTCTTGCGCTGGTCGACCGCGACCTTCGCCATCTGCCGCGCGGTGGTGCCGTATTCGTACATGTGGCGATTGGCGATCATGGCGTAGCCGCAATTGGCGCCGATATTTCCGTAGGGCGCCTCGAACTCGCGCTGCACCGAGATGACCGGCGGCTTCTGGTCGCCAAGCTTGTTGAGATCGCCCGCCATGCAGAGCACCGCCTGGCACATCCCGGCGTTAATCGCCGCCGCCGCCCGCCATACCATCCCGGCCGGGCTCGCGCCGCCGATATCGACCTGGTTAAGCATGCGTGGATTGATGCCCATCACCTCGGCGACGCTCGCCGGATAGAGCATCCCGGCGTCCGCGAACGCCATTCCGCACAGGAACCCGTCGATCTCCCTGGTCTCGAGCCCGGCGTCGGCGATCGCCTCGGCCGCCGCGCTCGACATCAGGCCGAGCGCGGTCACGTCGGGAGGCGCATCCTTGGTGGGCTTGAGTTCGCCGATTCCGACCACGGCGGCCGCTCCTTTAAGACTCATCGCATACGCTCCAGTTCCGTTTGTCCGCTATCGGCTATCGACTAGCATAAAGCCCGCGCGATCGGTAAACGGCGCGCCGCGTTGCCGCAGGCCGGGCGCCACCCGCGAGCGAGCCGGGACCGCGACGGCGGCGGCAAGGCTGACAGCGGCGGCGCTTTCGGCTAGCGTGGTCGGATTCGCAAGGAGTGTTTTGCACCATGGCATTTATCATGTGCGACGACCATAACCTTTCCGTCGAGGCCGACGGCATGGACGTGGCCGCCGCCAAGCAAAGTATGCTGGGCGACCCCAAACCAAATCCGACCCCGATCGAGAAAGAGCTGAACGAGTTCGGCCGCATCCATCGCGAGTGTAATCTGCGGATCGTCCCCGACTGACGGATAGCACCGCGACGGACGACGAGATCGTGGCGGGGCGCGCGATAGGCCGGGGGTGGCGCCGGACGCCGCGCGCGAGCGCTCTAGGTGCGCGGCGTTGCGGCAGGAACGGGCACGCCTCACAGCGTGCGGCCGATGGCCTCGGCCACCGGCTTAAGCGCGGCCATCAACTCGGCGAAGCGCTCGGGCCGGAGCTGCTGCGGACCATCGCTGAGCGCCGTCTCGGGCGACGGATGCACCTCGATCAAAAGCCCGTCGGCGCCCGCCGCGACCGCCGCCAGCGCCATCGGCATCACCAGCGACCAGATGCCGGTGCCGTGGCTCGGATCGACCAGCACTGGCAGGTGCGTCCATTGCTTGAGGAGCGGCACGGCGTTCAGATCGAGCGTGTTGCGCGTGGCGGTCTCGAAGGTGCGGATGCCGCGCTCGCACAGCACCACGTTGGGGTTGCCGGCGGAGAGGATGTACTCGGCCGCCATCAGGAACTCCTCGAGCCGCGTCGACATCCCGCGCTTGAGCAGCACGGGCTTCTTGATCTTGCCCAAGCGCCGCAGCAGCGAGAAATTCTGCGCGTTGCGCGCGCCGACCTGGAGCATATCGGCGTGCCCGGCGACCAGCTCGATGTCGTGCGGGTCCATTATTTCGGTGACCACCGGCAAGCCCACGTGCCGCCCGGCGTTCTCGAGCAGCTTCAGCCCCTCGTCCTCCATCCCCTGGAACGAGTAGGGCGAGGTG
>JAKAVN010000042.1 GCA_021827495.1 Deltaproteobacteria bacterium | reverse complement strand
TCCGATCGCCGACGAAGGCCAGGGTGAATTTACCGTCGGGGTAATCCTTGCGGTGCAGCAGCTTCATTCCCATCGCGCCGCAGTAGAACTTCAGCGTCTCGTCGAGATCATTGACCCGGATCATCGTGTGCAGCAGCCGCATCGTGCTTCTCCCTTGTTGGCGCCCACTTGCGCGCGCGCGGCGAAGGCCTCCTGCGCAAAGCCGGCGTCCAAGACATCGGCGGGCAGGTCGAACGTGATTTCCACTTTTTACTTTTTTACTGTTGCACGGTCGTATGGGCTCTTTTTCCGCGATTGGCCAGGGGATGTCAATCGCGTCCCGGCGGGCGCACGGCGGGGTTGGCGGCGGCCGGCGGCGAAGCGCGCGGACGGCCGCGCGAGATGCTTTAAAAACCGCCCGCGATGTGCATTTTTAGAGGCGGTCAGCATCGAGCGCGGAACGCCTGTGCGACCGGACCGGAATCCAAGAAAACGCGAGAGGACACCATGGATTTCAATTACAGCGCCGAGGACGAGGCCTTCCGCGCCGCCTTGCGCGCGTGGCTCGAGACCAACGCGCCGCGCGACGCGAAATTTGCATTCGATATGCTGGCGGCCGAGGACGACGACAGCGACTGGGACCAGAAGCTTGCGTGGTGTCGCAAGCTCGCCTCGGGCGGATGGCTCGCGATCGACTGGCCAAGGGAATACGGTGGCCGCGGCGCGAGCTTGCTGCAAACGGTCATCTTTGACGAGGAACTGGCGCGCGTCGGCGTGCCGCTGCCGTTCATCGGCTCGGGGCTCAGTCTCATCGGGCCAACCCTGATTCACTGGGGCACCGAGGAGCAGAAGCGCCGCTTCATCCCGAAAATTCTCAGCGCCGAGGAAATCTGGTGCCAGGGCTACTCCGAACCCAATGCCGGCTCCGATTTGGCCGCGCTCCAGACCCGCGCGGTCGAGGACGGCGACGACTTCGTGGTCAATGGGCAGAAGGTCTGGACCTCCGCCGCGCAGCATGCCGACTGGATCTTTCTGCTTACCCGCACCGACCCCGAGGCGCCCAAGCACAAGGGCATCAGCTACCTGTTGGCCGACATGCGCAGCCCCGGCATCACGGTGCGCCCGCTGGTCCAGATGACCGGTGCGCGCGGCTTCAACGAAGTCTTCTTCGAAGACGTGCGCGTGCCCAAACAGAATCTCGTCGGACACAAGAACCAGGGATGGCAGGTCGCGATCACCACGCTGATGTTCGAGCGCTCGGGCGGCCATGACCGCGGGCTGATGAGCCAGGTACGCGAGCTTACGGCGCTCGCGCAGCGGATGGCGCGCAACGGGCGCCGCGCCTGGGACGATACCAGCGTGCGGCAGAGGATCGCGCAGTTCGCGATGGAAGTGGAGGCGATCAGATACACCGGCTTGCGCAATCTCACGCGCCAGCTCAAGGGACTGCCGCCGGGGCCGGAGGGCTCGATGATGAAACTGTGCGCCACCGAGCTGGGGGTGAAGCTCGCGATGTTCGCGATGGAACTGCTGGGGCCATACAGCCAGTTCGCGCACGGCGCGGCCTTCGCGATCGACCACGGGGCGTGGTCGCAGCGGATGCTGGGGGCGCGCGGCCCGACGATCTACGCCGGAACCAACCAGATCCAGCACAACATCATCGGCGAGCGCGTGCTCGGTCTGCCCAAGGGCTAGCGCGGACTTGTAATGCTGGATGATGAGCCGCCGCGCTGGCGCGGCCGCGCGCTTCACTCCGGCCGCTGCCGCGTCAAACCCGCCTATTCTCCAAGGCCTGCGCAACCTCTCTAGCGGTTGCGCGATGGCGGGCCTACGACGACGTGCTGCTGGAGCGCGCGCACGCTGATGCCGAGTTTGCGCGCGGCCGCCGGCCGGTCGCCGCCGCACACCATCAGCGCCTGCATCACCATCTCGCGCCGCTGCTGGAAGGGGCTCGACTTCCATATCGAGGCACTGAGGACCGGGACGACGAATTGGGCACGCACGTCGGCGGCATCGATAAGGCGGCTCACGCCGTCGCGCGGCATGATCGCGAGCCGGGTAACCAGATTGTGCAGCTCGCGCACGTTGCCCGGGAACGGGTAATTACTTAGCGCCTTGAGCGCGCCCGACGTGAAGCTCAACTGGGGCGCGGCGATCCGCAGGAAGTTGACGGCCAGCAGCGCGATGTCGGCGCGGCGATCGCGCAGCGGCGGCATCCCGATCGTCAGCACCGCGAGCCGGCCGTAAAGATCACGCTTGAATTCGCCGCTTAAGACCAGCGGCCCCAAAGGCCGGTTGGTGGCTAAAACCAGCCGCGCGCCGGGCCGCTTCGCGCCCGCCGTGCCCTCGGCGGCCCGCAATATCGCATACAGCACCCGGGTCTGCGCGACGGGCGAGAGTTCCGAGATCTGATCCAGGAACAGCGTGATGTCGAAGGCGGCGCACAACTCCTCGAGTCGATGTTCGCCGCCGGCCGAGCCTCGCCCGGCCGCGTCGGGCGCATCCGCTCCAGTGGCCTCGTCGAGCGCCGCGCAGTTGATCGAAAACATTCCGCCCGCGCGCCCGCTGGCGGCGTGGATCAGACGCACCAGCAACTCCTTGCCGGTGCCGGTCTCGCCGGTGACCAGGACCGGCGAGTTTACCTGCGCGGCGCGCGTCGCGGCACGAATGACCGCGAACATCGCCGCGTCGGCGGTCAGTAGCGGCGGGGAAAGACCGAACGCTTGCGAGGCGATACAGCTTGCGGCGGCCCATACGTTGGGCGCGTCGAATTCGATTTCGGCTTCCGCGGCGCCTTCGTGGCGCTCGATCCGCAGCCGCTGCGTGACCGAGCCGACGCGGCCGGCTACGGTGATCGACTGGACTCGCACCGTCGCGCACTCGCGGTCCGGGAGCGCCAGCAATTCGATCCCGATTCCCGAAAGCAGCGGCGCGACCCGTTGCGACACCTCCTCCGACAGCCAAACCTTGGCGCCGCCTGTCCGCGCGCTGCCTGTCACCGCGATTTCCGTCTCCACGTCATCTTTCATCCGCCCCCCATTTCATCCCGCCCGCACTTCCCATCCGCCCCCCTCCTCCAGCGCCATCTCCGCCCCCCCCGTCTCACAACGGCAGGTGCAAGGCGGATACCAACCGGGAAGGGCGAACCAAAACCCAAACAAGCGGGACAGAGGCCGCAATTGCCATTCGAGCGACGAAAACCCGCGCACTGCGGCGGCATTTATTGAGCGTGCGAAGAGCGGCGAGCCGGTGACCGTATCAGAGACACCGACGATGCGCGCGCCTGACACCCATCTGACTTAAGGCGCGGGCGTAAAACAATTTTGCGTGCCTGAAAGCCGCTGGCTTTTTCGCCCCCGGATGTTTTACACGTTGGTTGCGTTGATGACCGCAATAATCGGCGCGCGCCCACAAGCGGATGGCCGCGCGCGGCGGAGTGATAACCATGGCAACCCCGCATCAGAGTGAGCCCGCGTACAAGGTCGTCGTCGAAAAGGACCAGGCGATGCGCGCGCGCGACGGCGTCTGCCTGCGCGCCGACGTGTATCGTCCCGATGCGCCGGGGCACTTCCCGGTGCTGCTGCTGCGCACGCCGTATGATAAGGGCGCCGCAATGGCGCTGACCGAGAAGGACTACTTCCCGCCGCGCGGGTACGTCGTGGCGGTGCAGGACACGCGCGGACGCCATAGCTCGGAGGGCGACTTCTACCCCTTCGTGCACGAGGCGCGCGACGGCTACGACAGCGTGGAATGGGCGGCGGCGCTGCCCTGCTCGGACGGCAAAGTCGGGATGGTTGGCCAGTCGTACCTCGGGCTGGTTCAATATTACGCGGCCAGTCTGCGCCCGCCCCATCTGTGCGCCGCCGCGCCGGTCTCAGGTCCGGTCAGCTACTTCGAAAATTTCGCATACCGGCGCGGCGCATTCGAGCTCGGATGGATGCTGGCCTACTTCATGTTCATGGCGCGCGACACGCTGGCGCGCCAAGGAATTTACGATCAGCATAGCGCGCGGCTGGACGGCTATGTCTCGCGCCCGGACATCCCAATGGCGCCGCTTAAGCGCGACGCCTATCAGCATCTGCCGGTGCGTGAGTGGGGCGAGCGGCTGAAGGATGGCGCGCCATATTTTGCCGACTACCTGCGCCATTGGACTGACGGTCCGTACTGGGCCGGGACGGATTTGCGCCCGCGCATGGCCGAATTCGACACGCCGATGTTCCATGTCGGTTCGTGGTACGACGTCTTCCAGTACGACACGCTCGCGATGTACCTCGGGATGCGCGGCGGCGCGCGCAGCGCGCCGGCGCGGCGCGCGCAGAAGCTGTTGATGGGTCCGTGGGCGCATCTGCTGCCCTACTCGATCCCGACTTCGCGCGGCACCGGGGAGATCGACTTCGGCCCCGCGGCAATAATCGAATTGCATGCGCTCCAACTGCGATGGTTCGATCATTTTCTCAAGGGGATTGGCAACGGCGTGCTCGAGGAGCCGCCGGTGCGGCTGTTCGTGATGGGTGAGAACCGGTGGCGCGACGAGCACGAATGGCCGCTGGCTCGCACGCGCTACACCGAGATGTTCCTGCATAGCGGCGGGCGCGCCAACAGCCTCAACGGCGATGGGCGGCTCGGTCCTGCGCGGCCGGGCGACCAACCGGCCGACCGTTACGTCTACGATCCCGACGACCCGGTGCCGACGCGCGGCGGCACCACGCTGGGCCTGAAGGCCGGCGTCTTCGACCAGCGCGAGGTCGAGCAGCGCAACGACGTCCTGGTCTACACCGGCGAAACGCTGGCCCAAGACCTGGAGGTCACGGGGCCGGTGACGATGGTTTTGTACGCGGCGTCGTCGGCGCCGGATACCGACTTCACGGCGAAGCTGTGCGACGTGCGGCCGGATGGCTACGCGCAGAACATCGTCGAGGGCGTGGTGCGCGCGCGTTTCCGCGAGTCGCTCGCGGCGCCCTCGCCGATCGTGCCTGACCGGGTCTACGAATACCGGCTCGACCTGTGGGCGACGAGCCATCTGTTCAAGGCGGGCCATCGCCTGCGCCTGGAGGTTTCGTCGAGCAATTTTCCGCGCTACGACCGCAACCCCAATACCGGGCACAAGCCGTTCGCCGACGCCGATCTCGCGCGCGCGCAACAGAGCGTTTTCCACGACGGCCGTTATCCCTCCCGCGTCGTGCTGCCGGTGATTCCACGCTAGCCGCTGGCGGGGGGCAGGACAGTGGACCAATCGGCGCCGTGAGTGGGGCGCGGCGGCGATTTTCCCCGCGCCGCGTAAGCCTGATAAGATTTGCCCGATAAGAGTTCGCGGCTGCGCCGCGGCCATGCAAAAGCTCAGCGCGGCGAGGCGAGGACTGCGAGGACGGACTGAAGTTGACCGCACATAGCCTCCACGGAGAACCGCCCTCGCCTGTCCCCCATAAACCGCATCAGCTCGCCGCCGATCGAGCCACCAGGCGCGCGCGCCGGCGGCTGGGTCGGGTAATTTCGATCGGAGCCGCGGCCGCGCTCGCCGTCGCGCTCGGCGCCGGATGCTCGAAGTCCAAGCCTGACGCCGCGGCGGGCTTCACGGGCGGCCCGGTTCCGGTGTTGGTCGCACAGGCCATCCAGAGGACCGTGCCGATTCAGCTCCAGGCGATCGGAACCGTGGAGGCTTACTCGACGGTGTCGGTCAAATCACAAATCGACGGTTATATCGCCGCGGTCTACTTTCGCGAGGGCCAGGACGTCAAAAAGGGCCATCTGCTGGTGCAGATCGATCCGCGGCCTTACCAAGCGGCGCTGAATCAGGCCGAAGCCAACCTGGCCCGCGACCGCGCGCAGCTCCTTCAGGCCATCACTGACGAGAAGCGTTACAGCTATCTGCTGGAGCAGGGCGTGGGCTCGCGCGAGCAATCCGACCAGGCCCATGCCAACGCACAGGCGCTGCGCGCCACCGTGATGGCCGATGAGGCCGCCATCCAGACCGCGAAGATTAACCTCGGCTACACCAGGATTTACTCGCCGCTCGACGGCCGCACCGGCGTACTGATTCTTCATCCGGGCAATCTGGTCAAGGCCAATGACGCCAGCGGCGTAGTGGTCGTGATCAATCAGGTCAGGCCCATCTACGTCGACTTCTACCTGCCCGAGAGAAGCCTCAACGAGATTCGCCAATACATGGCCGGGCGCCAGCTCGCCGTGCAAGCGCATTCCAAGGGCAACCAGCAAAGCCCGTCCGAGGACGGTACGCTGAGCTTCATCGACAACGCCGTCAACGCCAACACCGGCACCTTCGAGCTCAAGGGATTGTTTCCCAACGCGCACGAACGATTGTGGCCGGGACAGTTCGTCGACGTCACTTTGACTCTCAGCGAACGCCCCGACACAATCGTGGTGCCGTCGCAGGCGGTCCAGACCGGACAGGACGGAACGTTCGTGTTTGTGGTTGAGCATGACATGTCGGCCAAGCCCCGCCCGGTGGTGGTCGGCGATTCGCTGGGCGGCCAGACGGTGATCGAGCGCGGGCTCAAGCCTGGCGAGACCGTGGTCACCGACGGCCAATTGAGGCTGTTCCCCGGCGCCAAGGTCAAAATCAAGGGCGGGCTGGAACAGCCGGCGCAGCAGGTGCCTTCGTGAACCTGGCCGAACCGTTCATCCGCCGCCCCGTGATGACGACGCTGATCTCGCTGGCGATCGTCATTTTCGGCCTGGTCGCCTATCGCACGCTGCCCGTGAGCGACCTGCCCAACGTTGATTTCCCCACCATCCTGGTCGACGCGACGTTGCCCGGCGCCAGCGCCGAAACGATGGCGTCGTCGGTCGCGACCCCGCTCGAGCGCCAGTTCTCGACCATCGCCGGCCTGGACCAGATGACCTCGACCAGCATGCAGGGCATGACCAGCATCACCCTGCAGTTCGCCTTGGACCGCACCATCGACGCCGCCGCCCAGGACGTCCAGGCGGCGATCGCCGCGGCGCAGGCGCTGCTGCCGCAGGGGATGCCGAGTCCGCCGTCGTACCAGAAAGTTAATCCGGCCGACAAGCCGATCCTCTACCTGGGGCTGAGCTCGAAGACCCTGCCGCTTTCGCAGGTGGACGAATACGCCGAGACCTACCTCGCCGAGCGCATCTCGATGGTCAGCGGAGTGGCGCAGGTGGCGGTGTACGGCTCGCAGAAGTACGCGGTGCGGGTCGAAGTCGATCCGCGGGCGCTGGCCTATCGCGGCATCGGAATTGATGAGGTTGCGCAGGCGATTGAGAACGCCAACGTCAACCTGCCGACCGGCACGCTCGACGGCCGCAATCAGGCCTACACCGTGCAGGCCAACGGCCAGCTTACCGACGCCGCCGCTTACCGGCCGATAATCGTCGCCTACCACAACGGCGCACCCGTGCGCCTGGAGGAACTGGGCAAGGTTGTCGACGGGGTCGAAAACGACAAGGTGGCGGGATGGGTCAACGACGAACCCGCGGTGGTGCTCGCCATCCAGCGCCAGCCCGGCACCAACACGGTCGCAGTGGTCGACGCGATCAACAAAATCCTGCCCGCCTTCCGCGCCGAGCTGCCGGCCGCGGTCAAGATCAGCAACCTATACTCGCGCGCGGATTCGATCCGCGCCTCGGTCAGCGACGTCCAGTTCACGCTGCTGTTGACCGTGTTCCTGGTGGTGATGGTGATCTTCCTGTTCCTGCGCAACATCTCCGCCACCCTTATTCCAAGCGCCGCGCTGCCGATGGCGATCATCGGTACCTTCGCGGTGATGTGGGCGCTCGACTACACGCTGGACAACCTCTCGTTGCTCGCGATCACGCTCTCGGTCGGTTTCGTGGTCGACGACGCGATCGTGATGCTCGAGAACATCGTGCGCCACATGGAGATGGGCAAGGGGGTGATGGCGGCGGCGCTGGAGGGCTCGCAGGAAATCGCGTTCACGATTCTGTCGATGACCTTTTCGCTGGCCGCGGTCTTCATCCCGGTGCTGTTCCTGGGCGGGATCATGGGCCGCCTGCTGCATGAGTTCGCGGTCACCATCGCGGCCGCCATTCTGGTCTCGGGCTTCGTCTCGCTGAGCCTGACGCCGATGCTATGCAGCCGCTTTCTGCGCCCGCCCACCAGCCAGCGCCACGGCCGGCTCTACCTGGTGACCGAGCGCTGGTTCGACCGGTTGCTCGAGGGATACCGGCGGAGCCTGACGATGGTGATGCGCCATCGGCGCGCGACGCTGGCCGTCGCGGTCGGGCTTTTGCTGGGCGCGGTCTACCTTTACGAACTGGTGCCCAAGGGCTTCCTGCCCAGCGAAGACCAGGGCGAAGTGCTGATTTTCACCAAGGCGGCGCAGGGGATCTCGTTCGGCTCGATGGTCCAGCACCAGCAGGCGCTGGCCAACATCATCCGGGGCGATCCCAACATCACGACCTTCTTCTCGAGCGCCGGCGCCACTGGATTCAGCGGCGGCGGCAACACCGGCATCCTGTTCGCCCATCTTAAGCCGCGCCCCGAGCGCAAGCTCACCGTCGACCAGGTGATGGAAGAGCTGCGGCCCAAGCTTGCCGCGGTGCCCGGGATCATCGCTTTTCTGCAAAACCCGCCGCCGATTCAGATCGGGGCCAAGTTCACCGAGGCCACCTATCAGCTCATGCTGCAGAGCCCCAACACCACGGAGCTGTACAAGTACGCGCAGCTTCTGGAGCGCAAATTGCGCGCCTCGCGCGAGCTGACCGACGTGACCAGCGACCTGCAAATCTCCAATCCGCAGATCAACGTGGTCATCGATCGCGACAAGGCGCACACGCTCGGCATTTCGGCCCAGTCGATCGAAGACGCGCTCGACAGCGCGTACGGCGAGCGCCAGATCTCGACCATCTACGCACCCAACGACGAGTTCCGGGTGATTTTGCAGGTCGAACCGCAATACCAGGCGAACCCTGAGACTCTGTCACTGCTCTACGTGCGCGCGCAAAGCGGCCAACTGGTCCCGCTCGACGCCATCGCGCGCCTCACGCGCACGCTCGGGCCGCTCGCGATCAACCACTCGGGACAGCTCACCGCGGTCACGCTCTCGTTCAACATCGCGCCCGGAGTCTCGCTGGGCAAGGCGCTCGGCGACGTAAAAACGCTGGCCGATGACACCGTGCCCGCGAGCATCAGCGTGGCCTTCTCGGGGACCGCGCAGGAGTTCGAATCCTCGCTGCGCAACCTCGGCATCCTGCTGCTGATGGCGATCCTGGTCATCTACATGGTGCTCGGCATCCTGTACGAAAGCTTCATCCATCCGGTGACGATCCTGTCGGGCCTGCCATCGGCCGGCTTCGGCGCGCTACTCACCCTGATGGTCTTCCACATGGAGCTCGACCTGCTGGCCTTCGTCGGCATCATCATGCTGGTCGGGCTGGTCAAGAAAAACGCCATCATGATGATCGATTTTGCCCTCGACGCGCAGCGCACCGAGGGCAAAAGTCCGGCCGAAGCGATCTTCGAGGGCTGCATCGTGCGCTTTCGGCCGATCATGATGACCACGATGGCGGCGCTGATGGGCACGATTCCGATCGCGATCGGGATGGGCGCGGGCGCCGACTCGCGCCGGCCGCTGGGCGTGGCGGTGGTCGGCGGCTTGTTCTTCTCGCAGCTCCTGACGTTGTATATCACGCCCGTCATCTACATCTACATGGAGTCGTTCGACGGCTGGATAAGCGGACTGCGCGGGCGCGAGGCGCCAGCGGCCCATGCCGCGCCGCATCCGCTGGGCGCCGGCAAGCCCGCCGGCCAGGAGCCGCCGCGCCGGCGCGCCGCCTCGTAGCAGGCCGCAACAGAGCGGCAACTGCCGAAGCACGACAGAGGCGACAGAGGACCCAACCTCGGTCCTTTTCCTGAAAGGGCCTTGCGCGACTGACGCGAGACCTTCCGTTCGCCCTCTCCTTGTCCTCTGTTCGCCCTCTCTTTGTCCAAGGAGAGGGGATGGGAGAGGTCATCTACGTCTTTCACGGTTCAGACTTTCAAACACGAGCCTCTCCCGCCGATCGCTACGCTTCGCGGCGACCTCTCCTAGGATGGCGACCTCTCCTCGGATAAGGAGAGGTGAAAGCGCCCGACGTTTTCGACAGATTAGCTTAACTTTGCCAAGGACCGGGCTCGAACCTCGCGTTTGCAAGCCACCTGTGCGGGTGCAAGCCTGAATCAGGATTCAAAGTGGAAATCCCGGTTAGTAAAGGAGATGACCATGGCCGATAAGACACCCCCTATAACGACCACCGATGCAGGCATTCCGGCTGCAAGCGACGAACATTCACTTACCGCCGGCCCGAATGGTCCGATCCTGCTGCAGGACCATTACCTGATCCAGAAGATGGCTCAGTTCAACCGCGAACGGATCCCCGAACGTGTGGTCCACGCCAAAGGCGGAGGCGCTCACGGCTTCTTCGAGGTCACCGAAGACGTGACGCCTTGGTGCAAGGCCAATTTCTTGAGCAAGAAAGGCCTGCGCACGCCCATGTTGGCACGGTTTTCCACCGTCGCCCAGGAAGCGGGATCCGCCGATACCGTCCGTGATCCCCGCGGTTTCGCACTCAAGTTCTATACCCAGGAAGGCAACTACGATCTGGTGGGTAACAACACGCCGATTTTTTTCATCCGCGATCCGCAGAAATTCCAGGACTTCATCCATTCGCAAAAGCGCCGCGCCGATAACCATCTGCGCGACAACAATATGCAGTGGGACTTCTGGACCTTATCGCCCGAATCCGCGCACCAGGTGACATTCCTGATGACCGATCGCGGCATTCCGCGAACCTGGCGGCACATGAACGGCTACGGCAGCCACACGTTTCTGTGGCAGAACGCGGGTGGCGAAAAGTTCTGGGTCAAATACCACTTCAAAACCGTGCAGGGCATCGAGAATCTCACCGACGCCGAGGCCAAGGCGATGGCGGCGGAGGACAAGGACTACCATCTGCGCGATCTGTACAACTCGATCGCTAACGGCGAGGCACCGCAGTGGCGGCTGGAGATGCAGATCATGCCCTTCCAGGATGCGGCCGACTATCGCTTCAATCCTTTCGACCTGACCAAAGTCTGGCCGCATCAGGACTATCCGCAAATCCCGATCGGCCGCATGGTACTGAATCGCAATCCGGAGAACTATTTTGCCGAGATCGAACAGGCTTCCTTCGAGCCGGCCAATATGGTCCGAGGGATCGGTCCGAGTCCCGACAAGATGCTTCTAGGCCGGCTTTTCAGCTATCCCGACACCCACCGTCACCGCATCGGCACCAATTATCTTGAGTTGCCGGTCAACCGGCCCCTGTCTCCCGTACACAGCTACAACCGCGACGGCGCGATGCGCCACGCCAATCCGCCCGATCCGGTCTATGCACCCAACTCGTTTGGCGGGCCCCAGGCAGACCCGGCCTGCGAACTCCCGAGTTGGCAGATCGAAGTGGGCGAGATCGTGCGAACCGCGTACGTGAAACACGCCAACGACGACGACTTCGGGCAGCCTGGCACGCTCTATCGCGAGGTCTTGTCCGGCACTGACCGCGACCATTTGGTCACGAATATCGTCGGGCACTTGAAGGACGGGGTGAAACCCGACATGCAGCAGCGCGCGGTCCAATACTGGAGCCAGGTGGATGCTGCTCTCGGCGCGCGAATCCGGGCCGCACTTGAAAGCAATCGCGGCGCACCTCAAGGCGATGGCGCCGCAGTTAAGGGCAGTAGTGTAGCCCGCTGAAGAATCCGGGACGCGAAGGTATTGCTTCGGCCGATGTTGTCGGCCGGGGCGCCCGTCGCGCAAGGGCAGCGGCCGACGCCCCGGCGTACGCGGAACATCGAACGGTGGAAAAGCCTTGCGGCATTCCACCACAGCGGAGTTGTGTTGCAAGTGGTCCCAAACGTAGGTGCGCATGTAATCGCGAGATAGTTGCGCGACCGTACGGTCTCGCGCCGCCGCAGTTTGCTCACCAGCGCGCTTGAGCGAACGTTCCAGTCGATTGGAAACACCACCAACTGCCTAATCTGTGCGCCAAAGATTTCGCCCAACTCGGCCTCCTTGGGCGCCAGGTGCTGCGCCGGATGCGTCGGCGCCCTTCGCTGGCGCGCTCGTTCCGGGGGCCAGCAGCACCCAATAGGCAATCGTTGCCGCTCGCGCTCTGTGGAAGCGGTCGCCGCATTCGCATCTGACCGGCAATATATTGCCGCTCGCTGATCTGTTTCCGGGCATTTTCTCGTCGCTAGCCAATTTCTTCCCGTCTTCGCCGCGCAAACGCTGCCTTGTTTCGACTCATTTCCCGGGCACGCAACGTGCTCAGGGGTGCTAAGTCTCAATTCGCGCGATAGCGTCCGATTAGTCATTGCGCGAAATGCGCCGGATACGACGGCTCGCAGCCGCCAACGAGCAGGGGGTATATATGCGACGAGCTTTACGTCTGGTCCCGGTCGATGAACGTGGACGGCACAGGCGGCGAGCGCGGGCGCGCGCGATGCTCTGTTTGGCGAGCGCCGCGACGTTGCTGCTGGTCGAGCTGGCGTGGGCGGTCGCAGCGCGGGCGCAAGCGAACATCAGGTTCGACGCTGGTGTGCTGACCGGTTCGATCGCGACCGACACGCAATGGTCGATTGCCAAGAACGGCGGGCTGGCCAGTGGCACGGTTAGCTGGACGGTGGGAGTGACCAAGGTCACGCTCAGCGACCAGATCATCCAGGTCGACGGTTTCTTGAAACTTACCAACACCGGCACGGCGCCAGGTATTTTGGGCAATATTGTGGTCAATTTGCAGCGCCCATGCGGTCTGAAATGGGTCTCGGCCGCGGCCGACATGGCCGATGCGAGCTTCGGCGACGCAGCGACCTACGCCAATATCATCGCGCAGGCATCTTTCGAGAACGTGACCCGTAACAGTCCGAGTTCGCGATGCGCCGGCCCCGGCAACTACGTGGTGACCGCGCTGCCCGGGAACACCAACACCATGGGCACGTTCTTCGCCACTGCGGCCTCAGGCAAACTCGACCTCACCAACCAGGCGGATAACTCGGTGTTCTCGCTGGTCCCGGCCTTTCATCTCGCCGCCGGAGCGACCATCAAGCTCTTTTATACGGCGACCTACGACAACACCCTGTTGGGGCTGGCGCCGGGAACCTCGCTGCGGCCCGAGGTCATCGTTAGCTTCAGCAACATTGCGCCTAACAGTTTGGATGCGGCCACCCATGTCGATGTCGATGACGACGACGGGCCGGCCTTTGTGTCGCTGACCGGCGACGACAACGACTGGTCACAGAGCGTTTCGATCCGTCAGATGTTTGTGCCCACCGCGGCACAGTGCAACCAGAGCATCACCCTCAGTGACGCTCAAAGCCCGACCAATCCGGCACTGACCGGCACCGCCACGATGACGAGCTTCACGACCTTCAACGGCGATGGCACGCTGTCGATTGACGGTTCAACGATGAATGACGGCGATACCAATACTCAGGACGTCAGCGCCAACGTCACCGGCGGCGCCAGCGGCGGTACGATCACCAACTGCGCCAACATCACCGGCTCCAACCAAACGATTACGCTGCGAGTGAACACGATCATCAGCAAGACCTTTACCGTATGCACCGGCATCAGCGACTCCGCCTGCGACCAGGAGAACGTGCCCAAATCAGGCGGTCCGGCGACCCCCACTCCTTCTCCGTCTCCGACTCCGGTCGTCACTCCGACTCCGGTTGTGACACCAACTCCGGTTGTGACACCAACTCCGGTTGTGACACCAACTCCCGTCGTGACACCGACGCCAGTAGTCACACCAACTCCGATCGTCACCCCAACCCCAGTCGTTACCCCGACGCCGGTGGTGACGCCAACTCCGACCGCGACGCCCACGCCGGTAGTACCGCCCTTTGACAAGGGTGAGTTCTGCACCTTCAGCGAGGCCCACTGGTCGCATACCTGCGGCGCGGCGGAAAGTGCAATCCGGCACGGTCAAAGCTTTGCGCACGTGACGCAGAACGACTGCCGCGGCGAGGGCAATAAAGCTTACAACATCCTGACTCAGAACTTCGACACCGTGTACGGCGCCTCAGGCGGAGTACAGGTCGGCCTCGCGTGCAGCGCCAAGCGCTTCGGGATGACCTTCACCTCGCCGGCCGCGATTCAGAGCTACCTGCCCGCGGGTGGCAAGGCCGGAGTGCTCAACGCGTGCCTTATCAATCCGTCAAGCTCTCACTCGGGCAACCTCGGCGGCGAAGTTCTGGCGCTGGAACTCAATGTCGATTTCAGCGCGGCGGGCATCACCGAGGGTCCAGGCGGCCCGCTGGGCGATCTGAACCTGTGCGGCAGCGGAACCTCGCTCGACGGAATGTCGATCTCCGAGATCCTCGGCGCGACAAACAAGGCGCTGGGCAATGGCGGAATGCCGGTGGGATTCAACCCAAACTCACTGCGCAACCTGATCCATCAGATCAACGACTCGTTCGACAACTGCGATCCGCACGGCTTCGCCCAGATGCATCTCACTGGCGGCGCGTGTCCGTAAGGCGTCGTTCGACAACGACCAAAAGGGCCGGCCCTGCGGGCTGGCCCTTTTTTCGCCATCGCTGCTTTCCGGATCGGCTCGTCAGTGAACCACGCTCGCGTTGCCGTAGGGGATGCCCGTTGGCTCCTGGCATAGCAGCGTGCGTATGCAGTACGCATCCGTCACGCGCCATACGGTTAGCGAGAACCGCTTGTGCCGCCGTTTGCCCCCAGCGCCGATCACTCGAATCGTTGGATACCAGGTGCCGCGCCTGGTCGGGACTCCGGTGATCGCGCCGGCCGCATGGTCGATCGCGAGGCCCGGCGGCAAATGGCCCGCAATCACCGCGATCCTATAGGGCGCGCGCCCGCCATGGATATCGAGCGAGGCGTCGTAGAGCACCGTGGTATGTGCGCTCGGCAGGGTCCGTCGCGCGCCGATTACCAAGGGCGACGGCGTTGGCGTCGCAGTCGGAATCGGCGTGGGAATCGGGGTTGCGACCGGGGTCGGCGTCGGAGTAGGCGTCACTGCCGGGGTAGACGTCGCAGTGGGACTCGGAGTAGGCGTGGCTGACGAGTCGGCGGGCATCACCTCGCCCCACCACGTGCCCCACATGTTATTCTGGCCCGCGTATTCCTGGATGCTCCACATCGCCGTGTCGTCGACCGGGTCGACCACGGTCGAGCTGAAGTCGCCCCATCGATTATCGCCAGTGCCGAAGTCTTTGAAATAAGGAGCCTCGCCGGCCTTCAGCGCTACGCCAGCTTCCATCGTGTTGGGAGCGTCACCGGCCAGGCGTATCGAGTAACCGGCGCTGGGGTACAATCCCGGTCCGAATTGCGAATAACCGACCATCACGGTGCCGTTGCGGTTAACGGCAAGCGTCGGGTAGGCATAAAAGTTGGCGCCGCTGGGGTCGTCAATCCGCCCGAACTGCTGCACGTGGCCGACACTGTCGGGAGCGGTGTCGATCTGCCACCACTGCGCCGCGGTCCTGGTGGGGGTTCCGGTGGCGGGGAGATAGACGGTGTGCGAGGCCCATAGCGATCCGTTGCGGTATACGCAGCTTTGCAGCCGATCGTCGTCGGTGTCGATCAGGCTCGCGCTGCCGAGTTGCGGAGCGAAATTGAGCGTCGGCGAAAACGATTGCCATGCCGACGATCCGATTGGATATGCCGCCCCGGTTGTCAGGACCTCGGAGCCGACCGCTCCCGTGATGGTGTCGAGTCTGAGCTTGGCCGATCCGGAGCTGCTCGACTCTAGCAGATACATCGTCAAGAGATTGGGATCGTAGGTGGTGGCCGGAAGCTGGGTGAAGCCGCTGTTCGGCTTGAGCACCGTGTACTTGCCCGTGCCGCCGGCGTAAAGGTCGGCTTTGTTGAAGGCCCAGATGACGGAGCTGACGAAGAGGCCGCCGCTCACGCTGAAGAGGTTAGCCTGCACGACGATCCAATTCTTGTTGAAGCCCAGCGTCGGGTAGTCGCCCCAGTTGGCGCCTGACGGATCGACCGGAATCCTGTAGAGGCTCCATCCTGCGGTCGGGTCATTGCTTTGCGACACTCCGATCAATATCGCCGCGTTGGCGGAGCTTTCGCCCGCGCCGGCCGAGAAGATCCAGCGCTGCCCGTACGGGTCGTACAGCACGCGCGGGTCAAACGCGTCGGCGACGCCGAGGCTCGACCAGAAGCCGGCCAGTGTAACCGTGCTCAGCGTCTGGCCCGCACGGTCCTCGATTACCACCTGGCTGTTGACCGCCACCATCAGGTGATTCGGCCCAACCGCGCCATCAGTGTCGGGCGGAATCACGGTGCCGTTGTCGCCCACCGCCTCGAAACTGGTGAGCGCCGCTGGCGATTGCACCGACGCATCGATTGGCGCCTGCTGCGCTGTCGCCTGCGGGACGGCCAGAACATCGCTGCTTTCGAGCGCTTGGCCAGCCCGGCGAGCAGCGGGACGATGAATGCTGCGATGCTCGTTGAGCGGCATCGGGCCAAGCGCCTCTTCACGAGCGGCCGTTTTGAAGTTTATCGTGGCGTGCTGCGCGGCCTTGCCCGCCGTGCCGGTGACCTGGACCGGGGCCGCCCCGGCGAGAGTCTGAACGCCGGCGATGCTCACAAGGGCGAGCGTTGCCGCGAGAATGAGTTGCCGAATTTGCTGCGCGGCCGTTGTCACCTTCGATAGCCTCCGAGGCCTCCCTTCGCTGGGTCGGGCTCACTCGATTCAAGGCTATGAAGCGCAATGATAAGGCCATGCGGGCAATGTTCCTCCTTGGTACATCACCTCTGTTTGGATTCGGATCAGGTCGCCGCAGACGGCGAAACACTGAACGTACCGAAAGCGTCCGTGGTTAAATTCGAGCGAAAATGTTTGAAGGAATACCGGCTATCGCGTGGCGATCCTTCGCCTCAGAGTGCCTCAAACGTGAACGCACGGCATTCTCGCGGCGACCCGCCGTGACTGTATCAGGCCGGAGACACGACCGGGCATTCGGTTCGAAGACCCGCCAAAGTCAATGCCGGCCGCTTATCGGTACTTAAATGAGAATCGCGATGTGCGAGCCTGAGACTATTGGGTAACCTGGATCTGATAGCTCCGGCTCGCCGAAGCGTTGCCTCGGTCGGTGGCATAGACCGTGAACCGCGATACGCCCACGGCGCCCGGCGTCCCGGTAATCTCGCCGTTGAAGGTGTTGAGCGCCAACCCGCGCGGCAGCGCGCCGGCGCTGACGTAGACCAGATAGGGCGGCGTCCCGCCGCTCAGCTCAAGCGACGTGTAGTAGAAGACGCCGACCCTGCCGCCGGACAGCGCCGTGGTCCCGATCGTCAGCGTCGGAGTCGGCGTCGCGGTCGGTATCGGTGACGGAGTGGGAACCGGCGTAGGCGTAGGCGTCGGCGTCGGCGTGGGCGTCGGGGCCGGAGTCGGGGACGGCGATGGCGTCGGCGTCGGCGAAGGCGTTGGAATCGGAGTCGGCGTTGGGCTCGGCGTGGGTGATGGTGTTGGCACTGGCGTGGGTGTGGGTGCGGGCGTCGGTGAAGCGGTGGGTTGCGGAGTCGGCGTCGGACTCGGCGTGGGAGAAGGCGTGGGCGTCGCGCTGGGCGTGGGACTCGCGGTTGGAGTCGGCTCCCCCGAAGAGATCTCGCCCCACCAGGTGCCCCAGTTGTTGTTGCTCGCTGCGTACTCCTGGAGCGTCCACAGGCTGAGATCGTCGATCGGATCGACGACCGTACTGCTGAAGTCGCCCCATCGGTTATCCCCAGTGCCGAAATCCTTGAAATAGGCTCCCTCGCCGGCCTTGAGCACAGTGTCGGCACGCAGCGTGCCGGGCGGGTCACCGGCCATCCGCCACGAGAAGTCGGCGCCCGCGTATTGCGCCGCCGAGAAACGCGAATACCCGACCATCGCGTCGTTTTCCTTGTTGACGCCGATCGAGGGGTAGGCGAAGAAGAGCGCCGCCGACGGATCGTCGATTCGCCCGAGCTGCTGGATTCCGCCAAGGTCGGCTGACGCCGTGTCGATCTGCCACCACTGCACCGCGCATCGATTGGGCGTGCCGGTGGCGGGCAAAAAAATGGTCTGCGCAGTCCATAGCGAGCCGTTTCGATAGACCGTCCAATCGAGCCGATCGTCGTCGGTGTCGATGTCGTTGGTCGATCCAAGTTGCGGTGCGAAGTTGAGCGCGGGCTCGACCGCCTGCCACGGCTGCGACGCGGCCGGCACGGCGACGCCTACGGTAAGAACCTCGGAGCCGACCGCTCCGGTGATGGTGCTCATCCTGAGCAGGCCGTTGGCCGAGCTCCACGATTCCAATAGGTAGAGCGTCGCAAGATTGGGATCGTAGGTCAGCGCAGGATTCATCGAGAAGCCGCCGGTGTCGTCTTGCAGCAAGGTGAAGAGCCCTGAGCCACCCGCATACAGGTTCGCTTTGTCGAAGGCATAGAGGTTCGCGTACTCGAAGAAGGTGCCCTGGATGGTGAAGATGTTGGCGCCGACCACGATCCAGGTTTTGTTAAACCCCAGGATCGGGAAGTCGGCCCACAACTGTCCGCTTGAATCGACCGGCACCTTGTAGAGGTCCCATCCCGCAGTAGGGTCGCTGTTATGCGAAACGCCAACCAGGATCGCCGAGGCCGGCGTCTCCGGGTCGCTCACGGTGACGATAACCCATCGCTGGCCATAGGGATCGTAGATCACACGCGGATCGGTTACGGACCCTACGCTCAAGCTGGACCAGAAGTTCAGCAGGCTGACCACGCTTATCAGCGCTCCCGCACGGGTCTGAATCTCGATCTGGCTGTTGAGCGCGACCACCAAATGATCCGGTCCGACCGCGCCGTCGGTGTCAGGCGGAATCGCGGTGTTGTCGTCACCAAGGCCTGGAAAGCCGGTCAGGGCGGCGCCGGCGCGTTTGCCGATCAGGTCTCCAGTGGCGGTTGGCGCGGCGAGCCTCTTGCGATGCGCCCGTTCGCCATGGCGACGCGCTGGAACTTCAACGAAGGGGCTGCGCTGCGGCCGCAGTCCGCGATGGCGGCGCGCCGACGCCAAGGCGCCGCGCTGCTGGTCACGGGCGAGCGCGGTGAAATTGATCGTTACGTGCGCGGCGGCGTGGTCGGAGCGTCCGGCGATCCGCCGCGGAATGGCGGGCTCATCACGCGACAGAGTCGCTCTCGCCGCGGCGACCGCAGGGTACGCGGGTGCTGGAAGTTGTGCGTCCGGCTCACTGGCCGCAGGGCTCGCCGCAACCCATGGCCGGGCGACAACGAGAGCCGTCCATCCCGCTACCAGCACAACCGTCAGCCGCGCGACGGTCGCCGACCGCCTGCGGATGGGGTTTGACAAATGCCGCCCGCCCCCTTTGGCTCTCGTTGCCGCCTTGGCTCAACGGGGTCGGAGTTCCTCGATCGGCCGTCCCCCCTTTGCGGTCCGTGCGGCTTCCGGCCAAGCGAAACCAAACGGTTCCGATAGCCCCCGCCTCCCCACCTGCGAAGCCGCGATCAGCCTCCGGTTCAATCGAGAAATCCTTCCGCAGCCTTCTGGAGCAAGAGGCGGGCCGATAAAAAAAGCCCATGAAAACGTCTCTTTTAGAGTTAGAGCGCCAAAAAAATGGCGATCACGCTACAGCCGCGTTGCGTTGCGGCAGCGCTTCGTCCCCAAAAAGCCGGCCGCCGTCAGATGCGATTGCGGCTCAGCAGGCCGCGCGCGATCACCAGCGCCTGAATCTCGTTGGTCCCTTCACCGATCATCATCAGCGGCGCGTCGCGATAGAAGCGCTCCACCGGAAACTCGGCCGTGTAGCCATAGCCGCCCAGCACTCGCATCGCGTCGAGCGTCACCTTGGCGCAGGCCTCAGAGGCGAACAGCTTGGCCATCCCAGCCTCGACGTCGCAGCGCTCGCCGGCGTCCTTTTTCTCCGCCGCGCTCTGCACCATCAGACGCGCCGCCTCCAGGCGCGTTCCCATGTCGGCCAGCATCAACTGCACCGCCTGGTGCTCGCAGATCGGCTTGCCGAAAGTGGTGCGCTGCTGAGCGTAGCGGATTGCGTTCTCGAACGCCGCCTGCGCCACTCCGACCGCGCGCGCCGCGACGTTGATCCGGCCCACCTCGAGCGCGCTCATCACCTGCTTGAAGCCCTGCCCTTCCTGGCCGCCGATAAGATTGCCGGCCGGCACGTCGAGTTCTTCGAGCAGCACCTCGCAAGTGTCGATTCCTTTGTAGCCGAGCTTCTTGAGGTTGCGGCTGACCGTCGGTCCGCGTTCGTTCTTTTCGACCGCGAACATGCTGATCCCGGCATAAGCCGGCTTGGCCTTGGGATCGGTCTTGGCCGCGACCGCCAGCATCGTGCCATGGCGGGCGTTGGTGATGAACATCTTGCTGCCCTTAAGCACGTAGTTGTCGCCGTGGCGGACCGCAGTGGTGCGGATTGATTGGACGTCGCTGCCGGCATGCGGCTCGGTCAGCGCCAAGCCACCGCGCTTCTCACCAGCCGCCATTGCGGGCAGAAAACGCTTGCGCTGCTCGTCGGTGCCGTGATGGGTGATGATGTAGGCCATAATGAGGTGGCTGTTGAGCACGCCTGCCAGGCTCATCCAGCCGCGCGACAGCTCCGTCATCAGACGAGCGTAGCTGACGAAGCTCAGCCCCAGGCCGCCGTGCTCGGCCGGAATGGTCGCGCCGAACAGTCCCAGCTCGCGCATTGTGGCGACCAGGGCGTGGGGATACTCGTCGCGATGCTCCAGCTCGGAGGCAACCGGGATAACGTCGCGGTCGACGAAGCGGCGTACAGCCTCGATAACGTCACGGTCCAACGTCTGTGCCATCTCGCAGTTCCTTTCAACGAATCAAAGAGCCAATGAAAAGTGGCGGGCGCCGGGCGCCCCGTGCCGCGAGATTAACAGAACGAATCGGTGGGCCGCCAACCGGACTGGCGAAGCGTTGGAAATGACGCACGCGAATAATTGGCGGAGTGCCAGCCGGGCTGGCGAAATGTCAAAAATCCGGCCGGAGCGACAAGGTTTTGGCGGCGAGCGCGGTCGGAGGCGCGGCTGAGGTGGCAGCGACAGTGCTCGGACCGGGCGGTGCAAGAAGCTGCGCGCGCAGAATCAGAATCGCGATAAAGGCCGATAACAACGCGAAAAAAAGCACGATCGAACGGCGCTCGACCTGATTTTCGCGCATCCCTGGCGCGGCCACGGCCATTGCCGATTGATCTTTCGCCGGCTTCACGAGGAAGCTAAAGAAGCAAAACGCATACCGTCTTCCACCGATTTATCTCAATGGCGCAAAACACTTCTCATTGTTCTTTAGCCAAGCAGCACTTTTAGCCCCACCCGAGCCGCTGTTGCGCGGCCGCGTCACGCCCGAACGCGATCGATTCGTGAGCGGCGTGGAAAGCTGCTTCGTATACGTGTAGTGTACGTATATGGCTGCCAAAGCTCGAAGAAAGCTCACCATAACGGTCGAGGACGCCGTTTACCGGGGACTCCGCAAGTTCGTGGGTCCGCGCAACATCAGCCGCTTTCTGAATGACCTCGCGCGGCCGCATGTCGTGCGCGAGCGACTGGATGAGGGCTATTGCGCGATGGCCGCTGACGAAGAGCGCGAGGCCACAGCCGCCGAGTGGAGCGAGGCGCTGATTGGAGACGTGGCGAATGAGCCCCGGTGAGCCGCCACCGCGCCGCGGCGAAGTATGGTGGATATCCCTCGATCCTGCGATAGGCGGTGGCATCAGGAAGACCCGGCCAGCAATCATCGTGAGCAACGACAGCGCCAACCGGCACCTCAACCGCGTCCAAGTCGTCCCACTGACCGGTAACGTCGAACGTCTCTACCCGGCTGAGGCGTATGTGAGTGTGAATGGCGTTCGGAACAAAGCGATGGCCGACCAGCTAACGACCGCCAGCAAGCAGCGGCTGCGCAACAAAATCGGCCAGCTTGTCTCAGCCGACCTCGCCGGAGTCCAGCGGGCAATCAAGACCCAGCTCGGCCTTTCCTGAACTGCTTCAGGGTGCGGCGCTTCATTGCCAAGAAACCCCGAACAAACTGAACGCGAGCGCACCGCCTTCGAGCTGTTTCTGAAAGCTTGTCCCTCGTTCGCTGCCAGGGTTGCGTGCTTTGGCCCAGCAACTGATGCCTCTTCCGAAGTTACAGCCGTCCTCAAAGGTAGTGTCGCGAAGTTGGTGGAAAAGTGAAAAAGGCGTCATGATCCGGCGAGTTGAGCCACAACGCGCACCCGCTTGAGGGCGGGAGCCGGAGGATGACGCCATGGCAAGCGATAGCAGGAATTTA
>JAKAVN010000222.1 GCA_021827495.1 Deltaproteobacteria bacterium | reverse complement strand
CGAGCGCGTGCCCGATTCGAAGGGCGACCGCGTCAAGGTCACCCTCAACGGCAAGTTCCTACCCTACCGCAAGTACTGAGGGTTGGTGAATTTTTGCGTGAGTCATTGGTCGCGCGGGCGTGGCGCCCGCGCATCATGGCGGGCACGGCGGCCCGCCCCACTAGAGACATATCGGGCGCAGCCCGCGGCGGCACGCGGCAGCTTGCCAAACATTCACAGGTTCTGAGCACGAAGCGGCGCGGCGCCGCCAAGCCCCGCCACGGCCGCCCCCTTGACGCGCCGGGCAAATTAGTTAGGATTAGAACTGTCTGATTGGGGACATTTCGCATGAGAACGGCATCGATCGAGCAGCCCGCCGCGCCGCCGCCCGCCCAGCCGGCCAAGGAGCCGGCGATGGCAGTGGTGCGGGCGATGGCCGCGGCCTATTTCGCCTTCCGGCGCGCGTCCGAGCGCCATATCCGCACGCTGGGCCTGACCGCGGCGCAGTTTGACGTAATCGCGACGCTCGGCAACACTGACGGGATGACGTGCAAGGAATTGGCGCGAAGGACGCTGGTCACCAAGGGCACCCTCACCGGAGTGCTCGACCGCCTGGAGCGCCGGCGGCTTATCGCGCGCCAGGCGGAAAAGCGCGACCGCCGCAGCATCCACGTGCGCCTTACGCGCCGCGGCGAGGCGTTGCATAGCCGCGCCTTCGCGGCGCACATGAACTATCTCCGGCCGTATTTGCGGCGCGCGGTGGCGGACCTCGACAGCGCGCGGCTTAGCCGCGCGCTCGGACGTTTCGCTCAAGCTTTCAACGAGGCCCGAGCAGGGTCCCCAGGCGATGGTCAGATTACAAGGAGGCAAGCGCGATGAAAGGATTGTTTGCGACGCGGTCGGGATTTTCGGGTTTGGTGCTGCGGTTGTTCCTGGCGGTAGTGTTTTTTCCGCACGGCGCGCAGAAGGTGCTGGGATGGTTCGGCGGCTACGGATTCACCGGCACGCTCAATTTTTTCACCAATATGATGCACGTGCCGATGGTGCTGGCGCTGGCGGTCTTCGCGGCCGAATTTTTGGGCCCCATCGCGCTGGCCGCCGGCTTTCTGACGCGGCTCGCGGCGCTGGGAATATTGCTTGACATGATCGGGGCGGTAGCGATGATCCACGCGCACAACGGCTTTTTCATGAACTGGGCCGGCAAGACGCCGCCGGTCGAGGGCTTCGAGTTCCACCTGCTGGCGATCGCGATCGCGCTGGCGCTGATCATCGGCGGCGCCGGCGAACTGTCCGTGGACCAGGCGATCGCCGGCGAGGACGCCTAGCTCAAGCCTGCGCATCTCGCCGCCATGCGCGGCGTGCCCCCTTCCCCTCCTTCCCCCGCTTGGCGGGGGAAGGAGTAGGAAAAAGCGGCGCGCCGGGGGAAGGAGTCAGCAGACGCAGCGCAGCAGGGCAAGGAGCCGGAAGCCGCGGCCCGTTTCTGCCCCCTCGCCCCCTGGGAGAGGGCGGGGGTGAGGGTGCTGGGGGTGCCGCGCGGCGAGCGAAAGGCGCTACGAGGCGCGGGCCGGCTCGGCGGCCGGGCCTTGCCCGTGCTTGCGCAAAGCTATCCGGTAAGGAGCATACGGTCATGGAAAAGACTCCCGCCGCGGACAAAATCCGCCAGGCACAGGTTGACATCAGACGCGCAAACGAGCGCTTCGTCACCCGCGCGAGCTGGCTGCTCTCCTACCACAGCTTCAGCTTCGCCAACCATTACGATCCCCACAACCTGCGCTTCGGAGTGCTGCAGGTCAACAACGACGATACCGTGCAGCCCAAAGGCGGCTTCCGCTCCCATCCTCACATGGACATGGAAATCGTGACCTGGGTGCTGGAAGGCGAACTGGAGCATCGCGACAGCACCGGCGGCGCCGGCGTGGTCTATCCCGGGCTGGCGCAGCGGATGAGCGCGGGCACCGGCATCTGGCACTCCGAGATGAATCCGAGCGGCGAGCGCCCGGTGCATTTTGTGCAGATGTGGGTGGTTCCCGATACCACCAGTGTTCGGCCCGGCTACCAACAGCTCGACGTGAGCCGCGAGCTTGAGCGCGGCGAGCTTATTCCGCTCGCCGGCGGCGCGGGCCATCGCGCCGCGGTGTCGATCCATCAGCGGGACGCGCTGCTATGGGCGGGCAGGCTCGCCCTCGACGCGGCGGTCTCGATGCCGGAGGCGCCGCTCGTTCATCTTTACGTCGCGCGGGGAAGCGTCGAGCTGGAGCAGGCCGGCGCGCTCGCCGCCGGCGACGCGGCGCGCCTTTGCGGCGCGGGCGCGCGCCGCCTGACCGCCGGCGCGCCGAACGGCGCCGAGGTGTTGATCTGGGAGATGCGCGCTTAGGATGAGATGAAGAAGGGCGCCACGGCGAGGTTGCACAGCACGTAAAGCACCGGATAGACCACGCGCGAGACCCGCCGGATGCTTTGGGCGCGCCCGAAGTGTTCCTGCTCGATCGCTTGATGGACGATCACCAGCTCTGCCATCGAGAGGAAACTGAAGAAAAGGGTGATCAGAAAAAAGGCGTCGATATAGGTTAGATAGGGAATGCGCGGCAAACTGCTCGAGATGGCAAACAGGAAGGCGATCTCGGTCAAGATCGCGGTCAGCGCGATCGTCACCTGCGTGTAGTGGTCGGAAAGCTTAATCCAGAAGGTGCAGTACGAGACCACCGCCATGAGCACCAGCGGCAGGAAGACCCTCCAGATATAAAACCAGTAGCGGCGCTTGACCGTGAGGTCGAATTCGAACTCCGCGATGCGGCTTCGGGTGATGGGCATCGCAGACCGCTGCGCGGCACTCGTCACGCCCAGGATTTCCCACTGCGCCAGCGGCACCCAAGGATCGGGGCTGACGCCAGTGCGCTCCAGGTCCGCGGCGAAGGTCATCGTCTCGCGCTCGTCAAGGAAGGGCTGCATGACGACCTCGAGCGACTGGCGGTCGAAGGGGAAAGCCTGCAATGCGTACTGAGTGGAAAGCTCAGCCTGGAATTCTTCCAGGTAGTAGACGGTGCCGTCAGGCGCGGCCTTGATATTAACGCTGATCCTCTGGCGCGGGCTCACCGAGTTGATCATCAGCAAATCGGGAATCCAGATCTGCCCCGGCCGGACCCGCTTCATCTGGCCGCTTAAGCTTTCAGGCTTGAAAGCGAGCCGCAGGTCGCGCCAAATCTCGGAAAGATAACCGTTGATGCGAAACCGCTCGTGGACCTCATCGACCTCGGTCAGGTTGGTCACGTAAAAGCCGAGTTTGATGTCGACCGGCTTACCGTCGCGCAGCGGAGGCGAGAGCAGCGCTCCTTCGTCGGCGGCGGAAACGGCGCGGGAGACCTCGGCGGCTTGGGCGCGAAGCGGCGCCGGATAGGAGAGCCGCAGCACTGCCAGGCCAAGCAGGATCAGCGCGGCCAACCGCGCCGGCCGCGCCCACCGCAACCCCCTACAACAAGACAACCAATCCAACTCTAACTTTCGTCCCTATTCCGCGGCGGTCCGGCCGCGCATAGCCAAGCTGCGAGCTTCGCGCCGGCGGACCGAACGCCGCAGCTTCGCGCCCGCCGCTCGGACCGGCGGAACCAAGTGCTGATCTACGAAACTCCCCATCGGGCGTCCGGGAAATTAGCGGCTGCGAAGCCGGCCGCAACCGGCCATGAAGCGACGTTGCTGCGCGAAAGCAAGTTTAGAGCATCGCCGAGACGATTCTGCGGAATTCATCCTCGGTGAAGGCGCGAAGGGTCTCGACGCGCACATTGCCCGCAGCACCGATGGTCAAGGACAGGCGGGCGCACGTCTCGTCATCCGGCGCTTCGACGACCAGCACGGTATCGTAGTTTCCCATCACGAGGAAGACCTGCTTAATCTCGGCCCCGTTGGCCTTGAACAGTTGCTTCAATGCATCAATGCGGCCCGGGGATTGCCTGACCTTCGCACTACCCTGGGACGTATAACGATTAAGCATTATGTAGGCGGGCATCGGCGGACCCTCCTTGTGCGGCTGGCCGAAACTGGCACCCTGGCGGCCCACCCGAATTTAGCTTAGCACCGCCATCTTGACAAGCCTCTCCGCATGGACGCCACTAGCCCCCTTTGAATGGGAAATTCCGATCGCTCGGCG
>JAKAVN010000221.1 GCA_021827495.1 Deltaproteobacteria bacterium | reverse complement strand
GCTGGACAGCTTGGCCAAGCGCTCCTGCAGCTTCTCGCGATCGTAATCGGAGGTGGTCTCCTTGATGCGCGCGCGAATCTGCTCAATGCGCGCCTGAATGTCTCGTTTTTTGCCCGCGCCGCCAACGATGGTCGTATTGTCCTTGTCGATGGTTACGCGACGGCATCGGCCCAGACTATCGAGCTTGACCTGCTCAAGTTTAAGGCCCAACTCCTCGGCGATCAATTTGCCCCCGGTGAGGGTAGCGATATCCTCGAGCATCTCTTTGCGCCGGTCGCCGAAACCCGGCGCCTTGACCGCCGCCACTTTAAGCATCCCGCGCAATTTGTTGACCACCAGCGCCGCCAGCGCCTCGCCTTCCACATCCTCGGCGATCACCAGCAGCGCGCGCCCCTCGCGCGCCACGCGTTCGAGCAGGGGCAGCAATTCGCGCAGGTTGGCAATCTTCTTTTCGTGAAGTAAAACCAGCGCGTCCTCCAGTTCGACCGTCATCTTTTCGGCATCGGTGACGAGGTAGGGCGATAGATAGCCGCGGTCGAAGCGCATTCCCTCGACCAACTCGAGCGTGGTCTCAAGGCCGCGCGCCTCTTCGACGGTGATCACGCCTTCTTTGCCGACTTTTCCCATCGCCTGGGCGACGATCGAACCGATTGACTCATCACCGTTAGCGGCGACGGTCGCGACGTGCTCCATCTGGCGCGGATCATTGACGCTCTTAGCCACGCGCCGCAAATGTTCGCAGACCTTCTTCACCGCGGCATCAATTCCCCGTTTAAGCTCCATCGGCGCCGCCCCGGCGGCCAGCAGGCGTATGCCCTCGCGCAAAATAGCTCGTGTGAGGACCGTGGCGGTGGTCGTGCCGTCCCCGGCCACGTCTTGGGTCTTCTGCGCCGCTTCGCGAATCAGTCGCGCGCCTAAATTCTCGAACTTGTCCTCGAACTCGAGCTCTTTGACCACGGTAACGCCGTCCTTGGTTATCAAGGGCGCACCGAAGCTGCGCTGGATGAGAACGTTGCGTCCCTTGGGGCCCAGCGTTACCCGCGCCGCCTCGGTAACCATCGAAGCGCCGGCGACTATTCCGGCGCGCGCTCGCTCGTGGAGTTCAATCACCTTAGCCGGCATCTGTTCCTACTTTCACCTCCCTGCGGACCGCCTGTTAGACGAGAAATACACGTCCGAATTTATCGTGCGCGCGCAATATCTCGCCGCAAAGTTAATCATCGCTCCCAAGTTTGCAAGCCGACACCGCTTGGGTAAGCGGCGCTGTACATGCTAAGAATCCGGAAGAGCCGGGGTCTGACAGATGAACACTGTAACCAGCCACCAAAGGACAGGCTGGCGCCGTCTGCTCGTAGCCGGTGCGGCCGGCGCGTGCGCCGCGATGGCCGGGGTCTTTCTCGGTTACCGGGCCTTAGTCGCTCAGCGTCAGGCGCAGCCGGCGTCCGGCTTTAGGCGCACGCTTTCGGCCTTAATTGAGGCTGCCCGAGCCGAACCATCGGTCGACATGGAGCAGGTGCCGGCGGCGAAGGTCGAGGCTTATGTTCGCGTTTATGCCGCCATGCAACGCGACCACAGCCTGTCAATCGAGCGCGCGGCTATGCAACAGGGACTCTCCGTCGGCGCGCTCAGAGAAATCGAAGAAAAGATAGAGCACGACGGAGAGTTGCGCCGACGCGTACGGAAACTGCTGGTCGAGGCCGCCAAGCATCCTGACCGCACCGAGGGGGTCACTCGGCACCCCGCTCTGCCCAGCGCGGGCAACTAAACGCGCGGCAGGCCAAAAGGCGGAAAGAGCATCTCTCCGCCTTTTCCTTATTCCCCTAACCAACCTAATCCGGCCGGAACCGAGGAATCCTTGTGGTTACTTTAGGACCGAGGTTCTGAACGCGGCTTCAAGGCGCGCCACGGCGTCGCGAGCCCTGCGCGCTGCGTCTTCCGCGCTAGCCGCCTGCTGCTCAGCGCGCTGCGCCGCTGCTTGCGCGCTCTGCGCGGCCTGGGCCGCACGGTTGGCGGCTGCCTCCGCGTTGTCCGCTCCTGCCTTAGCTCTCACCGTAGCTTGGTTGATTTCCTGCATGTTTGGCCCGCACGCGGCAAGCAGTGTTGTCACCCCCAAAGCCGCGAGCAGACTGACCGACGAGCTCTTCATCCGAAGCACCTCCTGTTGAGTCATTAACTCGGCCTCATAGCGCTAACGCCGGTTAGCTCCCTCATCCGACCGCGCCAATACTGGCAAATCTAGCGCAACGACGCAAGCTTGCCGGCACCGCGAGTAAGCCGTGCGTCTCTCCAGGCCCAAGTTTGCGGCCCACCCGCATCGCGGCCCCGCGCGCGAATTTTAGTTCGGTGCTTCACGCGGGTGCGGCGAAATCGCTAATATGTCCGGTGGCCAAGCGCGGTTTGGACCCCCCAAGGCACGGCTAGGCGCTGCGGCCTGCGCTGCAGGGGACTCCTGCGATGGGCGACGCGCTTACAATAGTTCAGATTCGCGACGCCAGGCACGATGATCTCGCAGATATCGTCCGCATCGAGCGCTTGTGTTTCTCCCAGCCTTGGAGTCAGGGTTCTTTCGAGCGCGAATTGACGCTGCCGTTCTCGCGGCTCGCGGTAGCGCGGGTAAACTCCGACACCATCGGCTTCTTGTGCCGCTGGCTCATCGCCCAGGAATGCCATGTTCTCAACATCGCGGTGCATCCGGACCTGCGCCGCAACGGGATTGGCAGCCGCCTTTTGACCTGGGCCCTGACCGAGGCCCGGGTCAAGGGCGCTCGGTTCATTACGCTGGAAGTGCGGCGTACGAATCTGGCCGCGCGCAGTCTCTACCGCAAATTCCAATTCGAGGAACGGCGCTTGCGCAGAAATTACTACGGGCCGGGCGAGGATGCGGTAGTGATGGAACGACGCCTGACCGCCTAGCCCGACCACCAAGTCCTCCCAAGCATGCCGCCAGCCGGCGAACGGCGCCAGGAGCGTTGAGCCGCCGAGCAGCGGCGCGCTCCTTTTGGCAGGCTTCGGCGGCTAAGCGCGCGTGGGCCCTGCGACGGTCTCGAGCCTAGGCGCGCAAAGCTTGCCCACGACCCGTATCGCCACTTGAAGCGGCGCCAGACCCGCCGCCGGAGTGTGACGCAGCCGCTCCAGCAACTCGCGCGTTTGGGCGAAGCCGCGCTCGGACTGGCGCAGGATCACGCGCAGACGCGAGGCCCAATCGCCGTTGGCCGCTTCGGCCAGAAGCGCGCGAGCCAACGCGCAGCGCGCGCGCAGCAAATCTTCGCGCAGCTCGCGCGCCGCGCGCCGCTCCCATGGGTCGTCGCTGTCGAGCGCCTCAAGCGCGCCCTCGAGCATGCCGAAATCCACCTCGCCGACCAGGCCGAAATAGGCCGCCGCGGCGTGGCCCGGATCGAGATGGCGCTCCAGAGCCAGCGCGGTTACCATCAACAGATGCTCGACGAAGGCCAACCGCGCAAGGTCAAGCGCTATTTGCTCGCGATGGCCTGCTCGTTTGAGCTCGCGGTAGGCGGCTTCGAAACGCTCGCGCTCCGAGCCGGTTAGATAATTCTCGAAGACGTCGATTAATTGCCCCACCGGTCGAGCAAATCGGCTGATCAAGGACGAAGGCGCGGTTTCGCGCTCGGGGACGAGAAGAATCCAGCGGCAAGCCTTGACGCAAGAAGCTTCCAACGCTAAGAGCGCCTTGAACTCGGCCTCAACCGAAACCTCTCCGGCCCTTGACCGCAGCTCTGCCGCGCGCGCGCCTAGGCCGACCACCTCGGAAGCGACCACCCAGGCGCGCACCGCCTGGGCCTGCGCGACACCGTAGCTGCGGCTCAAGTCAAAGGCGAGCAGCGCACCCATGACGCCGACCATCTCGTTGACGGCGCGCGTTGCGGCGAGCTGAAGGCGTAGTTGATGGCCGGGAATCTGCGGGGCAAAACGCGCGCCGATCGAGGGCGGAAAATACGGCGCCAAAAAGCGGCGCACCAGGTACGGGTCGTCCCAATCGAGGAGCCGCGAACCCTCCAGCTCGCGGATCAAATCAAGTTTGGTGTAGGCGGCCAGCAGCGCCAGTTCCGGCCGGGTCAACCCCACCATCCTGGCGCGGCGCTGCTCGATTTCTTCGCGCGAGGGCAGCGCCTCAACATCGCGGCGCAAAACGCCGCGCTGCTCAAGCTCGGCGATCA
>JAKAVN010000041.1 GCA_021827495.1 Deltaproteobacteria bacterium | reverse complement strand
GAGCCGCGCGGCGAGCTCAGGCGCGGCGGCGTCGGCGGCGCTTAGGCGACGCTCGAGGAATTCGCGCGTATGGCCGCGTTGCGCGGCGGCGGCGCGCAGGTTGTCGAGCTCGCGCGCGAGCGCGGCCAAGCGATCGCGCGCGGCGCCGAGCCGGGCGGAGGCCGCGTCGGTTTGCGCTTGAAGTTCAGCCAGTGTCCGGCGCGCCGCCGCGCGCTGCGCGTCGAGCTCTTCGGAGCGCGCGCGATGATGCTCGAGGCGGGCGCGCTCTTCGAGCAGCCGGCGCGCGGCGCTCAGCCGCTCCAGCTCGGCCAGCTCGACCCGGATCGCCTTGTAGGCTTCGGCCTTCCTGGCTTGGCGGCGGGCGAAGGCCAGCTGGCGCTCAATTTCGGCCAGCACGTCGTCGACGCGGGCGAGGTTCTCGCGCACGCGATCGAGTTTGCGCTCGCTCATTTCGCGCCGGCCCTTGAAGAGCGAAAGCCCGGCCGCCTCTTCGATCATCCCGCGCAGCTCGGCCGGTTTGGACTGGATGATCTCCTCGATGCGGCCCTGCTCGATCAGGGCGTAGCCGCGGCTATGGATTTGCGCGGCCATGAAGAACTCGGTGAGGTCCTTCAGCCGGCAGGGAATCTTATTGATGAGATATTCGGACTCGCCCGAGCGGTAAACCCGGCGCGTGACGCATACTTCACTCAGCCCCGCGTAAGGCTCCGGTAGTGCGCAGTTGTCGTCGGCCTCGAGCAGCAGCGAGACCTCGGCCATGCCGGCCGCCGGATTGGAATCGTTGCCGGCGTAGATGAGGTCTTCGGTGCTTTTGCCGCGCAGGCGCGTGGGCGCCTGCTCGCCGAGGACCCAGCGAATGGCGTCGACCACGTTGGATTTGCCGCAGCCGTTGGGCCCGACGACCGCAGTGATTCCGGGTGCGAAGCCGACCGTGGTCGGCTCCAGGAATGACTTGAAGCCTACTAAATCAAGGCTTTTGAGCCGCATACCGCCATCGCCTCCACCTCACCGCATCCGCTGTGAGCTTAGCCCAAAGCCCGCAGCCATGAAACCGCCCGGGGAGTATCGTATCCCCTACGCGGACAGGGCCCCTGTGGATATCGCACGGGATTGGGCCGAGGCCCAATCCAAACGCGGCTACTGGCGCAAATTTTACTCTAGCAGCTCGGTGTTCCAGTAGGCGCTATCGACCGCAGTCAGGTAGGGCATCCACTCACGATAGCGCTTGAGGCTGAACATCTCGGCGCTAAACGGCGTCCAGTGCGGACGCACCGGCCTGCGCACCAGCGCCATCCGGGCCTCATCGGGCGTGCGGCCGCCTTTGCGCCGGTTGCAGTTATGGCAGGAGCAGACGATGTTCTCCCAGGTCGAGAGCCCGCCGCGCGAGCGCGGCACGACGTGGTCCAGGTTGAGTTCAGTGCGTGAGAAGCGCCGGCCGCAATACTGGCAGGTGTTGCCGTCGCGGGCGAAGATGTTAAAGCGCGAAAACCGCACGTGGCGGCGCGGCACCCGCTCGTAGGCCGTGAGCAGCAGCACCCGCGGCACGCGGACGAAGCCGCCGACCACGCCCACACGCTCGTGATGGGTCTCGATGGCGAGGTCGCGCCAGCTGGCGAAGTCGAAGGTGTGGTACTGCTCGTCGACCGCGCGCGCCACTCCTTGGTAGAGCAGGGCAAAGGCGCGTTTGACCGAGGTTACGTGGACCGGCAGGTAGGAGCGATTGAGAATCAGGACCTTGCTGTTGAGCAGGGCCATCCCCGACGGGCGGAGCGCCATACTGTCGGCCGCAGCAGCCATTGGAAAACGAGTATCGGCACCGGCTGGCCAAGTCAAGGCGACTGGCGCGGCGCAAAACACTTTTATGGACCACGCCGGTGCGCCTTGCGCACTTCGCGGCCCCTCCGTATGATTCGTTGCAAGTTCAATGGCGAGTTCAATGGGTGGAGGGATCAGCGACGAAATCGCATCCGTGCCTGCCGCGTGTAGACTCTCTGAGAGCGGTAACGCCGCCGGTCGATACGCAATGCAAGGCGCCCCGCAACGCCGCCTCCTGTGACCGGCCCGTGCATCCACCGGCCCCGGTTCTGCCGTGAAACGTGAAATCGTCATCAACGCGAGCGCGCTCGAAGTGCGCGTCGCGCTGCTCGAAGACGGCGCGCTGACCGAGCTCTATCTCGAGCGCCAGCAGCATCGCGGCCTGGCCGGCAACATCTACAAGGGCAAGGTCACGCGCGTGTTGCCCGGGATGCAGGCGGCGTTCGTCGATATCGGACTGGAGAAGGCGGGTTTCCTGCACGTCTCGGATTTTCACGACGAGCTGCAGGCGCTCGGCTCGATCGCCGAGGTGATCGGCGAGGAAGACGTCGAGACCGAGCCGATCGAGAGCGAGCGCGGCGGCGAAGCGGAGCCGCCGCCGGTTCTGCAAGAGCTCGAAGAGCTGGAAGAACTGGCAGCGCTGAGCGAGCAGCCAGACGAGCGGCAACCAGAGGAGCAGGATGGTGGGTTCGAGCTGAGTGACGAAACGGCGCCGGCGGCCGCGCCCGCCGCGGGAGCAGCGGCGGCGGGCGTCAAACGCCGGCGCAGCCGGCGCCGGCGCCGGCGCGGCGGCAAGGCGCACAAGCGGCCGCGCGTGCACGAGCAGCGCAGCCGCCTCCCGATCGAGCAGCAACTGCATCGCAACCAGGAGATCATCGTCCAGATTGCCAAGGAGCCGATGGGCACCAAGGGGGCGCGCCTGACCTCTTCGATCTCGCTGCCCGGGCGCCACTTGGTCTACATGCCGACCAGCGGCCACGTCGGCGTCTCGCGGCGAATCGGCAGCGCCGAGGAGCGCGCGCGCCTGCGCGCGGCGGTCAAGGAACTCGGCCGCGTGCAGGGCGGATTCATCGTCCGCACGGCATGCGAGGGCGTGAGCAAGCGCGAAATCCAGCGCGACGCGAACTTCCTGACGCGGCTGTGGGCGTCGATATTGGCCAAGAACGAGACCAGCCCGCCGGTCGCGATCCTCTATAGCGATCTCGACGTGGCGCTGCGCACGGTGCGCGACCTGTTCTCCAGCGAGGTCGACAAACTGTGGTGCGACGACCCCGAGACCCACGAGCGCATCGTGCAATTCGTGCAGCACTATATGCCGCGGCTGCGCGCGCGGGTCACGCTCTACCAGGGCGTCGAGCCGATCTTCGACCACTTCAAGATCGAGCCGCAAATAGAGCGCGCGCTCGACCGCAAGGTCTGGCTCAAGTCGGGCGGCTACCTGGTATTCGACCAGGCCGAGGCGCTCACCGCGATCGACGTCAACACCGGCCGCTTCGTCGGCAAGACCAACCAGGACGAGACGGTGCTGCGGACCAACCTCGAAGCGGTCGAGGAGGTGGTCAAGCAACTGCGCCTGCGCAATATCGGCGGGATCATCATCGTCGATTTCATCGACATGTCGCGCGAGGCCGACCGCAAGAAGGTCAGCGACGCGCTGCGCGACGCGCTGCGGCGCGACAAGGCGCGCACCTCGGCGCTCAAGATTTCCGAGCTGGGGCTGGTCCAGATGACCCGCAAGCGCACCCGCGAAAGCCTCGAGGAGCTGCTCACCGACACCTGCCCGCAATGCGAGGGCCGGCGCGTGGTCAAATCGGTGCCGACGCTCGCCGCCGACGTCCTGCGCGGAGTCCATCGCGAGGCGCGCCGCCGCGGCGGCGACGACATGCTGCTGGTCAAAGTCCATCCCGCCGTAGCGCGCTATCTCTACGACCACGGCGCGCGCGACCTCGAGGCGCTCGAGCGCCATCTGGGCATCAAGATCGTGCTCCGCTCCAAGGAAGGTCTCGAGCCGGGCAGCTTCGAGCTGAGCTTGGGGCCCGCCGCCGCCTGAGCGGCAATCGTCACGATCGCCACAAACTCGAACGAGCGGGCCTTGATGGATCGCGCCGGCCCCGCGCGGATCCTCACCGAGGGTCGATCCGTTTCCTAATTAAGCGCGGCAGTGGCCGCTTTGTTGACTGGTTGCCAAGTCGCATCCGGATTGCATGACACCATCGCGCTGGCTATCTGGCCGGTATTGAACCAGCGTTGCGCGGAGCGGAACCCCAAGCATACACACCCCGGTCAGGAGACACGCCTGACGATCCGCGCGGCCACGTATCCGAGCGCAAAAGCGGCTGCTACAGCTAACCACGGTTCGCACCGAATGAAATCGCCAAGGTCGAACTTGAACAGTTCATCCTGCGCGTACCGCTGCGCAGCCTCGTAGCCGCCCTTTACCGCCTGCCCGGCCTTCTCCGCAATTTCGCGGCCCTGATCCATTGCGTTGCGCACCGTCGATTGTGCAGTCTCTTCAAATGTCATTGTCGTTGCCTCTTAGCCGGCAATTTGCGCTAACCTCCCGCAGCACAGCCGGGTTCTGTACCACAATGACAAATTAGCTCAGGCTATGGCGCGGGAGTTATTTACGGGACGCGACACTCGACTAGCGGATGGTTCACCTATCAGCGGTTTCACGGAGGCCATCGCTGCGAGCGAAGGTCGACCGTAGAGTTGGGCTTCTTTCAAAAACTGTGGTGGTGCGCCAGTTGTGGCGAATGAGACACGCGCTTCAGGCGGCGGGACGCTGGTTGAATTCTCGATCTTATCCAAGCATACAATCAATTGTCGGCCTTGCCGAATAAGCAGATGCTCGCGCTCTAACTCAGCTAAATGTTCGGTGACTCTGGGTCGCGAGGCACCCACCAGATCGGCCAGGTCCTGGTGGCTGAGCGCGACGCGCAAAAGGGCGCCGCGTGACTCTCTGACTCCGAAGCTCGAACATAATTGAAGCAGCGTAGACAGGAGACGCGCGCGAACGTCGAGGCCCAGGAGGAAACTGAAGCCTCCTTCGAAGAACCGAGACCATTGCATCAGATCGTTATCGTGAAATTCTTTTAAGGCCGATCGGGGTGCCGCTTTGGTAATGGCGTCGAATTGGTCCCAGCCCACACTGCCGACTTTGCAATCGCTATGAGCCTCGCAGCGAAAATGCCAGTGGCTGACTGGGCGCGCGAGAAACTCGGGGATTGGACCAGGCGCAAGTAGCGCTACGGTTACACGCTCATCACAGTGGTTCAGGCAAGTGATCTTGGCCACGCCCCTTAGCAGGATATGGACACCGGCCGCCAGCTCCGCTTCAGGAAGGATGACCTCGTGCCTTCTGAAGTTCGCCGACTTGAGGGCGCTCGCAAGCTCGTGCAATGCGGCGGGTGAAAGAAACGACAAGGGTTTCATCCGATTCAACAAATCCAAGTCGGTGCGACTCGCATTGTTCTGTCTGTCCATTTTCTTTTACCTTCCCGCCAAGGCTGGTTGAAAGTCTCTTATCGGGAGTATGGCAAGGACCATGCCATCGTCGGCCGCTGCGCGATGACTCGTTCGCGAAGTGTAGGAGTCCGAATTGCGGCTGATCTCGGGTGCGCGCCTCCTTGCGCCTCATGCAGTGTCTCCCAGGGGACCAAGCTTTGGCTCCTTTAGAACATAGGCCCTGGGCCGAAACGGCCACGGCGGGAGCGGGGCGGGGTGAGGGGGCTTTCGCCCCGCCTCTCGGCTTTCGCGCCGCGCGGCACGCCGGCAGGTTCTTGCACGCGCGGCGCGGCGCGGTTGCTGCTTGTTTTGCCGGTCGAATAGTTCCATCGCGAGGCACGGCGCCAGCGCTCTCGTGCACGACATTTGGAGTGCCCCTCAATGGTTTGTCCGCGCTCAGCTCAATGCGCGGCTTCGAGCGGAATCTTCTTGGCACCCGCCTCCTTGGCGACAGGCATCGTGACCTCGACGACTCCGTTCTTGAACGTGGCCTTGATCTTGTCGGTCTGGGCTCCCTCGGGCAGAGTCATATGGCGCTCGAAGGCGCCGTACGAAACCTCCCGCCGGAAGTAGTTCTCCTTTTTGACTTCCTGTTGGTCCTTGCGCTCGCCCTTGATCATCAGGACGTTGCCCAGCACGCTCACCTCGATATCCTTGGGATCGAGCCCCGGCACGTCCGCGTGAACGACCACGTTCCCGTCCTTGACATAGCTCTCGATCGGCAACTTCAATTCGACCTCTTCTCCTTCGAAATCCTCGAACAAGCGCGGAAAGCGACTCTCGAAGCGCCGCGCCCAGCGCTCGAGGTCCGAAAACGGCCGCCATGGTTGTAGTTCCCGCATCGTGGTCTCTCCCTTGCTCTTTTTTTGCGTCAAGCCGCTGCCCAACGGTGGAGCAATCATCGGGCCAATCAATGACTCGCGCATCCATCACACGCACCAATTCACAGCTAGCCGAATTCCCGGGCTCGTTGGCCCAGCTCGTCGCGGAACTTCGGATGCGCGATGGCGATAAGCGCTTCGGCCCTTTCGGGACTGGATTTTCCACGCAGGTCCGCCACCCCGTATTCAGTGACGATGTACTGGGTGTCGGCGCGCGGATCGGTGGCTGGGCCTTCGATGCGGGCGACGACGCGCGAGACCGCGCCAGCCGCGGCGGTTGAATGTGCCGCCAGGATCGATTTGCCTTCCTTCGAAAGCTGCGCACCACGCACGAAGTCGAGCTGGCCGCCCGGCGCACTGTATTGCTTGCCCTTGACGGTCTCCGAATTGACCTCGCCGTCAAGGCCGATCTGCAAAAACGCGTTGATCGAGACCACCCGATCGTTGCGGCCGATAACGTAAGGGTCGTTTACGTAGTCGACCGGGTAGACTTCCATGCTCGAATTGTCATGCAGGAACTCGTACAAGCTCAGGTCGCCCGCCGCCAGGGTATAGACATTCTTGTACTTGTTGATGTGCTTGTATTTGTTGGTGACCGCGCCGGACTGGATGAGCGCGGCGACCGGCGAAGTCATCAGTTCGGTGTGGAGGCCGAGGTCCCTATGGTGTGTGAGCGCGCTGCAGACCGCGTTGGGAACTCCGCCCACGCCAATTTGCAAGGTGGCGCGGTCGGGAACGAGTTCGACGATGTGCTTGCTGATGGCCCGGTCGAGGTCAGTCACGGGCCTTACCGGCAACTCCGGCAATACGCTCTCGTGCTCGACGATGGCGGCGATGTCGGAGATATGAATCGAAGAATCGCCGAACACGCGCGGCATCCGCGGATTGACTTCAACGATCAGGCGCCTGGCGTTGCGCGCGGTCGGAATCGTGTAATCGCCGTTCGTGCCGCAGCTGAAAAATCCGCCCTTGTCCATCGGTGAGACCATCACCACGAAGGCGTCGATCCCGATGTCGGCCAAAATTCGGGGCATGCTGCTGAAATTTCCGGGCATGTAAAATACGACTTGTCTGTGATCCTCCGCACCCCGGCGCGCGAGTTCCCGCTCGATCAGGGTTGGGAAAAATGGGTGCGGCTTGATGACATTCATATGTTCGTACTTCAGGATCGTCATCATCGCGGCGGGTGCGGAGTGCGAGTAGTAAACCCGCAGGCTTTCGATCCCGCCCGCCACGATGCGGCCTTCCAACGCCTGTAGGAGCGCCGGCGGTTCGCTAATCGCCATGCCCATGGACAGCGTGCCGCGCGGCGGGATAAGCCTCACCGCCGCCTCGGCCGTCTGCCGCTTAGATCGGTACTCCGCCTCGTACATGTGCCGGTCCTTGAAGCGCCCCGGGGCGATCCTACTTTGCGGCTGCGGGCGCCTATGGATGGACCGTGAGCACGGCAAAATTCTTGTCGGTCAGCATCCGGGCCACGCGATTTGCGTCAGCCGCGCGCAGCCGCAGGTAAGCCACATTGCCTCGCCCTTCGGTTGGCTCGCCCCGATAGGTGCCAATTCCGAGAATCTCCCCATTCTCCTGGGCCACTAGCTGAACTATGGTCGCGAGCTCGGAGGCGCTTCCCTCGAACGACAGGTCGATTCTAGCGACGCCGTCTTCGGTGGTGCCGAGCGTTTCGGCGAAGGCCCGCAGCAGGTCTGTCGCGGTGATGATGCCAACCAGCGTGCCGCGGTCGACCACCGGCAGCCCGCCGATCTTGTGTTTGACCAGCAGGTTGGCCGCCTCCTCAAGCATGGTTGTGGGAGTCGCGCTCACCACCGCGGCAGTCATCGCGCCATTGACCTTGACTCGCGACAGCACGCCGGTGTGTTGGCGCAGGTCGCGGTCACTCAAGATGCCGACAAGTTTGCCGCCGTCGACCACCGGCACGCGATGAAAGTTGCCCTTGTCCATCATCCGCCGAACCACCGCGAGCGTGTCTGTTGATCCCACGACGGCCGGGTCTTTAGTCATCCATCGAGCTACGATCATCGCATTCCCCTTAAGGCTGCGTGTTGCTTATCGTCATCACCCCGGCTGCGGGGTTGGCAGAAACCATCAGCGGTTGCCGCCGCCTCTTTGCTATGACCACGCAAGATCTGAACGGTTGCTCACGGGAATCATCTTTTGCGCGGCATTGTGGATGCTAAGCCCGTAACGCTCGATCCTCGCATAAAGCTTCTTGCGAGAGATTTTCAGCAGGCGCGCCGCCTGCACCTTGTTGCCCCCGGTGCGCGCGAGCGCCTTGGCTATAACCTCGCGTTCGAATTCGGCATAGCTGCCGGGCTCCGCGAGGGCCGCGGCCTCGGCAGGGGGTTCTTCTTCGTGCACGACTATGGCCGAGGAGATTGCGTGCGGCGCAGCGCGCCAGGCGTTCACGATCCTGGCGGGCAGATCATCCAGCGTAATGGTGGCGGAGGTGCCGAAGGTAAAGGCCGATTCGATCGTGTTGGCAAGCTCGCGGACGTTGCCGGGCCAATCGTGCGCTTGCAACGCCGCCAGCGCCTCTGCGTCGGCGCCTTCGAGGAACCGCGCGCCCTCGTTGCGCGCGTTGAGCAGCGTCAGGAAATGCTGAACCAGCGCCGGGATATCGTCTGCACGCTTGCGCAGCGGCGCGATTTCCAGCACGTTCACTTGCAGGCGGTAATAGAGATCGGCGCGCAACTGGCCCGTGCGGGCGACCTCGGCCGGATCGCGATTGGTCGACGCCACGAGCCTGAGGTCGAGGGGAATCTCGTGCGTCGAGCCGACAGGCCGCACGGCTCGTTCCTGGATCGCACGCAGCAGCTTCGCCTGCAGGTCCGGGCTCATCTCGGTAATCTCGTCCAGGAAAACCGTGCCGCCGTGGGCGGCGCGCAGGAGCCCCGGATGATCGGTGTTTGCGCCGCTGAACGCTCCGCGGCAATGGCCGAACAGTTCGCTTTCGACCAGGTCTCTCGGAATCGCGGCGCAGTTGAAGGCAATGAACGGTCCCCGCCGCGCGCCGCACTGATGGATGGCCCGCGCTACCAGCTCCTTGCCGGTTCCGCTCTCGCCGACGATAAGGACGGTCGAGCGGGTGGCGGCGACCGCTTCAATCCGGCGAAACAGGAGCTGCATCACGGGGTTCGCCCCGACCAAGCCATGAAACGCGGCGGTCGCCTCAGTCTTGGTCGTAAGCTCGCCGGCCGTCCCACCTGAGATCAGGACCGGACAAACGGGAAATTTCCCCTCAAACTGAGATGGTTTGCCTTCTCCAGCCGAAGTTGCGTTGTTAGCCATGCTGCCTTACGGAGCACAGTACGTGCCAGTGCTCCCTTTCGATGCAAGTCATGGTTTCAGTCCGAAGTGTGAGGATAGCTGGGGCGGCCGTGCCCTACCTGGGGAATCAAATCCACACGACGCGATTGAAAACGCGGATACAGGGTGCGAGGCTGCTATTTATGTTCGGGATGCCCAGGCATCATGAGGCAAGGGTCTTCAGCCACCCGATTCGAATCCTGGCCGTATATTATGCCGTAGCACTCCTTTGGGTCGTCGCTTCCGAGCTGTTTTTGCCTAACGCTTTCTCTCTGATAGATCGTCTCGTATTCATTCTGATAACGGGCCTCGTGATCGGCTTTTTGCTTTTGGTCAACCTCAGGGCGGTTCAGCAATACGCCGCGCAGCTACGAGAAAGCGTTCTAATGTCGGATGTCTATTTCCAATCCACCGCGCAAGGGATTCTGGTGGTGGCGCCCGACGGCAAGATGCTGCGCGCCAACCCGGTCGTCGAACATATGTTTGGTTACGGACACGAGGAGCTCGAAGGGCGACCAGTGGATATCCTGATGCCCGACCGAGTGCGCGGCGCCCATTTGGCGCATCGCGAGAGCTACTTAAGGGCCCCGCGCTCGCGTCCGATGGGAATTGGCCTCGACCTTGCCGGACGGCGCAAGGATGGCAGCGAATTCGCGCTCGAGGTCAGCCTCAATTACGTCGCCACCAAAGGCAGCCATCCGCTGGTCATCTGCTTTGTCACAGACATCAGCGAGCGCCTGGCATTCGAGCGCCAGACAAGGCAAGCCGAGACCCTGAACGCGCTCGGCGCCATCGCCGCCGGGATCGCTCATGACCTCAACAATCCGCTGGCGATTATCTCCTCGCGATCCGAGCTTATGCTTTCGCTCCCGGACAGCGGCAACCCTGATCTGCGCCAGGACCTGGAAGTCCTGCGGCGTAACGCCGAGCGGGCGAGCCGCATCGCGGCCGGGCTGTTGACGCTGGCGGCCCAGCGCTCGACTGAGCGTGGGCCCGTCAACATCAATGAATTGGTTGAAGCCACCCTGATGCTGATTGCCGGAGAACTCCGCAGACACCATATCGGGGTCGTCGTCTCGCTCGACCGCAACCTGCCGCTGATACTGGGTGATTCGACCGCGCTTCAGCGCGTCCTGATGAACCTTCTGATGAACGCCTGTGATGCGATGCCCGCGGGGGGCAAAGTACGCATCGAGAGCGGCCCCGCCCGGGACCACGCCGGGATGCTGCAGTTATCGATCGCCGACACCGGCGCCGGTATCCCGGCCGAGGTCTTCCCCAAGCTTTTCGACATCTTCTTTACCACCAAGGCGAGTGGAACGGGCTTGGGACTGTGGCTGGCGCGCAGGACGCTTCGCGAACATGGCGGCCAGATCGACGCTGAATCAGAGCCGGGAAAGGACACGAAATTTACGCTGACGTTACCAGTGATGCGCGAAAAAGAGGGCGCGTCGGCACAGCGTCCATAAGCTCAGCTATGATCCCGCAATAGCTGCATGGCACACAGTTTGCTGTTACCTTTTGAACATCAGACGCGGGTGATAAATGCCGCAAACGATTTTGATCGTTGATGACGAGAGCGACTTTGCCGACACCTGCGCCAGGCTCCTTCGAGGCTTCGGTTTCACGTGTTTGGTCGCCTACGACAGCGCCAAAGCCCTTACGCTGTTCGGTTTGCATCAGCCTTCCCTGGTTCTTTCGGACATCACCCTGCCCAGCAGCGACGGCCTCGAAATAGCCCGCTATGTTCACCAAACGGCTCCCGAAATTCCGGTGATCCTTATGACCGCATACCACACGCCAGATGTAGCCCGGGACGCGTATGCGGCTGGAGCAGCGGCTTATATTCGCAAGCCCTTTCCCAACGCCGAGTTGGTTTCGACCGTGAAATCGCTGCTCGGCGGAGACGGCAAGGCCTGAAATTCGGCCGTCCGCGCTCGCACCGGCGCGGCATGATTAGGGCTATGTCGTCCCGTTCTGTGCGCAAGTCGCCCAGGCTAGCGGAGGTTGTGTTTGTTGAGCAGGCGATGAAGCGTCTTGCGGTCGACGCCGGCCTTGCGCGCCGCCTGCGACACGTTGCCACCCTCGCGCCGCAGCAATTCCGCCACGTAGGTGGCTTCGAGCTCGCCTACCCAGCGCTCCTTGGCTTCCTTCAGGGTAAGCCTGCTGGTGACCTCGCCGGGGGGCGGATGCTCCGCCGGCGGCGCGACGGTCCTGAGCTGCGCGGGCAGATCGGCGAGCGTGATCATCTCGCCTTCGGCAAGCGCGCAGGCGCGCTCGATCACGTTTTGCAGCTCGCGCACGTTGCCGGGCCACGGATAGATTTCCAGCGCCACCATCGCCGCGGGCGCGAATCCCTTAAGCGCCGCTTCGCCGCGGCGCGCATATTTTCTGAGAAAGCTCATCGCCAGCAACTCGATGTCGCCCGGGCGCTCGCGCAGTGGCGGAAGCACGGCGTCGATGACGTTGATGCGGTAGTAGAGATCCTCGCGGAACTGGCCGGCCGTGACCAGCGCTCGCAGATCACGATTGGTCGCGCAGACGACGCGAATATCGACATCGATCTGCCGCGTGCCGCCCACTCTCCGAATCTGCCGCTCCTGGAGCGCACGCAGCAACTTGACCTGCAGCGCCAGCGGCAGCTCACCAATCTCGTCGAGGAAGAGCGTGCCGTGATGGGCGGTCTCGATCAGTCCCTGCTTCGCCCCCGCCGCGCCGGTGAAGGCGCCCTTGTCATGGCCGAAGAGCTCAGACTCGAGCAGATTTTCGGGCAGCGAAGCGCAATCCACCGGCACAAACGGTTCGGCCGCGCGCGGGCTGTTGGCATGGATCGCGCGCGCGACCAGCTCCTTGCCGGTTCCCGATTCGCCGAGCACCAGCATGTTGGCCTCCGAGCGGGCCGCCTTGCGCACCAGCTCGAGCACCTGCTGCAGCGCACTGCTGCGGCCGATGATGTTCTCAAAGCCGAAGCTTCCGCGGAGCTGCTCGCGCAAGTTGAGGTTTTCCAGCTCCAGCCGCCGCCGGCTAAGTGCGCGTTCGACCGCAAGCTTGAGCTGGTCGATGGAAAACGGCTTGGCCAGATAGTCGAACGCGCCCGCCTTCACCGCCGCGACCGCCGACTCCAGCGACGCGTGCGCGGTCAGCAACACGACCGGCATCCGCGGGTCGATCGCGCGCGCGCGCCGCAGCATCTCCATCCCGTCCATCTCGGGCATCCAAAGGTCGGTGAGCAGCAGATCAGGATGCTCCGAGCCCAGCAGGCGCAAGGCTTCCTGTGCATCGCTGGTGGTGAAACATTGATAGGCGGCCGCCGCCAGGATGCGCCGGCAATTCTCAGCCATGTCGGGTTCGTCGTCGACGATGAGTATTCGCTGCACGGTCGCTTGGCGCGCTGAGCTGCCTTCCCCGGTTCCGCCGCTCCGATTATGCCCATGCAGGCCCTGCCGTTCCAAGCGCGTGGGAGCCGGCCCATGATATCGAGCCGCGCACAAACTTGAGCCCGCCGGCGGCGCGGCGAGGCGCGCAACCAGCTCAAGGTAAGACAATCTTCTGGTGGAGCCTTGAACCGGGCATACGATGCGTTGCACTCTCAATAGGAGCGTGAAGCGGCAAGTTGGCGCAGGCTGTTATGGCATCAGGCGAAACGAAATCCATTGAGCTGCTCAAGGTCGCCGGGGTGCAGGTCGCAGTCGACTACTCCTGGCTGGTAATTTTTCTGCTCGTGCTGTGGAGTTTATCCGCCGGATATTTTCCGCAGGAGTACCCCGGCCATCAGACGGTCAACTACTGGATCGTCGGCTTGGTGGCGACGCTGCTGTTCTTCGCCTCGGTTCTGCTCCATGAGCTTGCGCATGCGGCAATGGCGAACCGGCTGGGCGACAACATCGATCGCATCACGCTCTTCATCTTTGGCGGCATGGCGCGCCTCTCGAGCGAGCCGAAGAGCGCCGCCAATGAGTTTAAAATCGCAGGCGTGGGACCGCTTAGCAGCCTGCTTATCGCGCTGATCTTCTGGCTGATCGCGAGCGCCCTCGGCCCGGCGGGAGCACTGTGGACAGCGGTATTTCGCTATCTCGCCTTCATCAACGTCGCCTTGGCTCTTTTCAATCTCCTGCCCGGGTTCCCGCTCGATGGCGGCCGGCTGCTGCGGGCGCTGCTATGGAAGCGCTGGGGCGACCTGCCGAGGGCGACGGCGCGCGCGGCGCAGTGGGGCGGCGGCATCGGCTGGGGGCTTATAGGTCTGGGCGCGCTGGAGATTTTCGGGGGTGCGCTGGTCGGCGGTCTCTGGCTGATTTTCATCGGTCTATTTTTGCGTGGCGCGGCGGCGAGCGACTACCAGGGCATGATTGTCGAGCAGGCCTTGGGGCACATCCGCGTGCGCGACATCATGACTCGCGAGCCGGTAACGCTAGCCCCCGAGCTGCCGGTCGGCGAAGCCATCGAACAATATTTTCTGCGGTTCGGTTACGGCGGCTTTCCCGTGGTTTCGGAGGGGCGCGTACTTGGGGTGCTGTCGCTGTCGCAGGTTCGGCACTGCAAGCCGCAGGAGCGGGCGCACCAAACGGTGCGGGACATAATGCTGGCGCTCGGGCCGGAACTCGAGGTCCGGCCGCAAGCCGGCGCCCTCGACGCCATCCGCAAGATGAACGAAGCGAACAGCGGCCGTCTCGTCGTCGTCGATGAGGGCAAGCTGGTGGGCTTGATCACGCGTACCGGGGTCGCACGTATAGTCCAGACCAACGCGCAACTTGCGGCCCCGGCGCCGGGCAACTAGCCGCCTGCTTTTTTTTTCGCTCGCGCGAGAGCTGCTGAGCAGATGGATAGGGCAGTGGATAGATCTGATGCCGTTAAACGGAGGACGCCATGGTCCCAGCGCGCGTACCGCTCTCGCCACACCGGGGGCTGCTTGACCGAGCCGCAAACCCGATCACCCGCTGCTGACCGCTTGGAAACAATGACGCGCATCTGATTTCCGCGCCGCGTGATTTCGGCTACAGTCGAATGAACGAAAATGGGGGTTCCTCCCTTACGAGGTGACGAATGGACGTTGGTGTATTTTACCTGCCGAGCATCGGCAACAAGGCTGAGATAAGCGCTGGAATGGCGGGCAGGCGCACCGATCTTTACCAGCGCATGCTGAGCGACCTGGCGGAGCAGGCGCGTTATCTTGACCAACACGGCTACTACGGTGTCGCGTTCACCGAACATCATTTCCATATCGAGGGTGAAGAGGTCTCGACCAACCCGATCATGCTCGACATGTTTATCGGGATGCAGACCAGCCGGCTGCGGGTCGGACAACTCGGGCTGGTATTGCCCTGCCATAACCCGATTCGCATAGCCGAGGATATCGCGATCCTCGACCAGGCGACCAAGGGCCGGGCCTTCGCCGGATTCGCGCGCGGCTACCAGCCGCGCTGGGTCAACACGCTGGGCCAGCACTACAAGGGACTTGCGGATAATCAGACCGATCCCGAGGGCTACGAGAAGCTCAAGAAGGAACTCTACGAAGAGCACTTCGAGATCATCATGAAGGCCTGGACCAATCCGACCTTCAGCCATCATGGCAAGCACTGGCAGATACCGCCGCCAGGCGTCTTTTGGGGAGCGCACGAAGTCACCCGCAAGTACGGCCGGGGCGTCGATGACAAGGGCCTCCTGCAGGAGATCGGGACCGTGCCGGAGACTTATCAGAAGCCGCATCCGCCGCTGTTCCAGCCCTTCAGTTTCTCGGAGTCGTCGGTGCGCTGGGCGGCTCAACATAATGTCGTGCCCATTACCATCGTGTGCGACAAGGAAATATGTACCGGGCAGTTCAAGGCCTGCCAGGACGGCGCCGCGCAATTCGGCAAGAAGCTCGGCTTCGGCCAGGGAATTGGCATAACCCGCGAAATGGTGGTCGCCGACACCGACGAGGAGGCGCTTGCGATCGCGCGCGAGTCCGGCTGCTTCATCTGGACCAAGTTCTTCGAACCGTTCGGCTTCAACGCCGCGCTCGCCCGGCCCGGCGAAAACTACAAGGACGTGCCCAACACGTTCGAAGCGATGTGCGAGCGGGGACTTACCATCTGCGGCAGCCCGGACACGGTGTCGCGCAAGCTGGAGCGGCTGTTCAAGGATCTGCCCGCCGAATACTTCTGGGTCTATCTTTACAATGAGCTGGTCCCGCAGAAGGCGGCGATGCGCACCCTGGAGCTTTTGACCACCAAGGTGCTGCCTCGCTTCAGCGATAAGATCCGCTGATAAGCACACGGCCCGCGATCCTTTGCCGAGAGCAGGCTGGAGGCCGGCGCAAGCAGCGAATGGGGGTACACAAACCCGCTGATCTGACTCCCTTGGCCGCGGGATGGCTGCGCGATTACAACGAGGCCCCCTGGCGCAGGTACATGCGCGCGCTCGAGGAGCGCGGACTGCTGGCCGCTGTCGGCGGGATCAGAGTCGACGCGGGCGCGCTTTTTGAAACCCGTTTTCGGTGCGACACGAAGATCTGCGCCGGCCTCGATCGGAGCCCCGGCACCGAATCCTGCTGTACCGATTACGACGTCGAGATCACGCCTGCTGAGCAGGCAAGAATCGTCGAGCATGCCAGTGGGGTGATCGAGTTGCTGAGCCGCCACGACGGCGAGCGCGTCACTCCCGCACGCGGCATCGCCGGGTTCTTCGAGGAAGCGCACGCGCTCTCGCTGGCCAAGGAAAAAGGCCGCTGCGCGTTTTCATACCGCGACGCGGCCGGCCAACTGCGCTGCGGACTTCATTCGTTGGCGCTGGAAAAGGGCATTCCGGTCGCCTCGATCAAGCCTCTCGCCTGCGTACTTTTTCCCGTCGTCATCTATCGCTTCGAGGATGGCGAAATTTTGCTGACCGCGACCTCGCGCGAGACGTCGTCGCTGTTCGGACGGGAGAAAGATTGGCAGCTTCCCTGCCTGAGGGCCCAGCAGGGCGAGCCTATGTTCAGCGAATGCCGAATGGCCATCGAAGCCGGCTTCGGCGAGGCTTTCTATCAACGCCTCACGTTGGCAGCCAAGGAGTTCGAGCAAACGAAGCGCCGCTCGCCCTAGCCGGACCCGATCCCCGGAAAGAGACAATTTCGGATTAGATGGCTGCCAGGGATGGGGCGCCGGGTCTTGGTGCCGCGCGCCGGCCGACGCCCCCGCATGCCGGCCGGCGCGTGCCGGCAACCGCGCGGCGCTCAAATGCACCTCGCTCCGGCAGCTTCCGCCCTTAAATCGTACCGCCCCCGACCGAGCGCCGGATATTCGTAACTGAATCCGCCGGCCGGCGCGGCCAAAGTAGCCTCCGATTATTGTTCAATTCGCGCGGCCGATAGTAACTAGGTGGGACCGTAGTACAGCGTGCGCGTCGCACTGAGGTAAATGGTTTGTCCGCCCCGACCCCCGCGCCAGCCGATCTCGCGTCGTCCCCGATCCGAGGCGGCGCGAGGACCGGGGTCCTTCATTATCTTTGCACCACCGCTCGCGGCGGAATCGAAGAGCATGTGTTGTCACTCCTGGCACATCTCCCCGGCCGCGGCTTTGAGCCCTACCTGGCGGCGCCGCCGGACTTGCTGCGCCTGATGGGGCAGGAACTGGCGACGGCCGGCGTCCGGACCGTGGCTATCCGGCGATCGTCGCCCTGGGATTTCCGCGACGCCGCGGTGTTGCTCAGGACGCTCCGCCACGAACCGATCGCCATCGTTCATTCGCATCTCTTCGTCGGCAGCATGTTCGCGTCGCCGCTCGCGCGGCTGGCGGGAGTCCGCGCGGTGGTCGAGACCTTCCACCTCCCGGAAGTGTGGCGGATGGGCAAGCGTCTGAAGCGAAGCTTCTGGATCGACCGGCAGATGGCGCGCTTCGTCGATCGCTATGTGGCGGTCTCGGATTCCGCCGCCCGTCATTTGACCAGCCGCAAGCGCATCCCGGCGGGTAAAATTCAAACGATCTTCAACGGCCGCGATCTCGCGCGCTTCCATCCGCCCTCGGCCGCCGAACGGCGCGAAGCGCGTGCCGCGCTCGGGCTGGGGGCCGAGCCCGCCGCGGTCGTGCTTGGCCGTCTGGAGCCGCAAAAGGGCCATGCGCTGATGATCGAAGCCGCGGCAGTTCTGGCGCGCTCGCTGCCGGCGCTCAAAATCCTGTTCGCCGGAAGCGGCGGCTTGGAGCGCGAGCTGCGCGCGCGTTGCGCCGCCGCCGGGCTCACCGCGATGGTCGGCTTTCTCGGCTATCGGAGCGATCCCGAAGTCCTGTTCGCCGCCGCCGACATCGCCGTGTTGCCCTCGCTGTACGAAGGCCTGCCGCTGGCGGCAATCGAAGCGATGGCGGCGGCCCGCCCCGTGGTCGCGACCGATATCGACGGCGTGCGCGAAGTTGTGGCCGACGGCGGCAGTGGCCTGTTGGTCCGCGCCGGCGACGCTCACGCGCTCGCGCAGGCGATCGAACGGCTCGCGCGGTTTCCCATTTTGGCGCGCCAGCTTGGGATGAACGGCCGGCGCCGCGCCGAGCGCCATTTCGATTTGCGCTTACAGGTCGAGGGGACGGTCTCATTGTATGAAGAACTCCTGACGGGCGGCGCAGCAGCGGCCCTGAGGAACCTGTCGCGAGGAGGTGGACGGCGGTGAATGGCACGATGCTCGCGGAACTGACTTTCTACGCGGCGGCCGGGCTGCTGATGTATACCTACTTGCTTTATCCGCCGCTGTTGGCGCTTCTGCCGTGCGCGCGGAGTCGGCGGTACAACCCGCGCGCCCCGCTTGAGGCTCCCGCGCAATGGCCGCGGATCTCGGTGATCGTCGCGGCCCATGACGAGGCCAATATCATCGCGCGCAAAATACGCAATTTTCTCGACAGCAGTTACCCGGGCGAGAGCGAACTGCTGATCGTGTCCGACGGCAGCACCGACGCCACCGCGTCGATCGTGGACGCATTGGCCGGCGAACGGGTGCGCCTGCTGGTTCAGCCGCGCCAGGGCAAGGGGGCGGCATTGAATGTCGCCGTGCCTCAGGCCCGCGGTGAGATCCTCGTTTTCACCGACGCGACCTCGATGTTCGCGCCGCAAACGCTGACCGAGCTCGTCCGGCCCTTTGCCGACCAGCGGGTCGGACTGGTTAATGGGCGGATCCGCTATCGCCAGGCGGAGATCGCAAACCTGTACCATCGCTACGAGCAGATGCTCAAGCTGCTCGAGGTGCGCGGCGGGCTGATCGCGACCGCGCACGGCGCGATTTACGCCTTGCGCAGGGAACTCTGGCGCCCGCGCGACCCGCGCCTGGTCAACGACTTTTTCGATCCCATCTTCGTCACCCTCAAGGGAGCCGCCGTTGCGCTGGCGCCGCGCGCGCTCTGCTTTGAGGAATTCGCGGCCGCGGCTCAGTTCAAGCGCCAGGTGCGGATGGTGGCGCTGGCGGCCCTGGTCTACTTCACGGTCCTGCCGGATCTGCTGCGCGCTCATCTGTGGCGCTCGGTGATGGTTCTGACCTCGCACAAGCTGTTCCGCTGGCTGACCGCGGTGTGGCTGCTGCTGCTGATCGCGACCACCCTTGAACTCGCGGCTGTCGGCGGCATCTATCGTGCGGCACTGGCCGTGGAAATTCTGACCATCGCATTGGCGGCGCTGGGCCCGATCGCGAGCCGGCTCGGTTGGAGCGAGCGCGCGACGTTCTTTTACCGCTTCCTGAGCCTCAACATCGCCGCCATGGTTGGACTGTGGCTGTGGCTGCGCGGGCGGGTGCCGGTGACGTGGGAACCGAGCGGTCTTTGAGCTGCCCCGTTAACGGATGCGCCCGCGGCGGATCAAAATGCGGCGTAGCGCGTGGTGAACAGTGATCGAGCGAACCGCCAACATCTTTGTTCTGATCGATGGCCTCGGATGGGAATGGGTCAAATCGGCGCCATTTCTTGCCGAGGCCGCTCCCCATCGGCGCTGCCTCGATACCGTCTTCGGCTTCAGCGCCGGCGCGATTCCGTCGATTTTGACCGGCCGCTATCCCGAGGAGCATGGCGGGATGGCGATGTTTCAGCGCGCCGCCGCCGGCCGTTCGCCGTTTGCCCGATTGAAGTGGATTTGTGCGATGCCGCCCGTGCTGGTGGAGAACCGCTACGTCCGCCGCGTGGTCAAATCGGCGGCCGCGGCGCTCGGCCGTTTCACTGGTTATTTCAGTATATATAGAGTGCCCCTGCGCTACCTGCCGCTGCTCGACGTCACGGAGAAGCGCGACATATACCGGCCCGGCGGAATTCCCGGCTCGATCTCGATCTTCGATCTGTTGCAGGCGAACGCAAGCGCCTGGCGCTCCTACTCGTATCACCAGGGCGACGACTTTTCGCTCATCGCTCGCGCGCAAGCGGAGCTTGATCGCGGTGCGGCGGGCTTTCACTTTCTCTACCTCTCCCAGATCGACGCGTTCCTGCATGCCCACGCTGGCCACGCAGCGCTGGCCGCCGCCCGGCTGGCCGAGTACAGCGCCCGTTTGACGCGCCTGTACCAGGTGGCGCGGCGGCGCTATTCGTGCGTCCGCCTGCGGGTCTTTTCTGATCACGGGATGGCGCCGACGCGCCGCATCGTCGACCTCCAGCCGATACTCGACCGTCTGCCGGCCACCGCGCCGCGCGACTACTTGTGCCTGCTCGATTCAACGATGGCGCGGTTCTGGTTCTCCAGCGCCGGCGTGCGCGACCTCATCAGGAACGCGCTGCGCGATGGCGGCGCGGGACGCTGGCTGGGCGAGGCGGAGCTGCGGTCGCTACGCGCCTGGTTCCCGGACCGGCGCTATGGCGAGGAGATTTATCTGCTGCCCGAAGGACACGTAATCGCGCCCAGCCACATGGGGCTGGCCGCTCCCAGCGGCATGCACGGCTTCCATCCCGACGCCCCGCACTCGAAGGCGGCGCTGCTGAGTTCCGATGATTGCGCCGGTGTCACGCACATAACCGGCCTGTTCGGCCTGATGCGGAGCTGCTGCTCCGCGGAGATGTGAATTGTCTGGCGCCGCGATGTTCGAGAGCCGGCCGCCCGGAACGTTTCCGCTGTGCGCGGATCCGTTCTTCGAGCCGCACGCCGTGCGGCAGTTGCGCGTGCTGGTGGAAGTGGTCTCGCACGAGCTCCGTGGTTTTCGGCCACTGGGGGTGATTTTGGCCGGGAGCCTGGCGCGCGGCGAAGGCGCCCTGGCCGCCGGAGAGGATCGCCGGACGCGCTGGCTCAGCGATATCGAGTGCCTGGTTGCGTTTGCGGATACTGCGGGGCAATGGGGCGGATCGCTCGGCCAGACGCTGGACAAAACCGCGGCGGCACTGAAGTCCGCAGCGAAGGTTCATGCCGTGGGCCTCGAGATTCAACTGATCCCGATTCTGGCTTCGCGCCTGGCGCGGATGCGCCCCGCGATCTTCACCCGCGAGCTGGCGGAGCACGGAAAGCTGGTGTGGGGTTCGCCCGGCGCGGTCCCGCGGCCTGCGCCGGAGGCCGCGGACGCTTGCAGGCTTCGCGCGGATGCGTTTCGTCTGCTCAACAACCGCATCATGGAACAGGTGGCGGCGCGGACGCGCCGCGAAGAAGGCAGCGCCGCGCCGCGGGAAAGCGGCTATGCGCTGAGCAAGTTCTGGACTGAGCTGGCGACCTCGTTGTCGGTGTTTCTCGATTGCTACCGCGCCAGCTATCGGGAGCGGCAGCGCGCGATCCATGCCACACTCGCGGCGCCGCATGGCACGCTGTCAGGCGAGATCGCCGGCGATGTTCTGCAGCGGCTCGACGCCGCGATGCAGGTCAGGCGCGGTGAGTGCGACGCGATTGAGTGGCCTCGCGAAGCGGGCTTCGAGCAGGCCGCCGGCCTCGCCGAGCGCATCTGGCATTGGGAGAGCGGCCAGCTGCTCGCTGCGCCGATCGAACGCGGCGCCGGCGACTGGCGGGCCATCCCCGCACGCCTGCGCCGCATCGCGACGCTTTCCCAATGTGCGCGCGACTGGCTCCGATGGTTCCTGCGGCCCGACGTGTCGCGCAGGATGGGTCTGCGCGCGGTCAGCCGGGCGTGGCGCGCCGGTTCGCCGGGCAACGCGATCTACGCCGCCGGATGCCTGCTCGACTTCTTCTGGAACGACATCGGCTCGCGCAGCGCCTGCGGGAAGGAAATTGTCCGCCGGCTGGGGCCGCTGTTTGGCTTTAGCGCCCGCCACGGGATTCCGGATCGGCGGCAACTTGCCGGCCGCGCCGTCAACGCCTGGCACAGCCATCTCCGTAGCGCGCCGCTATGAGCACGGAGGCGGGCGTTAATCGGCAAATCCGCGCCGGCGCGATCGCGCCGATGCGCATACTGTTTGTCTCGCTTACGCCGCCATTTCCGCCAACCAACGGCCATCGAATGCGCAACCTCGTGTTGCTCCGCGCACTGGCCGACGAGGGCCATCGGGTATCCCTGGTCTCGTTCGCCGACCCGGGCGAGGCCGCGTCCGCCACGCCACGCCTCAAAGCGGTCTGCCACGACGTGACGCTGGTGCGGCGGGGAAGGGACGGTCGCGGTTGCGACGGCCAGTACTGGCCGCGCCTGTGCGCGCTGAAGTCGCCGTTCCCGTATGGCGTCTGGCGTTTCGCGTCGCGCGCGCTCGCGGGCGTCGTGAGCGCGAGGCTGGCGCGCGGCGACGTCGACGCCATTATCTGCGACGGCATCTATCTGGTGCGCAATCTTCCGCGCCAGGCCCGCGTCCCGGTTATCCTCAGCGAACAGGCGATCAGCCACGAGGCGCTCGCGCGCTATCTCAAGTACGAATCGAATCCGCTGAAGCTGGCGTATGGCTGGATCGAGTATCGCAAGACCCGGCGCTGGGAGCTGCGCGCCTGCTCGGCCGCAGCCGGCGTGATCGCCTGCTCGAACCGCGAGCGCGACCTGCTGCGACGGAGGTGCCCCGGCGCGCGCGTCGCGGTGGTTCCCAATTGCGTCGATGCGGAAAGCTATCTGCCCGCCGAGGACGACGACGGCGCCACGGTCCTCTTCATCGGCGCGATGGACTGGCTGCCCAACCGCGACGCGCTCGACTTTCTGCGCCGCAGGATTCTGCCGCACTTGCGGGCGTTGGCGCCCGCGGCGACGCTGGTGGTGGCGGGCAGCAATTCCTCAAGCCAGCTCGAGCGCCAACTCGCGGGGGTTCCTGGCCTTCGCTTTGCCGGCGCGGTGGAAGACACGCGTCCGCTGCTGGCGCGGGCCGCCGCCTTCGTCGCCCCGCTGCGGATTGGCAGCGGCACGCGGATCAAGATTCTCGAGGCGGCCGCGATGGCCAGGCCGATCGTTTCGACCACGCTGGGCGCCGAGGGCCTCGAGTTAACTGACGGTAAGGAAATTCTCCTGGCGGATGAGCCGCGGCGCTTCGCCCGCGCGGTGGCGGATCTGCTGTTGGATTCGGGCCGGCGCCACGCGCTGGGCCGCGCCGCGTGCGGCCGCGTGGCGGAAACTTACAGCCTGCCCGCCCTGCGCCACGCGCTGTGCGGCGCGTTGACGGAGCTTTGCTGATCATGCTGGACGCCGAGGCTCTGCCGGCCCGCGCGTGGAAGTGGCTCGACGGCCGTTTCGGCCGCGGATCTTACTATGTCCTCAAGGATTGGCTCGACCCGGCGCGCGAGTATACCCAGCTCATCTATGGGCGGCGGTTGCGGGAGTTGGCCAACGGCCGGGCGAGCTGGCTCGACGCCGGCTGCGGCCATCAGATTCTCGAGTTGCGCTCCGCCGCCGAGGAGCGCGCAGCGGCAGCCGCCGCGCGCTTCGCCGCCGGCTGCGACCTGGAGCTGTTCGCCCTGCGCACGCATCGCACGCTGGCCAACCGGGTCTGCTGCGACCTGGCGGCCCTGCCGTTTCGCGATCGCAGCTTTCAACTGGTGAGTCTCAACAACGTGGCCGAACACTTCGCCGACCCGGCGCCGATCTTTCGCGAGCTCGCCCGCGTGCTCGAGCTCGAAGGCCGCCTGGTGATTCATACTCCGAACGCGGCCGGCTACTTCGTGCGCATCGCCCGCCTCGCCAGACGCCTCCTGCCGCGGCGGCTCGTGCTCCGGCTGATTAGCTACCTGGAAGGCCGCGGCGATGACGACGTATTTCCCGCTTACTACCGCGCCAACACGCGCGCGGCGCTCGAGCGCCTCGCCACCGAGGCCGGAATGGCGGTCGAGCGGCTGAATCTGTTGCGCGGCCGG
>JAKAVN010000040.1 GCA_021827495.1 Deltaproteobacteria bacterium | reverse complement strand
GTGAGCGCCACCGGGCCCGATCGCACCGACGCTGTTGACGGTCAGGACTATCAGCACGACAAACATGACGGCGGTCGAGCTGATTGCGCCCGCCCGCCAAAAGGCCGGGTCTTGTGTGTACATAAAAAGCTTAACGCCTCGCTTACTGTCCGAGTTGCGACCTTGGTTGCCTGCTCACCGCTAAGCGGGGCATCCGGGTGCTGGTTTTGGCTTGCGCGGTAAAATTGTGATTGGGTCCGAGAAGCGCGCTACTTCCAAAAATCACGATGCCTGCCATGGAGGCCCTCCTGGAAGCGGCTATTCCGTCACTGTTATCCGGCCAACCATGTGATCTTTCTCGTGCGGAAGACAGCAATAGACGTAACTACCGGGAACGGTGAAGGTATAGCTCCAACTGGCGCCCGGCGGTATGAAGCCTGAATCGAAGGGCTTGGTGCCCGGCGGCACAGCGATGTCACTTTTGTTCTGCGCCATACTTGGGTCCGTGGTTACGTCATGGAGTGTCTTTCCGGTGTTTTTCCAGAGCACGGTCGTGCCCACCTTTACCGTGAGGTTTTCGGCGACGTAAGCAGGCGGTTTGTCGGTCATCGTGACTACGACGGTCTTGCCAGCCGCGTGGGCTGCGCCCGGCGGTTCGGTCGCCAGTACAAAGCTGGCAGCGGCAAGCATGCTCACCACAAACAAACGAAATTGTTTTCCTCTCAAGAGTCGTACTCCTCCTCGGCTACAGATATCTCTGATCACTCCGACCGATCCTTCTTCCAATCATTCAACAGGGATGATGAACCATCTGTAGTTCATCTCACGGACCTCAGGCGGGGCGCCCTTCCGCTATGACTTTCGAGCGCCACGAGCGCGAACGAGCCCAGCACAACCGTTCTGAGAAACCAGGATCGCGCGCCGCGCCCCAGACGCCAGGCGCGAATCCCGGTATACAGCGCCTCGAGCGTGTGCACGATAAGCAGGCAGGCGAAGAGGCCGCGCCCCACTCGCGCCGCGAAACCAAAGGGCCCAAGCGCGAGGGTTCCGACTCCCATCCACAGCAGGCCGCAAATGAGCCAGTCGCGCTCTGGGATTTCTATTTGGTCGTATGTGAGAGGCGTTTTCTTCCGCTGCATCACGAATTCACCGGCTGGCCTTGGGTAAAGCTCCCTGTGGCGGCGCGCTTTCGCGGGTTCTCATCATTCCGCAGACCACCGCGTGGCCGGTGTTCCCGACAAACACCAGCAATGCGATCACGTTCAGCAGCCCGCCCCACCGGTAGGCGGTATCCCAAGCCCAAAGATCACCGCCGATGCGCAACAGCAGCGATAGATGCAGCAGTGCCGAATGAACGTAGAAAGTGCGCCGGTAAGGTAGTGGTCTCCGCAGCACGGCCGGAAAAATGATGGGCGCATGCGCGAAGATCATCGAGAAAACGAAGCCGAGAAAAACCGTGTGAAGCATCACGTCGTAATGAAAGGTCGTCAAGTCATCGCCGAACCAGAGCCATGCGAGTCCACCGGCCCCGAGCCAGAAATATCCGGCGAGCAGGTTGGCCGCGATGAAGCGCGTGAGACCCGCTTGCTTTACGGTTCGGCGAGCGAGGTCGTAGCGCACCAGCCAAAGCGCCATCGCGAGCATTCCCAGGCCGGCGAGCCGAAGTCCGAGCGCCGGGAGATGCAGACCAGTTACGAGACCTGCCAGGAACACGCCTGTGCCCAACAGCAAGGGCAGCCGATTCCGCTCGGCCAGTCCAGTCAGACGGCTTAGCTCCAGCCGTTCGCCGACAATCGTCAGCACCAAAAACCCGGTCCACCAGAAGAACATCTCGATGACGGGTATGCGGTAGAGCCACAGGCAGTTACCGACGAACCACGCAACCGCACCGAGCGCCATCGTGATCGTGAACAAAGCCGTCTGCCGACGCAGTATCGCGATGAAACTTGCGATCAGCCCGAGGCTGCCCAAGGTGATGAGAAACGGCCCGGCCGGATCCGGGATGCCGACGATCAGCGCGAGCGCGCCGGCGCCGCTCAATATGGGTGCGCTGTAGCTCCAGCCTTCACCAAGCGCGACCGCGCGTTCGAGGCTTATCAGCGTACCGAGAAAGCCGCATACCATAAGCGGACCGTGCGCGACGTAAAGCCCCGGCTCAATGGCCGGCAGACCCCACCCCAAACGCAGAAGCCCGGCCCACAGCGCCGCGAGTAGCGCGAGAATTGACAGCGCGAGCAGTGGCAGACCTTCGTACTTCAGCGTGGCGCGCGCTGCCGGTTGGCCGGTGCCGGCAGTGCGATGAATCGTCGGAGCAGGTCCGTTAGCCGGATTCATGCTTGTCCTCGCGCGCTATGCGCGCGGCCACCAGGGTCTCGCCCGCGCTCCACGTTATCCAGGCAATCGATGCAGCTATGCGGGATCGCGCAAGCCATGGCTCAACCAATCACGGTCGTCAGCAGAACGATGCGTTCCTCGAAGGCTTCAATACCGACAGCGTAGTTGTCGGGAGCGGGCCCGGACGGTATGACCTCAGCGGCCATCTCATCTCCTGGATACCACCGGCGCCCGCAACGAACCTGCATGCGGCTGAACAGCGGTCGCGCTCTCAGCGGTGGCCACAACATCGATAGACGGATCAATCACGCACACCTTCTCGGCCGCCTTTTCGAAGAAGTAGCCCGAACCGCCCTGGCCCACGATCATGAGCAGGTCTCTGCCGTTCAAAACCCGTATGCCGCCGAGGATGGCGATCCCGTGCTGGAAAAATGGCCGCGGCCACAGAGGAGTGGTGGGGCCAGCCATGACGCGCGCGCGCGCGGCTTCTGACCAGCTCAGTAGTTCCTCGATTCCACCCTCGACCAGCGTTGAGCCGGAAAAAATCACCACGCTCGCATCCTTCAAAACTTCCGCAGCGCTTTCGGGTGGCGCCCACAGCGCCTGCTCTTCGGGCTTGAGCGCGTCGCGATGCTTGTCGATCACCTTGAGGCCCGCCACTTGGCCCTTGAGCTGCTTTATGAACGGGATGAACGCCCCCACCATCACGACCTCGTCGTCGTCGGCAATGCCGGCCGCATCCAACGCATCGAGCTTTTCCCGCATCATGCCCTCGGGCAATGCGTACCGATTGATGGCTGCGGTGGAGAGCGCGTTCAGCGTCGCGATGCCGACCGCTCGTCTGAGCGCGCTGGGGGAAAACGCATACCCGGCCGTTTCCCACGCCTTGAGGCCGATCAGACGACCGGCCGGCGGCGCTCCCGCGGCGGTCTTCGGACAGCATACCGTGTCGCTCAGGTCGCGCGGCGTGAAGGCGACGCCGACGTCGCCGGTTGAGATTTCGACCGCTGTGTAGAACGCTCCGACACGCACGTCACTTACCAGAGGCTCGTCGGCGTAATTTCCGCGCAAATCCGAAAGCCATTCAGCTACGAGTTCCATCGCACCCTCCAATGAACGCTTTCGCTTAAACAACCAACCGAGCCGACGCTCGCCCTTTTCGGAAATCATCTGGCGCGGCCACGGCGGCTCTCAGACCAGTTCGACGCTTAGGGTTTCGACCTATCGCACTGGCTTTAACATGTAGTCACTATACATTTTCTATTGCGATGGTCAAGCTGCGCAAGAACCGTCACCTGGAGCAGGCACTTTACGCGGCGGAGGAACGGACCGCCGGGTTTCCTCCGAGCGGTTTCCTCTTCACCGGGGTGGACTCATACCCCCAGTGGGTATTATATTCCATATAGCGGGACATGCACGACATCACGCATCATCGCGGCCAGCCACCTAATCGGAGCCGGGCAAAGCCGCAAGTGCCGCGTCACGCCGTCGCCGTTGACGCGGCCGTGAAATCGGCCAATCTGAAGCGTCTCAAGCGCATCGAAGGGCAGGTCCGCGGCCTGCAGCGAATGGTCGAGCGGGATCGTTACTGCGCCGACATTATGGTGCAGATAGCGGCGATCAACGAGGCGCTGCGGGCAGTGGCTCGCCAACTGCTGCACAACCATCTCCGCCACTGCGCAACCGAGGCCATACGCAGCGGAAGTTCCAAGCGCGCGGAAGAGATATATGCCGAACTCTCAGATCTGTTCGCCAAGTTTGCTCGCTGAGCAGCCTTCCGGGTTCGGTTAAAAGGAGGTTCGAGATGACAGATTCCAGCGTCGGTCAGGTTCAGCCCACCACGGAGCGCGCTACGGACCCGGTGTGCGGCATGCAGGTCCAGGTACGGCCGGCTGCACGATCGACTCAACACGATGGTCAGCGTTATTACTTTTGCTGCCAGAAGTGTCTCGACAAGTTTCAACAGGACCCCGCGAGATACGCAAATAAATCAAAGCCTTCAGCGCCAGAGACTCCCGCGCCAGAGGCTCCGGCAATAGAACCCCAAACGCCGCTTGGAAGCGCCGAATACACCTGCCCGATGCATCCGGAGATCGTGCGCAACGCTCCCGGCAGTTGTCCGATCTGCGGGATGGCGCTCGAGTCGCGCACGCCCGCGGCGGATGAGGAGAACGCCGAGCTGCGCGACATGCGGCGCAGGTTCTGGATCGGTGCCGTGCTGACCGTTCCGCTAGTCCTGCTGGTGATGCTGCCGGCGAGCCTGTGGGCCCCGTTGCTCTCCGCCAACGCCGCTGCTGTGGCGGAGTTTATCCTCGCCACCCCGGTCGTGCTCTGGGCCGGATGGCCGTTCTTCGAGCGCGGCTACCGTTCGATTCGAAGCCTGCACCTCAACATGTTCACTCTGATCTCCATCGGCGTGGGCGTGGCCTATGGCTTCAGCCTGATCGCCCTGGCAGCGCCCGCCATCTTCCCGGCCTCGGCGCGCGGCGCCAGCGGACGGGTGCCGACCTATTTCGAGGCCGCCGCGGTAATCATCGTGCTGGTCCTCTTGGGTCAGGTGCTGGAACTCCGCGCACGCAGCCAGGCGAGCAGCGCGATTCGTGCGTTGCTCAACCTCGCGCCTCGCATCGCCCGCCTCATCCTGCCCGACGGCTCGGACCGCGACGTTCCACTCGACCAGGTAAAGCCGGGCGACCGGCTCCGCGTAAGACCCGGCGAGAAGGTGCCGGTCGATGGCACGGTCCTCGAGGGCAGCAGCAGCGTCGACGAATCGATGATCACGGGCGAGTCGATCCCGGTCGAGAAGAAGACCGGCGACAAGGTGATCGGCGCCACGGTCAACGGCGCCGGCGGCTTCACGATGCAAGCGCAGAAGGTGGGCGCCGATTCCCTGCTCGCCCAAATCGTGCACATGGTGAGCGAGGCGCAGCGCAGCCGCGCCCCGATTCAGCGCCTGGCCGATGTCGTGTCCGGCTGGTTCGTGCCCGCAGTCGTCGCGAGTGCGGCGCTGACCTTTGTGGTCTGGATGCTGGTCGGACCCGGCCTTGGGGAAGCGATCGTCAATGCGGTCTCCGTCCTGATCATCGCGTGCCCGTGCGCGCTGGGGCTGGCCACTCCCATGGCGATCATGGTCGGAACCGGCCGCGGCGCCACCGAGGGCGTCCTTATCAAGAACGCCGAGGCGCTCGAAATCATGGAGCAGGTCGATACGCTCGTCGCGGACAAGACCGGCACGCTGACCGAAGGCAAGCCACGGCTTGCCTCGGTGGCCACGATCGCGCCGTGGGACGAGGCTACCCTGCTGCGCATGGCGGCCACGCTGGAGCGCGGCAGCGAGCATCCGCTCGCGTCCGCGATCGTATCGGGCGCCGAGCAGCGCAGTCTCAAATTGGCCGAGACGCGGGACTTCAGGGCGATTTCGGGCAAGGGTGTAACCGGCATCGTAGATGGGCATGAGGTCGCCCTCGGCAACGTGCGGTTGTTCGAAGATTTGAAAATTCCGCCGGCGGAGCTGGCCGCCAAGGCTGAACAGATGCGCACCGATGGCGAAACCGCGATGCTGTTTGCGATCGATCACAAGGCGGCTGGCGTGATCGGCGTCGCCGACCCGATTAAGGCGTCGAGCGCCGAGGCCGTGCGGCTCCTCAAGGCGAGCAACATCCGGATCGTGATGCTGACCGGCGACAGCAAGACCACGGCTGAAGCGGTCGCCCGCAAGCTCGGACTGGACGAAGTTCGCGCGGAAGTGCTGCCGCAGGACAAGGCCGGCGAGGTCAAGCGGCTTCAGGCGCAGGGGCGGATCGTGGCCATGGCGGGCGACGGCATCAACGACGCGCCCGCGCTCGCGCAGGCGCAGGTCGGAATCGCGATGGGCACCGGCACTGACGTGGCCATGCAGAGCGCCGGGATCACGCTGCTCAAGGGCGACCTGCGCGGCGTCGCAAAGGCGCGGCTGCTGAGCCACGCGACGATGCGCGACATCCGTCAGAATCTGTTCTTCGCCTTTATCTACAACACCCTCGGCATACCGATCGCGGCCGGAGTGCTCTACCCCTGGTTCGGAATCCTGCTCAGTCCGATTATCGCCAGCGCCGCGATGGCCATGAGCTCCGTCTCCGTAATCGCCAACGCGCTCAGGCTGCGCAGAGTCAGAGTCTAGCGGGAGGTGAACCGACCACGCGCCAGTGGAGATCCCACCGCTCATCGCGGCCGCCTCTACTTCCCGCAGAAGGTCCCGAGGAAGGCGACGAGGTCGTGAATCTCGCCGTCCTCGAAGCCCGAGCCCCACGCCGGCATTTCTCTGCTGCGACCCGTGGCCCCACCGCCCTTCTTGATCACGTTGAACATGGCATCGTCGGACATCTTGGCCATCATGGCACAATCCGAAAAACGGGCCGGGCGAGTGGCAAGTGTCGCCCCGGCGAAACCATCGCCCTTGCCGCTGCTGCCATGACAGCTCGCGCAAAATGTTTGGTAGTCTTGCTTGGCCTCAGCCCGGTCGGCCGCGCGCGCAGGCGCAAACGCGCAGGCGATTATCGCGCCCATGCCGACGATCGAGATGAATCGCTTTATCTCCACCTTCCGTTTCAAATATCGGCGCGGCCTTATACCGATTCAAGCGACCCTGGTATTTCAAGCCAGATCAGCGTTCACCAGCCAGCCAATCAGCCCGATGCCGCCTCCCTCATGATTTTAACCATCGTGTCTTCCACTTCCTGCGCTACCTGTTGAATTTGCGGCGCGTTGAACATCGCAAGCAGAGTGGTGGGCTTCAAAGCAGCCAGAATGGTGTTGCCACCTTCCTCGTAAATCGAGATCCGGCATGGCAGTGCGGTGGAGACGCTCATGTTTTGTTCCAGAACCTTCTTCGCCTGTTGCGGCTGACAGACCTCGAAGATCAGACATTCATGGACGAACTCCACGCCCTTCTTCGCCATGGTCTCTTTGAGGTTGTGAACCTGCATGACGCCAAAGTGATTGGCCTGGACGGCGGCCTGCAAGGCAACCGCAGTTTCACTCACGGTTTTGTCAGTGGAACATTTGACCAGCATAGATTTCTTTTCACGCCTCAGGTTCATTCACGGTGTTCGATATTGATCCGCCGCGCAAGAATATATCGACCGCAGGATTTGCGCCGGCCAGCTAGTCCGCCTTAACTGCCGCCGCCGCTCTTCGGCGCATGCCGTGTCCCCAGCGGCCCGCCATCACACAAGATGACCAGGACGATTAAGCGAATGCGCGGACTCGATTCCTCGGGCGATTCCGACAGAATTATTTTGTGTCCTCAGAGAATCAGAGTCCACTGCGATCCATGCTCATTTAGTTCTCTGCATAACACCAAAGGTCTCTTGCGTGCGGTCTCCGAAATGTTAGCCATTCGCGGCGCGCAGGAAAGCGCGACCATTCGCGATGCCCCTCATTGCCGCAAACATACTTCCCGCAGCCTTACGGCAGTATCGCGAAGGCGCGCGCCGGAAAGCCCAGACCGTGCTCCGGCTTCGGCCAGCTCACCACGATCAAGGCGCCGGTGGCAGGGACCTTGTCCAGGTTGGCCATTACCTCGATCTGCCAGTGGCCGTGCTTGAGCAACCAGGCCTCGGATTTGAGCTCGGGCGTGGTGTCCGTATCCATCGATTCGTGGCCGTTGGCCACGATCCCGCGTTGCTCGTACAGGAACCGGATCGCCTCGAAGGACCAGGCCGGGAATGGATAGCGCTTGAAACGCTGCTGATTGGCGTCCCAATCCTTGTACATGTCGGTGCGCAGCGCCGCGAAGGAGCCGGCCGGGATCCGGCCGTAGCGGCGCTCCCACGCCTTGAGGTCATCGACGGTGAGCGCATGATTGGGGTCCGTCTTCAGCATCGGGGTCATATCGAAAACCACCAGCGGCAGGATCATCTGCTTGAGCGGGAGCTGGTCCATCGTCTTGCCCTTGGGATCGAAGTGCGCGGGCGGGTCGACGTGTGTGCCGTACTGTCCGACCATCGAATAGAAAAAAACCCGGAAGCCGTCCTTCTCGATGGTGTATGGCCGCCCGGTCTCGGGGTCAGCGCCCATCGAGAAAGTTGCCTGGCCGAACCCCTTCCACACCGGCGTCAACGGGCTGAAGGACTGTGTGAGGTCGACGAACTGCTTCGAGGAAATGATTTTGTACGCCTGTGCGAGCGATCCTTCCTGGGCCAGCGCGAGGGACGAGGCCGGCGGCGCAAGAGCGGCGCCGGACAATGCGGTTAGCAGCACAGCGATGCGCAACCCAGCCGGCCTGTTTTTCATTCGAGCCTCCCGTGCCCGCGGCATCGGAGTCCACTGGGCCGCGGCGATGCTGCGCGGCACCTGGCCGCCGCGCTTTGGCTTTTTTCTGAACTTCCTATGGCACCACTTTTTCACATGCCGACAGCAGGAGGAGATATGCCGGGCACAAAGCAACGGGTGGCTCGCGGAAGCGGCAAAACGGTTGCGCCCAAGGTACGCCGGGCGTCTGCTTCGTCTTGTCCAAGGCGAACCGTCGATCCCGGATAAAGAGGTCTTACGGGTGCGTTACGGCTCTCATTGCGCGAGGTCCGCCACAGGGGCTAAAACGGGATGCGAGGAGAATCGCTATGGGCACCACACAGACCAATGGTCACCAGCACGGCAAGCCGAACACGGTTCCGACGCGGCTGCATCACTCGGCTTACGTATGCCGCGACCTGGCGCAGACGCGGAAGTTTTACGAAGACATCCTCGGCTGGCCGCTGGTGGCGGCTTGGCGCGAGTGCGACAAGGTGTTCGGCGAGGAAGAGCTGTATTATTGCCACCTGTTTTTTCAAATCGCCGACGGCGGCGCGCTGGCCTTCTTTCACTTCGCTGATCCCAGGCAGCACGAGAAATTTGCCCACTATGGACCGCATTCGCCGTTCGTCCACCTGGCGCTGAAGGTGGCCGACGCGCCGGGCCAGCAGGAGATGCGGCGCAGGCTCGAAGCGGCCGGCTACGCGACCATGGTGATCGACCACGGCTACTGCGTCTCTCTCTACGTCACCGATCCCAATGGTCTGAACCTCGAGTTCACGGTCGATCATCCCGCGGCGGACAAGATCACGGCCCAGCGCTCCGCCAGCGCGCATGAAGACCTGCGCAAGTGGCTCGCCGGCGATCGCAGCACCAATAATGAGTGGCGCGTCGAGGCCAAGTCGGCCGGGCCGCACTCCTGAGCGCCGCCATTCATCCGACGCCTGACCCCGCACTCGAGCGAAACGCCGCGCCCGGTCCGGGCGTTCGGCCACAAACGCGCGCCCGCTCGCTGCTGCGCTCGGCGCCCGCCCTGGTGCTGTTCGCGATCGTGATTGCCGACGCGATGCGTGGCGCCGACACTGATCTCTGGGGCCATATCCACTTCGGCAATATCGTCCTGACACAGCATCAGCTCTTCTTCCACGCGCCGTCGTCATACGCCTGCCCGCCGGGTCCGCGCGACTGGATCTTGCTCGACTGGTTGGGGAAGGTGTTGATGACGCTGGTCTACGACGTGTCAGGAGCGATCGGGCTCAAGCTCGCCAAGTTCGCATCCGTCGCGGCCATGATGGTGCTGCTCGCGCTCGGTGAGGGAGAGACCGGTGCCTCACTCGAAGTCCAGGCGGCCGTTCTGATGGCGGCCGCGATCGCGTTTGTGCCGCAGATGCAGTTTCGCCCGGTGCTCGCGACTTATCTGTTCTTCGCCGCACTGATGGCGATGCTGGCGCGCGAGAGCTACGGCCGGCGCGCGCCGCTATGGCTCGCGGTGCCGATGCTCGCCCTGTGGGCCAACCTGCACGGCGGATTCTTCGCCGGCCTGGTCGCGCTGGGTCTGTATACCGCGGTCTGCGGCGCGCAGGACCTGGCGCAGGGCCGGGGAACGCGCCGTACCGTCAGGCTCGCGGCGATGACTTCGGCGGCGACCTTGGCCACGTTACTCAATCCTTACGGGTTAGGGGACTGGCTAGTGATCATTCCGTACCTGCGCAACCCCTTTACCCTTAGGTATATCTCCGAGTTCCGCCCGCTGCTGATGGTGATGGCCGACTTCTACCGCGCGCAGCGGCCGCTCTTCACCTTCGTCTCCGCGATGGCGATTATGGCCGCGCTGTTCGTCACTTTCGCGCTCACGCCGCGTGCCGACGACCTCGCGCTGTTCGCGATCGCGGCGCTGATGACGGCGACCGCATTGTACGCTGTGCGCAACACCGGACTCGCCGTGATCGCCTGCTCCATACCGCTATGCCGCCACGCCGATCTGCTGACCGATCGCCTGCGCGCTGCGCCACGCGCCGTCGCCGCGCGCCCCGCACCGGCCTGGCGCGCCTTCCACGCCGCGATCGCAGTGCTGGCAGTGGGCGTTGCGATCCGCACCGGGTTGTTGTCGAACACGCTGGTGGCGGCCGAGCAAAAACCCGTGGGCGCGGTCGCCTTCATGCGCGAGCACGGCCTCCACGGCAACGTACTGTGCGAGTTCGGATGGGCCGACTATCTGCTGTTTCATGACGCGGCGCGCGCGAAAATTTTCATCGAGAGCATCTTCGAGGCCTATTACCCGCATCAGGTGCAAAGTGATTTCGCCGCGATCACTTACGCCGAGCCCGGCGCCGCGCGCGTACTCGACGCCTACCCCAACGATTTCGTCCTGATGCCGACCGGCTCGCCCGCCTACGGCCTGCTGATGGCGCAGGCGGGATGGCGGCTCATCTACCGCGACCCGGTCTCCGCGCTGTTCGCGCGCGCCGGCTCGCCCGCCGCGGCCCTTGCCGGGGTCCCGCGGCTGGCCAGGAGCGCACCGCCGAGTGTCTTCCCTTAGCCGCCCCGCAAGCGCGCCGGATGCGGGCCGCGAATGAACCCGGACCCGCGATCGATGACATCGCCGGCCGATGGCGTGGGCCGCGAGGCGGTGCCGGGCGCGCGCTCGCTGCTGAGCTACGCTCCCGCCTTCGTGCTGCTCGCCGCCGTGGCCGCCGACGCGGTGCAGTACGCTGACACCGACCTGTGGGGCCACGTCCGCTTCGGCCAGGTGATGCTCAGCACCGGCCATCTGATCCGCGCCGACAGCCTTTCCTACTCGGCGCCGGGGCGGCCGTGGATCGACCACGAATGGCTCGCCGAAGTGGTGATGGCGCTCGTCTACAACGCGATGGGCGTCATCGGGCTCAAGCTGATGAAGTTCCTGTGCGCGAGCGCGATCGTGGCGCTGCTTGCGGCCGGCCTGGCCGAAACCGGCGCGGCGCCGACAATGCAATTCGGAGTGTTGCTGGCCGCGGCCTGCGGGCTTCAGATTCAGATTCAGTTCCGTCCGCAACTGTTCGACTACATTTTCCTGAGCGCGCTGCTGGCGCTGTTCGCGCGCGCGCGCAGCCGCGGCCGCTCGCCGCTATGGGTCGCGCTGCCGATGATGGTGCTGTGGGCCAATCTCCACGGCGGCTTCTTCATCGGTATCGTGGTGCTCGGCCTGTACGCGGGCGCGGCGGGGATGCAGGATGTGTGGGAAGGCAGAGGCCTGTCGCGCGGCCTGCGCCTGGGGCTGCTCACGCTCGCCTGTCTCCTCGTCACGCTTATCAATCCCTACGGCATCGCCGATTGGTGGATCGTCGTACATACGCTTCGCAATCCGTACACGATGGGCGCCGGGGCGGAATTCCAGAGCTTCTTCCACGTGCTGGCCGGGACTTATCGCAATGGCACGCCGCTCTTTCCGTTCGTCCTGGCGCTGGCCGTGATGGCGGCGTTGCCGCTGAGCTTTGCGCTTGCGCCTGGCCGCGACGACCTGCCCGAGCTGGCGATCGCGGCGTTGATGGTATGTCTGGCGCTCTATTCGGTGCGCAACATGGCGTTTGCGGTGATCGCCTGCACCGCGCCGATCGCGTTCCATCTCAACCTTGCGTTCAGGCGAACCGGTCCCGCTCGCGCCGCGGCACCTGCTGCGGAAGTGCCGCCGGATCCGCCGCCGTCGCGCGCTTCACCGACGGTCCAGGTGGCGGCGCTCGCCGCCGCGGCCGTTATCGGTGTCAGCGCGGGACTCTTCTCCGGCCGTCTGCCGGACTTCACTGGCTATCCGGGCGGTGCGGTCGCCTTCATGAGGCAGCATCGGCTGGAGGGCCGGATTCTCAACCGGCTCATCTGGGGAAGCTACCTCATCTGGCACGCGGCGCCCGGCTCGAAAGTCTTCATCGACGGCCGCTTCGAGATGGCCTATCCGCTCGAGGTGCAGCGCGATTATCTCGATTTTCTTCGCGGCGGCGCCGGCGCCGCGCGGGTGCTCGCGGCATATCCGACCGATTTCGTGCTGATGCCCGCCGCTTCGGCGATGTCACGCTTCATGCTGCGGCAGGCGGGATGGCGGCTCATCTACCGCGACCCGGTCTCCGCGCTGTTCGCGCGCGCCGGCTCGCCCGCCGCGCATATCGCGGGAGTCCCGCTGATTCGCGCCCAGGCCCCGCCAAGCCTGTTCCCTTAAGCGGCGTGCGCCAGGCCTACGCACGCTGATGCCTCAACCGCGCGCGGCGGGCGGCAGTGGATGCTGCTGGGTCAGGCAGTGGATCGCGCCGAGGCCCCAGACCAGGTCGCGTGACGGGATGCCTGCGAGGCGGCGCCCCGGGAACAGCCGGCCAAGCGTCGCGATTGCGATAGCGTCTTGCGGACAATCGAACGTCGGCACGATCACGCCGCCATTAAGGATGTAAAAGTTCGCGTACGACGCCGGCACCCGCGTCCCTTCATGGTACAGCGCGGGCGGCATCGGCAGGGTCTCGACCGTGAGCGCGCGGCCCTCAGCGTCGCGCATCGCGCGCAGCCGCCGCAGGTTGTCGGCGAGCACGCGATGGTTTTCGTCGCGCGGGTCGTCTTCGACCACGGCCACCACCGTCGCCGGAGCGACGAACCGCGCGAGGTCGTCAACGTGGCCGTCGGTGTCATCGCCGGCGATTCCCTCTCCGAGCCAGAGCACGGTGCTCACGCCGAGCCAGTACTTAAGCTGCCGCTCGATCTCGGCGCGGCCGAGCGCCGGATTGCGATTGGGGTTGAGCAGGCATGATTCGGTCGTGAGCAGGGTGCCCGCGCCGTCGGCGTCGATCGAGCCGCCCTCGAGCACCATCCCGGGCTCGATCACCTCGAAACCCCAGCGCTCGCCCAGCCGGCGCGGCACCGCGTCGTCGAGGTCGAAGGCGCCGTACTTTTCGCCCCACGAATTGAAGCCGAAATCCAGTGCGACTTGTGCTGGAGCGCGGCCGGGCGCGGCGCGATTGACGAAGATCGGCCCGTGGTCGCGAATCCATGCGTCGTTGGTCGCGACGGCGGTGAACGCGATCCGATCGAGGCGCGCCGCCGGCCCCGCCGCCGTAATGATCATCTCGCGCGCCGCATCAGCCATGCCCTGGTCGCGAACCAGCAGGCGCAGCGGCTCGAACTCGGCGATCGCCGCCGCCATCCGGGCAAACACCGGCGGGATCGCCTCGAACTTGCCGGGCCAGGTGTCGCGCTTGTGCGGCCACACCAGGTAGGTCGCCAGATGCCGCTCCCATTCGGCCGGCATCCGGTACGCCGCCGCGAGCCGCGGTGATGCGGGCGAAGGATCTTTCACCGTTCCACCTTTTCACGCTTGCGCGTTCACTCGATCAGGAACGGAAGCGGCGCAGCAGATCGCCGTAGGCATCGATCCGCCGGTCGCGCAGGAACGGCCAGTTGCGCCGGGTCTCCTCGATGAGGCCGAGGTCGCAATCGGCGATCAGAATTTCCTCCGCGCCCGCGCTGGCGCGCGCGATCACCTCGCCGAACGGGTCGGCCACGAACGAGTTGCCCCAGAACTCGAGGCTGTCCTCCGCGCCTACCCGGTTGGCCACCGCGACGAACATCCCGTTGGCGATCGCGTGGCCGCGCTGGACGGTCTCCCATGCCTGGAGTTGGCGCCGACGCACCGCCTCGGCCTCGGTGCGCTCCCAGCCGATCGCGGTGGGATAGAAAACGATCTGTGCGCCGGCCAGCGCCACCAGGCGCGCCGCCTCGGGAAACCACTGGTCCCAGCAGACCAGCGCGCCGACCGTCGCATGGGCGGTGCGCTGCGCGGTGAAGCCGAGATCGCCCGGCGCGAAATAGAACTTCTCATAGTAGTGCGGGTCGTCGGGAATATGCATCTTGCGGTAGCGGCCGGCGATCCGCCCGTCGGTGTCCAGCACCACCGCCGTATTGTGGTACACGCCCTCGGCGCGGCGCTCGAAGATCGAACCGACGATAACGACCTTGCGCGCGGCGGCCGCGCCGCTCAGCGCCTCGGTGGTCGGTCCGGGAATTGGCTCGGCGAGGTCGAAGTTGCGCGTCTCCTCGGACTGGCAGAAATAGCGTGAGCGGAACAACTCCTGCAGGCACACGACCTTGGCGCCGCGTGTGGCCGCCTCCTCGATGCGCGCGAGGGCCTTGTCCAGATTGTGCCGCGGCTCGGCGCCGCAGCTCATCTGCACCAGCGCGATACGTAGCGGATCGGGAGTCATGACCTACGTTGATAGCAACCGTTCGCGCGCGCCGCCAGCAGCCGGCGCGGGCGCCGTCGTACCGGCGCCGTGATCGCGCGGGCGCGCCACCGATGCTCGATTGGCGCGTAGCCTGAGACGGACTAAGGTCAACCTCGCGATGAATCGGCACCCCGGCCATCCAACCGGCCATCCAGAACGCCACGCCGCTGCGCCGCGAGCGTGGATGATGCGAATCGCGCGGGCGCTGGGCGCGGCCGTCGCTCTGGTCGTGGCCGAGTTGCGGCGCCTAAATAGCGTCGGCGCCAACGCTTCGTCGCACGGTGACCGCGTGCGCATCGTCAAGCAGACCCTTAGGCGTCGCGGTGAGAGACCGAACCGCTGCTGCTGACTCCTCTCTAAGTACTTTTTCTTAGGAAAATAAGGATTTTTTTCTGCTCCTGCTGGGCGGTTTCCCGATTCGGCATCCCCTTCGCATGAACTAGTCTGCGAAACATGAATTCGCCCACGCTTCGCCGCCGAGGCTCGTTAGCCGGTGCCTCGCAAGGGCAAACAGGGGTGCGTATGGCAAACCGACCTTCATCCGGCGACGAGCCGGGATCGAAACCCGAAGCCACGACCGAGTCGAAGGGTCTGCTGCGCCGATGGACCGAGGGCATGCGGCTGGAGGCGCTGGCCAACCTTGCGCACGAGCTGCGCACACCGTTGCAGGTGCTGCTGGGCTATCTCGACATTCTACGCGACGAATGGGCCGACAAGTTCGATCCCGAGCCGCGCGCCATGCTGGAACGGATGAACAGCAACCTGCACGATCTTGCCCAGACCGTGGACAACGTCATGGAGTTCGTGATGTCGGAGGCCGGCGCCACCGGGCGGGTGGAGGAGGACGTGTCAATCAGCAGCCTGGTGAACGACTTGGCGCCGGCGATCGAAGCCGCCAAAGGCGGCAAGGAACTGGCGCTGAAGATCGACCTCGAGCATGCGCCGCAGACGATTCACACTTCGCGCCGCCCGCTGCGCTCGATTCTCTCCAATCTGCTGCTCAACGCGATCAAGTTCACCGAGCGCGGTAGCGTGACTCTCCGGATCAGCTCGCACGCCCGCGGTGCGGAGCACGGCGTCGTGATCGAGGTCGCTGACACGGGGTTGGGGATGACTCCGGCGCTGATTAAACAGGCGGCCGAGCCGTTTGCGCAGCTCTCGCAGTCCAGCGCGCGCAAGTATCGCGGACTTGGTCTGGGGCTTGCCGTAGTGCATCGCAACGTCTCGGCGCTCGGCGCCAAGCTCGAGGTCAGTTCAACTCCCGGCCAGGGCTCGTGCTTCGTAGTGCGGATTCCGCCGACGCAGCTAGTCGCAGCGCAAAGCGAAGGCAAGCTGGGCAAGCGCATCTTTGGCCGGACGAACAAAGGCAAGCATGCTCATACGCCCCCTACGATTCAGCCTCCGTCACCATCGCCGCGCAAGGCCGCCGGCGGCGCCGCCGACCCGGTCGTGTTCATCTGATGAGCCCGGGGGGGAAATGCGCACATGTCAGAGGTAAGCGTGGGTACGGTTAAACGGTTAAACGGAGTGCGGCCGCCAGACAGGCGCAACCTGGGTGATCGGCCGCACGGACAAAGGCGAAAGACCGCAGGATAGAGAGTTGCGAGCCCGTATCGAGCGGGACTCCGGAGACTGCGCGCCTAACGGTAGTGGCGCATCAGGCCGACCACCACGCCGCGAATCCGCAAGTCGTCTTCGCGCACAAAGATCGGATCCATCGTTGCGTTGGCCGGCTGCAAGCGGACTTTGCCATCGGTTTCGGGAAAGTACTTTTTCACCGTGGCTTCGTCGCCGATCAGTGCGACCACCGTTTCGCCCGGGCTTGCGGCGTCGCGGCCCTCGACGATGATGTAGTCGCCGTCGCGGATCCCCTCGTCGATCATCGACTCTCCTTTGACCCGCAAGCAAAACGTGTTGTCACGCCGCACGAACTCCTCGGGCACGGCGATCGTATCGTTGCCTTCGATCGCCTCGATGGGCACACCCGCCGCGACGCTGCCGACCAGCCGTAGCTCATGCGCTGCCGGCCGCTTGCGCTCGACGGTGATTTCGAGCGCGCGGCTGTGATTGTGAATCCGCCTGATGTAGCCCTTTTGCTCTAGGTTGTGCAGATGCTTATGCACCGTGGCCAGCGAGGAGAGGCCGAAATACTGGCCCACCTCGCTCAGCGTCGGCGCATAGCCGTGCTCGGTGATATAGTTCTCGAGGAAATCGACGAGTTGCTTTTGCCGTTTCGTGAGCGTTGCCATCATCATCAACCTCCAGCGGAACCTTCATCGGCAGCACCGCCATGATGGCGAAAATCGGGCGAATCGGCAAGTACCACTCTAACGATCTCGCATTGCACGCCAAAAACTGATCCACTGTAAGTGATGGCCAAGATTCGCGTGATTTTTGAGAACGGTGACCCCGAACGGGTTATCGAATTCGACCCCGCCGACGCGCCGTTACAGCACGACGGCCAGCCCGGTTCGATTCTTGATGTTTTGCTCGGCAATCGCGTTCACCTCGAACACGCCTGCGGCGGCAATTGCGCCTGCACGACCTGCCACGTGATCGTCAAGTCCGGGTTCAACAACCTCTCCGAGTCCTCCGAACAAGAGGAAGATTTGCTCGACAAAGCGCCCGGGCTGACCCCGACCTCGCGCCTGGCCTGCCAGGCCGTGATCGAAGACCCGGCTAGCGAGATCGTGGTTGTAATTCCCCGCTACACCATCAACCAGATAAGTGAAGGCGGGGCCAAGCCGGAGCCGTGAGCGCGCGCAGCTATAGCAGTGGGGGCGGTGGTTGCGATGGCTGAGCCGGGAGCGCCAGCCGCACCGCCGCCGCGCCGGCCGGTCTACCGCGCACGCATCGAGCGGATGCGCGATCACAACGCCGACACGCGATCGCTGTTCCTGCGAATCGTCGACGGCGGACGGTTCGGTTTCGTGCCCGGCCAATTCATCTCGATCGTGCTTTCGCTCAACGGTGAGACGCGCGTGCGCCCGTACACTATCGCTTCCAGCCCGGAGGAGGCCGACACGATCGAGGTCTGCTTCAACCAGGTGCCGAGCGGCGCGGGCGTCCACTACCTGTTCGCGCGCAAGGTCGGCGACGAGCTCGAGTTCACCGGGCCCTTCGGAGCGTTCACGATGGATCGCGCGCCCGAACCCGAGTGCATCTTTATCGCCGAGGGCACCGCGATCGCGCCGATACGGCCGATGATCGCGCGGGCGCTCGGTTCAGGCGCGCGCCCGGCGCTGAGCCTGCTCTACGCCGCGGCCGATTCCAGCCATCTGCTCTATCGCGAGGAGAGCGCGCAGTGGTCGGCGGCCGGGGTCAACTTCGCTGCTCTCGTTGCGCCGCCCGCGGAGCTTTATGATCGGCTGATCGCCGAGACTCAGCGGCGATGGGTCGACGCCGATTCCGATCGCCGCCGGCACTTTTACGTCTGCGGCGTCGGCCGGGGCGTGCTCAGGCTTCGCGACCTGCTGCGCGGCGCTGGCTATGAGCGGCGCGCCGTCCATTACGAGCAATGGTGACGCGGCGGCGTGCGTCGCTTACGGAATTTTCCTGAGCGGCTTGCCGTTCTTGTCGTAAATCGTCAGCGCCGCCTCGCCGCTGGCTGCCAGGTCCGCTTGCAGGCGCACGCGTGCGCCGCCCTTGCCGTCGGCGAGCAGCAGTGAGCGCTGGTCCTTGTTCATGAGCAGTTCGGCCCCGGTGGTGCCATCGGGATTGAGCAGCGAAAACGCGGCCGGGCCGTGGTTGGCCGCCACGTGCACGGCCAGACGCGGCTTGCCGTCGTCGCCCGACAACGCCAGCATCGAGGTTCCCTCCTTGGTTACGACCAGCGCCGCGCGTTCGACGCCCTGCTGATCGTAGAGACCCAGGTGCGCCATGCCTTCGCCCGAGACGTTCAGCCGCGCGCGCATATTGCCCTGATCATCCATCACTTCGAATTGCTTCGCGCTGATGCTGGTCAGCAACTGTTGCGCTTGCGCCGCGAACGCCGAGGCCGGCGCCGGCCACACTCGCGCCGAAGCCGCGCCGCCCAACGCGCCCGCCATCAACGCCACGATCAACATCGTCCGGTTTCCAGTCTGTCTCATGAGATGTTCCTTTTTTTCTTCATTCTGTCAGGCCGGCAAGGATGCTGTGTTCGCCAATCAGGCCCTCGACGCGTAGGGCGCGTCTTAGCCGGCGCTCGCGCTCGAGCCGGCGCGCGGCGCCGTCAACCAGCGCCGGGTCGATCGCCAGCAGGCGCGCGACGGCGCGCTCGTTGCCGAAGCCTGCGACCTCGAAATAGCGGCGCACAACGCGATACGCGGCCTCGCTCGGCGTGAGCGTGCGCGCGGCGCACAGCGCCGCGCCCCATCGATGCTCCATCGTGTCCCACACGTAGGTGAAGGGATCGTAGCGCTCCTCGACCTTGAGCGCGAGAAATTTCTCCTGCAGCTCCTTCATTGCGCGATCGAATTCGCCGCGCAGCTTCGGCTGCGCGTACCCCGCGGTGAGCTTGAGCGCCCTGGTCTCGGCGGCCCCGCGCCGCGTGAGCGCCTCCATCACCAGCTTCGCGCAGTGTGAGAGCAGCCCGCGCTCATACAGCGCGTGGTAGCCGCGCGGCTCGGCGCGCAGGCGCAGGAAGGCGGCAAGCAGTCCGCGCGCGATGAAGCTCGGCCGTCCGCCGAGCACCTTGCCATAGTAGACGAGCTTTCTGGCCGGCAGGGTATCCTTGATGTTCCAGGCCATGAGGATCGCGCGGTCGTGCTGGATATGCTCGGGCAGCGGTGGCTCGCGCGTCCCCTCGATCGCCTCGCGTAGGCATGGCAGGCCCCGCCCGGCCGTGAACGCGGCGCAGAAGCCGACCTCCTCGATGAAACCGAGTGCGGCACGTTCGCCGCTTATCCGGCGCTGGCGGACGCGGCGGAAGTGATGGTCGCGATGGCGCTCGAGCGCGGCGAGCGGCGGCGCGGCGGAGTTTTTCCGCGCGGCCGCCGGGCTCATGCCCGCACGCGCGCCACGCATTTCCGAAACAGATCATAGTAGTTGGCGCGCACGCCGAGCCCGCGCATGATGCCGTCGAGCCCGACCAGCGCGCGCATGGTGAACACGCCGTGTGCGGGCGACTTGTACAGTTTGTGCTTGAAGGCGATCTCGCCCACCAGCGCGAGCTTGCCGACCAAGTCGTACTCTTCGGGCCCATAGAGCCGGTCGACCAGCACCGGTTCGAACAACAGGTGAATCGCCTCAACCATCGGGCGCGAATCCTGGCCGCGGTCGAGATAACCCAGCTTGACCAGAGCCTGCCCGAGCGCGCGGGCGTCATGCGCGACCAGCGCGCGGGCGAATTGCAGATTGGCGCGGCGAATCGGTTCAGGGAAATGGCGAATCGAACCGAAGTCGAGAATGCAAATGTGCGGGTGATGGGTGATGAGGTAATTGCCGGGATGCGGGTCGGTGTGGAGAACGCCGAATTCCAGCAGCTGCCGCCAGACCAGCTCGTAGTACTTGCGCGTGACCCATTTGCGCAGCTCGAGGTCGGCCGCCGGATTCATCAGGTCGGAGAGGTGGTAGCCGTCGAGGTAGGTCATGGTCAGCACGCGGCGCGAGCTCAGGTCGCCGATGACGCGCGGGATGACCGTCTCGGGATCGCTGGCATACAGCCGATGGAACTCCATCGTGTTGCGCGCCTCGATGCGGTAGTCCAGCTCCTCGATCAGGCGCTCCTCGAGCTCGCCGTACACCGTGCGCGTGTCGATCTTCTGCCGCATCAGGTCGCCCGCGATCGCCTGCAGCGTGCGCAGCAGCAGCCTGAGGTTGCCAAGGTCCTGGCGCACCGTCGCGTCGATGCCGGGGTACTGGACTTTGACCGCGACTTCCTCGCCGCGCTTGAGCCGGGCGCGATGCACCTGGCCGAGCGAGGCGGCGGCGAAGGCCCGCGGCTCGAAGCTGGCGAAGAGCTGCTCGGGGCGCTTGCCGAGTTCGCGGCGGACCTGCTGCGCGATCATCGGATAGTCCATCGGCGGAACGCCCGCGCGCGTGGTCTTGAGCAGATCGAGCGCTTCGATCGGCAACAGGTCGTCGCGCATCGAAAGCATCTGCACCAGCTTCATGAAGGCGCCGCGCAGTTGGGTGGAACTTTCGACGATGCGCTGGGCGTTGCGGATGTGGGTCGCAAGCAGCTCGCGCTCGTGGCTCGCGGCGTTGAGGAACGGCTTGCGCAGCGAGGTCCACAGGTAGCTCGAGCCGACCTGCGAGGCGAGCCCGCCGATCTTCAGCGCGCGGCGCGTGCGCCCCGAGGTGATTGATTTGTGCGGCTTCTCCATCACGGCCGTTCGCACGCGATGCCGACCCGGTTGACCAGCGTCGCGGCAAAGGCGGCGCCGAAGCCATTGTCGATGTTGACCACGGTGACCCCGCTCGCGCATGAGTTGAGCATCCCGAGCAGCGCCGCCACTCCGCCGAACGCGGTGCCGTAGCCGACGCTGGTGGGTACCGCGATCACCGGCTTGTCGGTCAGCCCCGCCACCACCGAGGGCAGCGCCCCCTCCATCCCGGCCACCACGATCAGCACCGCCGCCGCGCGCACCCGCTCGAGGTTGGCGGTGAGGCGATGGAGGCCGGCGACGCCGACGTCGTAAAGGCGCTCGACCGCGTTGCCGAAAATTCCGGCGCATAGCGCCGCCTCCTCGGCCACCGCCAGGTCCGAGGTGCCGGCGCTCATCACCAGCACGCTGCCGTGGCCGCGCGGCGCGGGCCGGCGCTTGACGATCACGCCGAGCCTGGCTTCGGGATGATAGGTGAGGCCGCGCAGGCGCCGGCGCAGCGCGCGCGCCTTTTTCGCGTCGAGCCGGGTGACGACGAGGTTGTCACCGGCCGCCGCGACGCGCGCGCCGATCGCCGCAATCTGCGCGGCGCTCTTGCCCTCGCCGAAGATCACCTCCGGCACGCCGCGGCGCAGCGCGCGATGCTGGTCGACCTTGGCGAAGCCGAGATCCTCGAAGGACAGGTGGCGCAGGCGCTCGAGCGCGGCGGCGGCCTCGAGCCGGCCGGCCGCCACCTGCTCCAAGAGCCGGCGCAGGCGTTCCTCGGTCATCGGCGGCGCGCCTGTTCGGGGCCCAGCGGGCGGGCCGGCGTGATCAGCACCTCGCGCACCGCGCGCGCGTCGGCGCGTACCACCGTGAGTGTCGCTTCACCTGCCTTGAGCTGTTCGCCTGGCCGGGGAATATGACCTAGACGTTCGACCACCAGCCCGCCGATGGTAGCATACTCGCCGCCTTCCGGCAGCCTGAGCCCGAAGCGCTCGTTGAGTTCGGCCACCGGCGCGCGGGCCGACGCGCGCAGCGCGCGCGGGCTTATTACCCGCACCAACTCCTCGCCCGGGCCATGCTCCTCGTCGATTTCGCCCACGATCTCCTCGAGCAGATCCTCCAGGGTCACAATTCCCGCCGCGCCGCCGTACTCGTCGACGATCACGGCGAGGTTCTGGCCGGTGCGCTGAAAGGTGAGCAGGATTTCGTCGAGCGGCGTGGACTCGGCGAAGTATTCGACTTGGCGCATCACTTCCTTGGCCGGGCGGCTTAAGTCGGGCGCCTCGAGCAGGTCGAAGACATGGAGCAGGCCCACGAGGTTTACGATGCGCTTATCGAAAACCGGGATGCGGCTGAAGCCGGTGCGGCGGACGATTTCGGCCGCCTCGGCGAGCGTGGTCTCGAGTGCGACCGCCTCCACCCGCACCAGCGGCACCATCGCCTGCCGCGCCTCTGTGTTCTTGAAGCGGAAGATGCGGCTGATCATCTGGCGCTCGGCCGGCAAAATCGCGTCGTCGATCGGCTGCTGCGGCTGGTCGCCAAGCGGCGAGCGAATTATCAGTGCAAGGTCCTCGCGCGTGATGAACACGCTTTGCATCCCGGCGGGTACGCCGGCCAGCCTCCTCAGCCATCGGCTCACCACTATCTCGGCCTCGAGCAGCGGCCAGAAGGCGCCCTCCAGCGCGCGCAACGGGCGCGCGGCGATCCGCGCGAAGCCAATCGGGCGGCGGAAGGCCAGCAGCTTGGGCAGCGATTCACCGATCAGCAGGCTCAACGGGGCGAGCACAAACGGGGCGAGGTAGGAAGTGTTGGGGCCGAACTGATGCAGGAAAGTAGTAAGTACGCTGGCGGCGATGACGGTTGCCAGGTTGGCCCCGGTCAGGGTCAGGGCCAGCAGCCGCTCGCGGCGGCGAAGCAGCGCGAGCAGCAGCGGGGATTCGCGGCGGTCGCGCTGGTAGGCGGTATGCAGCTTGCTCTCGTCGGTCACCACCATCGCGATTTCGCTGGCGGCGAAGAAGGCCTGCACCAACAGGCAGGCGACGATCGCGGCGATGAGCGCGCCTAGCTGCATCGCCTGAGCCTCACCAGCTCGACCGTCGCGCCGCGCACCTTTTCGATGGCGGCCTCGAAGCCGCCCAGGCGGAGATGCTCGCCCGGCTGCGGGACGCGGCCCAGCCGACGCAACACCAGCGCGCTCAGCGTGCGCTCGTGGCCGCGGGCGGCAAAGGAGTCGGCGCCACCGAGCGCCTGCGCCAAGCGGCCCAGGCTGATGGTGCCAGCCGCGAGCCACGCTCCATCGCCGGCCTCGCTAAGCTCGGGGCCCTCGAGCTCGAATTCGTCGCGCAGCTCGCCGAAAAGTTCCTCGAGCAGGTCCTCGAGGGTGACCAGCCCAAGCAGATGGCCATATTCGTCGACCACGAACGCGAGCTGGAAGCGGAGGCGGCGCATCTCGTCGAACAATTCGCTGAGCGTCTTGCCCGGCGGCACGAAGTAGGGCTTGCGGATTAGCCGCTCCAGGCGCGGCGGCGCGGACTCCAGCCGGCGGGCGACCAGTTCCTTGGCCCGCAGCACACCCACGATGTTGTTGGGATCGCCGCGGTAGACGGGGACGCGCGAGTAATGGCCGTGGGCGACCACGGTGATGATACTGTCG
>JAKAVN010000220.1 GCA_021827495.1 Deltaproteobacteria bacterium | reverse complement strand
CATCGCCGAGCGGACCCTGGCCGTTCTGGCCCAGCGTGCCCGTTTTGAACTGGTTGAGCGAACTGCTGCCATTGGCGCCCAGTCCATTCTCGCCAATCCCTGATGCGCCGGGGTTGCCCCCCGCACCAGCACCGCTCTGCTTCGACGAGCATCCGGCCGCCAGCAGCGCCAGCGCGAATGCCGCCACGGCCACGACGCCGAACCGCTCGAGGCGCCGTCCGTTATCCACCCAGCCACCACGACCACGTCGGAGAACTGTCATTGCCCTCATCCTCCATCAAGGCAGAAGTTACTTTGCCGGTTTGCGATTGCGTATTGACTTGCATCAGGTAAAGCCGTTCGTGGCCGCCGCGGGTCGAGCTGAACAGCAGGTAGCGCCCGTCGGGTGACCAGCATGGCGACTGGTTGGAGCCGGCGTGGGTCAGTTGCGCCGGCTGGCCGCCGGCGGCCGGGATGATGAAGATGTTAAACCCGCCCGAACGGCTTTGGTAGGCGATCCACTTGCCGTCGGGCGAGAAAGACGGCGAGGTGTTGTAGTTGCCCTGGTAGGTCAGGCGCCGCGCCGGGCCGCCGCCGAGGCTCATCAGGTAGATTTGCGGCGAGCCCGAGCGGTCCGACGTAAAGGCAAGGTCGCGGCCGTCGGCCGAGACCGCGGGATTGACATTGATCGCGCGGCCCTCGGTGAGCTGGCGGATTTCCTGGCCGCCGCGGTCGAGCAGATAAAGATTAGTGTGGCCGGCGCGCTCGACCGCCGCGACTATCCGGCCGCCGTCGGGCGTGAGCGCGCCGCCGATCACATTTCCCCTTGGGCTATCGATCCTGATCTCCGTGCGCCCCGCCACGTCAAACAGGTAAAGCGCCGGCGCCTCAGTCTTGTAGGAAAGATAAAGCACGCTCGCGGCGCTGCGGGCGAATTTCGGAAACAGGTTGATGGTCGGGTTGTCGGTGACGCGGTAGAGACCGCCGCCGTCGGGCGAGGCGAGGTAAATTTCCTTGAAGCGGCCGCCGCGCGTCGAAACGAACGCGATCCGCGTATCGAACGGCCCCTGGATGCCGGTTACCGCCTTGAGCACCGAATCGGCGAAGCGCCGCGCCATCTGCGCCACGTCACCCGGTCCGCCGGTGAAGCGCGTGCCGAACATCCGGCGCTGCTGGGCGACGTCGAACAGCAGCGCTTCGAGCGAAACCTGGCCGCCGCTGACGGTCACCGCGCCCTTGACCAGGAACTCAGCGTTGAGCGAGTTCCAGTCGGCGAAGTTGAACTTGCCCAGGTCGTAACCGGAGTTCTGCGGGTCTTCGATATACGACTTGGGCGGAATGATGGAGAAGAAGCCGCTGAGGTCGAGGTCGCGGCGCAGAATCCTGACGAAGTCGTGCGAGACCGTTGCCTGGTCGTCGCCGCCCAGGTTCTTGAGCTCCGAAACGGCGATCGGCGCGGCGGTCGAGCCGGGGCCGCTGATCGTCATATGGATCGGCTGCGCCTGCGCGGCGCCCGCGCGCGCGAGCGCCAGCAGCACGAGGGCCGCGAGGGTGGAGATGAACCGCCTGAGCATTTTATTCCATCAAGGCATCGGGCCTGCCGCGCGCATCGCGCCCGCCCGTGCGCCGCCTCTTCATCCCCTCTACGATTTCAACTCACCCAGCTTGAAGTCCGCGTCGATACCTTCGCCGAACTCCGGGCGGTACTTTTCCGGCGGCGGTGGAAACGGGGCGGCGCGCCGGATTGCGCGCAGCACCGAGTCATCGAACGCCGGGTCCCGGGAACTCCGCGTCAGCTTGACTCCGGTCAGATTGCCGTCGGAGCCGATCGCGAAAGTCACACTGGTAGTCAGGTCTCCACTCCCGCCCACGTAATTCCACGCCTTCTTAATCCGATCCTGTACCGTCTGATAGTAGAGCAGAAATTGCGGGTCCTGTTGAATCCCCACGCTGCCCTTTCCGCTCCCCACTCCGGAGCCCTCGCCTTCGTGAGCCACATTCGCAACCACCGGTCCGCCGCCCGATGGCCCGTCGGGCCGCGCCTTTTCCGCCGCTGCTCGCTCGGCGAGGTGCTCCTTGAGCATGTTCTCCTTGAGCGCGGCGAGCTGCTCCTTGACGCTGGGCGTCGGCTCGGCGCGCGCGCTCAGGGCTTCATGCGGCTTGGGCCGACGGCGCTCGCTGCGTTTGAGCGCGGGTGTCGGTGTCGGACGCGGGCGGCGCCGCCGCGGCTTAGGCGTAGGCTGCGGCGTCGGCTTGCGCCTCGGCTTCGGCGTCGGCGCGCGTGTCGGTTCCGGCGTCGGCTCAGACGCCGGGGCGGCGGTGGGCTGCGGCGTGGGCTCGGGAGTGGGCGTCGGGGTATAGCGGGTATTGAGCGCGATCACGCTCTTGTCGTGGTCGGGCGTAAGTGGGGGCTCGGCCTTGTGCTGCTCGACGACCGGCTTGGTCGGTGCGGCGCGGCGCCGGGGATGCGGACGGCTCTGGGTCAGGCGCGGCAGATGAGTGCCGAGGTCGCCGGCCGGCAGCGCGTCGACGATCTTCACCGTGTAACCGGGCGGCGTGGTATTGGGGCGGCGAAAGTAGGCCGGCAGGATGACCAGGACCAGCGCGAAGAACAGCGCGTGGCCCAGCGCCGACAGGATGATCGCTGTGGCGTAGCCCCGGCGCGCGGAGCGGTCGCGGCCATCAAGGTTTGGTGCTGCCACGGAGCGACCCGCCCGCCGCCGCATCCTCGCCCGCCTGCGGCATCTCGGTCACCATCCCGACGTTTTCGATCCCCGCCGCCTTGATCGCCGCCATCGTCTTGATCACCGCCCCATAGGGCACCTCCTCGTCGGCGCGCACGAAGACTTCGCGGTCGGGGCGCACGACGGCGATGGCCTGGAGCTTCTCGGTCAGTTGGTCGAGGCCGAGCCGGGTGTCATTGAGGTAAACTTTCTGGTTGCGGGTGATCGAGACCACGAATTGCTCTTCCTTGCCGGGCAGCGCCGAGGCCTTGACCCGCGGCACGTTCACCTCGACCCCCTGCTGGATCATCGGCGCGGTGACCATGAAGATCACCAGCAGCACCAGCATCACGTCGACCAGCGGCGTGACGTTGATTTGCGAGGCCAACTGGCCGCGCTGTCCCGCTTCGAAAGCCATCCTTATGCGCCCTTTTGGACCGGCGTCCTTACGTCAGAAAGTGGCGCTCGGCGATGTTGAGAAATTCGGAGGTGAAGTTCTCCATCTCGATGGCCAGCTCGCGCACCCGCGCGGTGAAATAGTTGTAGAGCATCTGCGCCGGTATCGCCGCGACCAGGCCGATGGCGGTGGTGATGAGCGCCTCGGCAATGCCGGGGGCAACGGCCTGAATGTTCGAGGAATGGGCCGCCGAGAGCCCGAGAAAGGCCGTCATGATCCCCCAGACCGTGCCGAACAATCCGATGAACGGGCAGGTCGAGCCGGTGGTGGCCAGGAAGGTGATGCCCTTCTCCAGCTTGGTGGTTTCCACGTTGGCTTGCCGGCGCATCGCGCGCGTCACGTTCTCGACTCCGCCCAGATCGGTCGAAAAGCCGCTCTCGGCGCCCACCGCCTGGCGCTTGGCGCGCGTAAGCTGGAGCAATTCCTGATAGCCGGCGCGAAACACCTGGGCCACGGGGCTGTGGATCAGGCCGACGCTGCCGCTATGGATCGCGGCCAGGTTCTTGGACTCCCAGAATAACGAAATGAAGCGCTCGGACTCGCGCCGGGCGTGCGAGATCTGGTTGAGCTTGTAGATGATGATGCCCCAGCTCACGACCGAGAAGAGGACCAGCGTCCCCAACACGACCTGCACCACCGGGCCTGTTCCCAGCAGCAGGTCGGCCACCCCTATCGCGCCGGGGCCGCCTAACTCATGGGGCATACCGCTTCCACTCCACCCGCTCGTTAGAACGCGTTACACGGACTTCGTTGCAATCAATTTACGTGGTGGCTGGGGCGGGGGCAAATCGCCGCCCGCGTTGGCCGCGCTTGGCCGAGGCTCTTCGAGCCTCACCAAGCGGCGCATGCGCCCGCCGCGGCGATTCGCGCCGTGCGCATGCGCCGAGCATTGACACGCGGGCCGCTTGGGCAAATTGTGGTAGCCTGATTTTCAAATGAAGGTTCGCCGGCGCTGCGCCGGAACTTCATTGGGGGTACTTACTTCAGGGAGGATTGCGCTGTGGCGACCAGGATTGGAATCAACGGTTTCGGCCGGATCGGCCGGATGGCTTTTCGCGCGATGTTGGACAAGCACGATGTCGAGGTCGTCGCGGTCAATGATATCACCGACGCCAAGACCCTC
>JAKAVN010000039.1 GCA_021827495.1 Deltaproteobacteria bacterium | reverse complement strand
CCAGCGTGCGCGCGCGCTGCGCGAAGATGTCCAGGATGAGCTGGCTGCGGTCGATCACGTGCAGCTCGAGTTCCTTTTCCAGGTTGCGCGCCTGTGCGGGGCTGAGCGCGTCGTCGAAGATGGCCAGCGTCGCGCCGCCGGCGCGCGCGATCTCACGCACCTCGCCGACCTTGCCGCGCCCGATAAACGTGCGCGGGTCGGGGCGCTTGAGTTTCTGGCTGACGGTGGCGGCGATCCGCGCGCCGGCGCTTTCAGCCAGCGCGCCGAGTTCTCCCAGCGAGTCCTCGCTGGCAATCGCGCCGTTTGAGCTGGCCAACTCGATTCCGACCAGCACGGCGCGCTCGAAATCCTCGACGGTGGGGCTATGCGAAAAACTCAGAGGCGAACCCTCGCTGCGTGCCGCTTTACGGCCCTGGATTTCAAATCCCGCGTATCGATCGCAATGAGTCTAGCAAAAATCATCCGCCCCATGTCAGCGTCTCAACGGCCAAGATAGCGCCGCAGAAAATCCAGGCTTGTGCGCCAGGCGTCAGCGCGGGAAGCCGGATCGAGGCCATGTCCCGCGCCGGGATAAATTTTCATCTGGTGAGGCCGATCGTATTTGGTGAGCAGCGCGTCGAGGTCTCGCGCATAGCGCGGCGGGACGACGGTGTCGGCCCCGCCCTGTAAGATCAGCGTGGGCGGCATGTTGGCCGCCATCGAGCGGTAGCTGTTGTTCATGGCGCCGTAATACTCGACGATCGCGGCCACCCGGCCGCCTTGCGCGGCACCCACGGCCAGCGCCAGGAAAGCGCCCAGCGAAAATCCCATCAGCGCAATCCGATCGCGCGCGACTGCGGGGTTTTGAGCGAGTGCGTCCATTGCGCTGACGATCTCGCGCATCCAGGTCGAAAAATTTCCGTTGACCCAGGCCGCGAAACCCCGTCCTGTGACCGGCGGCGCGCCGGGCAGTGCCGGGCCAGCCTGGCTGTAATACTCCAGGAACATCGCGTAATAGCCGGCCGCGGCCAGCTTGCGGCACATCTCAGCGAAACCCGCGTTTCCGAAACCTCTTGGTACGGCGCCGTGCAGTAGGATGACCGCCGGATGCGCGCCGGCCGCGAGCGGTACGCAATAGAAATCCTCGACCGGCTTTCCACCCGCCTCGAACCGTCCGTGCTTAATCTCGATCGCGGTGGGCGAAGCTGGCGCGGCCGGCTGGCCGAGATCACCGGCCGCCAGCGCCGCGCCGGGAGCCGCCCAGAGGCCGAGGCACAGCACGGCGCAAGCCAAAAGCCCCAACAAGCAGGAGCGGCGCGCGGCTCCCGAGCTCATGGCGCGTGGCCCAGTGATGGCGCTAGGGGCGGGCGGCGAAATGCGGCTTGCGCTTCTCGGTGAAGGCGCGCGCGCCCTCGGTCAGGTAGCCGCAGCTCATGCACAGCGCCTGGTTGCGGTCTTCCATCGAGATCGCGTGCTCGATGCAGGCCGCGTCGACGTTGGCGTTGAGGCATTCCTTGGTCAGGCTCAGTCCGAGCGGCGAGGTTTCGACCATCTCGTGCGCGAGTTTGCCCGCCGCCGCGTCGAGTTCCGCGTCCGGTACGACTTCGGAGACCAGGCGTGTGGCGAGCGCGCGCTGGGCGTCGATGAAGCGCCCGGTGAGCAGCAGCTCGTAGGCGATCGAGGTGCCGACCGCGCGCGGCAGCGTGTAGCTGATGCCCATGTCGCAGCCGGTCAGCCCGATGCGGATGAAGGCGGCGTTGAAGCGCGCCGAGGCGCCCGCCAGCCGCACATCGCAGGCCAGCGCGAGCGCGAAGCCGCCGCCACAGGCCGACCCGCGCGCCGCCGCGATGAAGGGCTGCGGCAGGCGGCGGATCGCGATGGCCAGATGGCTGATGTGGCGCTGGACCTCGAGCGTCGCGCTGGTTGAGCCGCCCAGCGAGTCGTCGCCGGGGCCGCCGCCGCCGAACTCTTTGAGGTCGAGCCCGGCGCAGAAGGCGCGGCCGGCGCCGCGCATTACCACCACGCGCGTCGTGCGGTCGGAGCTAAGCCGGTCAAAGTAGTCGTACAACTCGGACACCATGGTCGAGCTGAGCGCGTTGAGCACGTGAGGACGGTTGAGCGTGAGCCAGGCAATCGCGCCGTCCTGCTTCACTTCGAGCGTTTCGTAGGTCATCGCGAGGTCCCGCCTGTAGCCGCTGGAGTCGGGCGCGAGCCGCCGCAGCCCGCGCGCGCTCTCCAACACTTAACCGAACGCGATGTCTGTGCCAATCGGGCGGCGATTGCCTAAATGCGAGGAAGGTCTATCGAGAAACTTTATCGAGGAATTTCCTTGGCTTGCCCGATAAATGATAAATTGGCTTAAACCACTTCAAAAGCGCCATAAAACGCTCTTCGCCTATCGCACTTTAACGCTCTCACGAGCGTTCACAAGCAGCTACGACCTGTTGCTCGCGCAAGGCATCTTGACTCCGCTAATGCAACAACACAGGCTTAAGCTCGCAAGGTGGACTCAGCTCTCGAGGGCGGCAGCGAATGAAGAAAGGGACGCCTCCAGGTAAGTCCACCGAAGCTGTGGCTCAAGTAGCGCAAAGCGATCAGATTTTCACGATCAGGGAATTGTCGGAACACCTCCGCGTTCACCCGACGACCATTTACCGTCTGCTCAGACAGGGACGCTTGCCCGGGTTCCGCGTCGGCAGCAACTGGCGGTTCAGCCGCGAAGCGATCGAACAGTGGGAGCGGGAGCAGGCTGGCCGCGCAGCCGCAAGTCCGCCGCGCCGCCGCCGCCGCCGCGCCCGCCGCCGCTAGCGGCCCGCCGCGCCCGCGCGATTTTTGCGCGCGCGTGACGCAACCTTTCGCGTCGATTTGATCTCAAGCTTTACGCGCGCGCAGGGCGGCGCAGGTGCGGGGCCGCACCGCGTTTGACAAGTGGCCTTCATTCCGACTAGCTAACCTCAAACGCGCCGTCGGAGAATGCTTAGAACGATGCCGACCAAGTATGTGGAAGTGCGGGGCTGCGCCGTCTATTACTATTACGCGGGGCGCACGACGCTGCCCGAGGTGGTGCCCGACCTTTCGCGGGGGCACAAATTCATCATGCTGCATGGGGCCGGCTCCAACGGCCACGCCTGGCACCATCAACTCGACCAGCTCGGCCGCGCCCACAGTCCGATCGCGATCGATCTGCCGGCGCACGGCCGTTCCTCGGGCGTCGAGGGGCTCAAGACGGTCGAGGAGTACAGCGACTTCGTGGCCGCCTTTCTCGACGCGCTCGGGATAAGTTCGGCGGTGATCGCCGGGCGCTCGATGGGCGGGGCGATCGCGATGGACCTCGCGCTGCGCTATCCCAAACGGGTCGCGGCGATCGTGCCGGTCGTCACCGCGGCGAAGTTCAACATCCCGGTTGCGCGCATCGAGGCGCTGCGCGGGGTCGCGATGGGGCGTGCGCCACAGGCCTTTGTCACTGACGGCTACTCGCCGGCCACCATCAAGGATCGCTTCGAGGTGGTGCGCGAGGGCTGGATGGAGCAAATCCAGACCGACCCGCGCGTGCGTTATACCGACATGGTGGCCTGCGCCGGGTGCGACTTGCGCGAGCGAATCGCGCAAATCGACAAGCCGGCACTCATTTTGGCCGGCGCCGACGATCCGATCACTCCCCCGGCCGACGCCGAGTTAATCCACAGCCGTATCCGCGGCTCGAAGCTGCGCGTGGTCCCCAACGCCGCGCACCATCTGCCCAACGAGCAGCCGGCCGAGGCCAACGCGGCGATCGAGGGCTTTCTCTCCGAACTGTAGCCAGGGAGCGTCCGATGAGTCTAAGCCGCAAGACTGCGCTGGCCGGCGTTTACGAGCATCCGGCCCGCTTTGCGCCCAACAAGAGCATGTTCCAGATCATGGCCGAGAGCGTGCGCGGCGCGCTCGACGACGCCGGACTCAAGATCCAGGACGTCGACGGCCTGTGCACGACCGGGATGGGGATGAGCGGGATGGGAATCGTGGGGTTTTGTGACTACCTGAACCTCACCCCCAATTTCGTCGATTCGACCTCGATCGGCGGCTCGTCGTTCGTCGCTCAGACCGCCCATGCCGCCGCCGCCATCGCGGCCGGGCTGTGCAACATCGCCGTAGTGGTCTACGGCTCGACCGCGGCCTCGCAGCGCTTCGCGATTGGCACCGGCGGCGCCGGCCTTGGCGGCGGCGATCCCTGCGACCAGTATGAGGCGCCATTCGGCCCGACCACGGTCGGGGCCTACGCGATGATGGCGCGGCGCCACATGCACGAATACGGCACGACCTCCGAGCAGCTCGCCGAAATCGCGGTGACGATGCGCCTGCACGCGTCGATGAACCCGGCCGCCAAGTACCGCGACCCGATCACGGTCGAGGACGTGATGGCCTCGCGCATCATCTCGTCGCCGCTGCATCTGCTCGACTGCTGCATCATCAGCGACGGCGGCGGCGCGCTGGTGGTGACCTCGGCCGAGCGCGCGCGCGATCTCAAGCACAAGCCGGCCTACATCCTGGGCTGCGGCGAGACCGTGCGCCATCCGGCGCGCGGCCGGCGCGACTTCATGGAGATGGCGGCGGCGCAGTCGGGACGGCTGGCCTTCGAGCGCGCCGGCGTCATCCCGGCCGACATCGACATGGCGATGATCTACGACTCGTTCACCATCACGGTGATGATGACGCTGGAGAATCTAGGGTTTTGCAAGCGCGGCGAGGGCGGCGCCTTCGTCTCCGGCGGGCGGCTGCGCTATGACGGCGCGCTGCCGATCAACACCGATGGCGGCGGGCTGTCGTCGAACCATCCCGGGATGCGCGGCATTTTCCTGGTGATCGAGGCGGTCAAGCAGTTGCGCGGCGAATGCGGTCCGCGCCAGGTCAAGGACTGCGAGCTGGCGTTGTGCCATGGCACCGGCGGCGCGCTCGGCACGCGCCATTCCGGCGCGACCTTGGTGCTGGCCAACCAATAAGGCGGGAAGGCAGGTACTCCGCGATGGCTGACGAAAAATCCGATCAGAAAAAATACGCCAAGCCGCTGCCGCGCATCGACGAGGAAAACCGGCCGTGGTGGGAGGCGCTCAAGCGCCACGAGCTGTATATCCAGAAGTGCCGCGATTGCGGCGATCTGCGCTATTACCCCAGGGCGCTGTGCACCAACTGTCTCAGCCCGCGCACCGAGTGGCTGCGCTGCGGCGGCAAGGCCAGGGTCTACACCTTCACCGCGACCATGCAGAACCAGGCGCCGGGCTTTCGCGAAGCGCTGCCCTACATCATGGCTTACGTCGAACTCGACGAGGGCCTCAAGGTGCTGACCAACCTTGTGGAGTGCAAGCCCGATGAGGTTAAAATAGGGATGCCCGTCGAGGCCGTGTTCGAGGACGCCACGCCCGCGGTGACGTTGCTCAAGTTTCGCCCGGCGAGGTAAGGGACGTCGTGTAAGTGGCCACAATCCTCGACCTGCACAGCCACAGCGAAGCCTCGGAAGACAGCCGCGCACCGCTGGAGGCCTACCTCAACTGGATCAAGCTGCGCCATCACGAGCGCCCGGTCGACGGCATCGTGCTCACCGAGCATCGCCAGTTCAACGCCGGCGCCGACTACCGCGCCCTCGAGGACAAGTTCGGCCTGATGGTGCTCAAGGCCTCCGAGGTCGAGACCGACTATGGCCACGTGCTGGTCTTCGGCGTGACCGGCGAGATGACGCGGCGTTTCGATTTCGCCAACGTCCGGCTGAGCGCGCAGGAATTGATCGACGAGGTCGCGCGGATGGGCGGCTTGGCCGTACCGTGCCATCCGGGGCGCCCCAACGTCGGCCTGTGCGAGCATTACGGCGCCAAGCCGCCGCTTAACAACGTGGTCGCGGTCGAAGTGCTCAACGGCGGGTCGCGCAAGGGCGAGGACGCCCGCTCGATGGAGCTGGTGCGCAGGTATGGCTATCGCGCGGTCGGCGGTTCGGACAGCCACCTGGTCAGTCTTATCGCGCTGTGCGCGACGCGCTTTGAGGCCGAGGTGCGTTCGATCGACGGCTTGGTGCGGGAACTCAAAGAGGGCAAATACGAACCGGTCGATTTCCGCCCCAAGCGCAAGCCCGTGCCGGCGGCGGTCCCGGACGAGGTAAGCCACAATGGCGGTTGATTACGATCCGGGGCTGATCGGCAAGGTCTTCGAGATAACCGATCCGGTCGGCGTGAGCGCCGAGGACATCCGCAAGTTCTGCGCCGCGATGGGCGAGACCAATCCGCTCTATACCGACGAGGCGGCGGCGAAAAAGGGGCCCTACGGCACCATCGTCGCGCCGCCCTCGTACGCGGTCACCTTTCGCAACGGACGCCACTTCTTTACCCACGTGCCGCGCTACGGCCGCGCCGGCCTCGACGCCGGCAAGGACATTGAATTTCATGCGCCACTCCGCCCCGGCGACAAGGTTACGCTCAGCTCCCACGTCAAGGAGATCTACGAGAAAACCGGGCGCAGCGGCTCGATGGTGTTCGTGGTGGTGCGCTCGACCGTGCAAAATCAAAAGGGCGAGGTCGTTGCGCACATCGACCATCGCTTCATGAACCGGCCATGAGCCGCCAGTGACGATGATGAAATTCGACGCGGTCAAGATCGGCGACACCCTCGGCCCGCAGGAGATCTACCTGAGCAAGGACCAGGTGCGGACCTACGCGCGCACCTGCGGGATGGACGTGCCGCGCTTCACCGACGACGCGGCGGCGCGCGCGGAAGGGCTGCCCGGAATGATCGCGCCGGGCAACATGAGCCTGGGGATGCTCTCGCGGCTGGTGACCGATTGGATCGGATCGAGCGGCGCGCGGCTGGCGCGGCTGGGCACGACTTATCGCCAGCCGGTGCAGCCCGACCATACGATCACGCTGAACGGCTTCGTCACTCACGTCGAGCCGGCGGAAAAACGCGTCGATATCGATGTCTGGATCGAAAACGAGGATGCCGAGCGCCTGGTGATCGGCACCGCCAGCGTCGAGTTCCCCTAGCAGGAATGACATTGTCGATTTCTTTCAGAGGGCCGCTCTCGAGCGGCCCCTATACCCGCACGACCGATTTGTAGGGGCCGTTCGCGAACGCCCACCTCTGCTATTTCTAAGTCCGAAATTTCAATTCCGTAAACTCGCGGCAGGGCGGGCGCCTGAAGCGCCGCGCCGCGCAATCGCTCGCATGACAGCGCTCATCCACGATGGCAAGAGAGCGCTTCCGCATATCGTTTGCACAATCAGCTAAAAAGAGCATATAGAAGGCTCATCTCGGCTAAAATCTCTTAACCTGCCCTTTAGTTTGCTCCGCTCCCAGGCTTCCCGAGCCGACCGAGACCAGCGCGATTCGCGTGTTTCGCCGAAGTCCGTGAATCGCTGAACCGAGTTGGTAGGAAGTGAACGAGGGTCGAACTCAAAACTGTCGGAGGAAGGAGAATACCATGAAACGTGGAATTTTACCGAGCCTTTTCGCCGCGGCGTTGCTGCTGGGGCTGACCGCCGGACCGGCTTCGGCGGCGACATGCACGCCGACCGGATTTTACCGCGACGGCATCAACATGACGGCGGCGGTAATCGCCACCGGGGATGTCACGGGTCAGACAGTCGACGCGACCGGCTGCAACATTGGCATCTTCTATGGACCGGGAGCCAGCGCAACCGTGGATAGCGTCGATGTTTCCGGCGCCAACTATTTGGCATTCTCGTAGCTGGCGACATCGTGGACAACAGCGGCGACTCGGTCAGTCCTGGCGCCACCTCGGTAGACGTGACCAACAGCACGATCACCAACATAGGCGAGAATCCGTTCAACGGCTCACAGCACGGGGTCGCGATTTACTACCACGCGTTTGCTACGGGATCGAGCGTGACGGGGACGATCTCAGGCAATACCGCCTCCAAGTACCAGAAGGGCGGAATAGTCGTGAACGGTCCGGGCTCCTCGGCTTCGGTCAGCGGCAACACCGTAACCGGGCAGGGGCCGGTGGATTACATCGCGCAGAACGGAATCCAGATCGGCTTCGGCGCGGCGGGTCAGATAATGCGCAACACCGTCACGAAGAACTCCTACATCGGGGACAACGACGCCTCATCGACCGGCGTTTCGATATACGGTGGCTGCGGCTACCCGCTGGTTACCGGCGTGCAGATCGTAAAGAACGCCATCGGCAGTACAACTCCAGCGGACGGAAACGATATCGGAGTAGCGCTGGCGAATTACGATGCTGGCTGCGACGGACCGCCCAGCACGGCGACCAACAACAAGGTGATTAACAACACGATCACGAATACCGAAACGACCAACGTGAGCGGCGACACCTACCCGTGTGGCTATCAGGCGGGAATCCTGGACAGCGGAGTCAATGACAAACTGATCAACAACGACATTTCGGGTGTCGGTTACACACCCGCCGCCACCTGCGGCAGCAGCGGCGGCACCACCGTTGTCACGATCGATACCAGTAGCACCACGGCTGCGAAGGTTCACGCGAACACGGTCCCATAACGCAGTGATTTGATTGATTCAAGTGAGGGGCGGTCGAGAGACCGCCCCTCACTGTTCTATCGCCGGTGAACGGTTAGCTGCCAACCAACCCACGGCGGGTCCGGCGCGCGCGCCGCTACAGCAGGGCGCCGCGGAAGGTCTCGTCGCGCGGCGGCGGATGCTGGATTAGGCTGAGCGCCCAGCTTCGCGCCTGGCGCAGCGCCTCCTCGGCGCGCTTGAACAGCCGCTCGCGGTACATCGTGTTCCACACGTACACGTCGACCGAGGGCTCGTCGCTGAGCGTCACGTCGATCATCCAGTCCTCGAGCTGCGGGCCGCATACCAGCAGGCGCACCAGGCGGCCGTGGTCGAGAAGCACGCCGCGCGCCCCGCGCGGCAGGCGGAATTCGTCTTTGATCCGCTTGATCAGCCGCTCGGGATAGTGCTCCTCGGTCATCGCGACATAGACCCATTGGCCGGGCGGCGGATTGGCCGCGCGCACGATGCGCAGGTTGTTGTCGGTGAGGTCTTCCTTGGCGCGATCCTGGTCGTAGTCGCGCGCCACCGTGTAGAAGCCGGCCGCCACCGGCAGTTGCACCGGCGTTTTCTCGGCGTCGGCCTTTGCTGGCTTGCGCTGCTCGGCGGCGCCCGTCTCGGGCCTGGCCGCTTCGGGCTTGCGCGGCCGCTTGACCGAGGTCTCGACCCACCATCGATTTTCGACATGGGGCTTGTTCGCCATCGCATTCACATCATAGCCGCGGCCCGGCGCTGTGCGCGATAGTTGCGCCGCGCCGCCTGATGGGAATGCGGCGGCGCGGCGCGAGATTTTTTCCCGCGCGCGCCGCGCGGCGTGAAAGGCGGCGCCGGTCGCCGCGCCCGGTGACGCAATTCGCCGGCTGCGCGAGGAAAAAACTGTTACGGATTGGGCGCGTCGGGCAAAGGAGCGTAGTCGGGGAAATTCGCGTCCGGCGGCGGCGCGGCGGAAGTGGCCGCCTGCGGCGCGGCCATTTCAGGCATCGCCGCTTCAGGCCTGACTGGTATGGCCGCGGGCGGCATCGCCAGTTCCGGCGTGTCCGCGCCGATCGGAATGATCAGCATCCCTTGCTGGTAGTGCGGCCCGCCGATGATTAGCATTCCGTGATTGCGCATCCTGATGTCGGTGACCATCATCGGCCGCGCGCCCTCAAACAGCATCAGCTCCATCGCGATCATGTTGTCGCGCACGGCGTTGGGCTCGACGTGCACGATCCATCCGCCCGGCAGCGTAAACGCGGCCGTCCGCCCGCACTCGGCGCGCCCGACCTGATGGCTGACGAGGCGATAGGTGGTGTAACGGAAGAGCGATTCCAGCCGCAGCCCCATCGGCAACAGCCGCTGATCGATTCCTTCGCCCGTATCCGCCGCAATCACTTCGTCGACCCGCAGCAGAATCACCCGATGGCGCTTCAAGGCCGCATGCGCGTGCGGCGCGGCGGCGGCGCCGTGGCGGTTGGGCACTTGCGCCTGCGCGGCCGGGGTCGATTGCGCCTGGGCGGCCATCGCGAACAGCACTATAAGCAGCGCCGCCAGTGAAGGAATGGTCAAACGATGCATGGTCAGGGTTGCTGATCGGGCAGCCAGATAACGGTGGTGTCTTGGCTCGGCTCGCTCCATACGGCGATGTCGGGGTTGGAAGTCTCGAGCTTCGAGATTATCGTGGCGGGCTCGCCGCCGAGGGCGGAGGCCAGTTCTCCCGATGATTGGGCGGCCTCGCTCGCGACCGCGCGGGCGTCGCGCGCCGCGATCTGCGCGGCGTGGTCGCCCGCGCCGACCATATTCCGGGCGAGCGGAGTGGTGATGGCCACGGTCAGTATGGCCGCCGCCGCCATCGCGAAGGCCACGGCGGCGCCGCCGCCGAAACGCTCGCCTTGGTCCGCGAACCAGCGGCCGAGGCGGACCCGCAGCGGCGGGCGCAGTTGTTCGATACGGGCCTGCACGGCGTGCGCGAAGCCGTCGAGCGCCGGGGCCGGCGCGGCGTCGCGCAACAGGCGGCTGAGGGCCGAGTAGCCGGCCAGAGTTTCTTCACAGCTTTTGCAGCTTGCGAGATGACGGGCGACCTCCTGCATCTCATGCGGCTCGAGTTCGCCGTCTTCGAAGGCCCCCAAGAGCAGGCTGATCTCATTACATCGAGTCATAGTGCCTCAATCCTCGCCTAGATCCTTGAGGATCTCGCGCAGGCGGTTGCGGGCGTAATGCAACCGGCTCATCACGGTTCCTCGTGGGCACTGCATCACTTCGCTTATTTCATCGTACGACAGGCCTTCGACCTCGCGTAGGAGTATCGCGGCCCGATGTTCCGTCGTCAACTCTTTGAGCGCATCATTGATGCGCTGACGCAATTCGTTGCGCTGCGCTTCCTTGAACGAATTGCCGAGTCCGCTCGGCAGGCGCTGAATCTCGTTTTCGGCTTCCTCGCCGCGGGTCGTCGGATGGCGTCCCTCGCGGCGCCGAAAATCGATCGCGAGGTTGGCGGCAATCCGGTACAGCCAAGTCGAGAAGCTCGAGCGCGACTCGAATTTGCTGACGTTTTCGAAAGCACGTACGAAGGTCTCCTGAGCCAACTCGAGCGCGTCTTCCTGGTTATGCACCACCGCCATTGCCACACCGATCACCCGCCTCTGATAGCGCTCGACCAAGGTGCCAAATGCCTCGGTATCCCCCTTTTTGGCTCGCTCTATGAGTTCGGCTTCGTCACCTGGGCGGTTTGGCTTATTCAATTGGTTAGACGCGGGTCGATCGGGCAAAATTCAGGCCGATTATCCTCGACGGCCCTCCAACTCGGCCCAATTGGGGCCCCATTTGAGTTCCACCTTGAGTGGCACCTTCAGCTCCGCCACCCCTTCCATCTCCCGCCGGGCCGCCTCCGACACCGGCTCGCGCTCGCCCTCCGGCAGTTCCAAGAGCAGCTCGTCATGCACCTGGAGAAGCATCCGCGCCGCCCATTTTTGCTTTTTAATCACCGCATTCAAGCGGATCATCGCCAATTTGATGAGGTCGGCCGCAGTTCCCTGCAGCGGCGTATTGACCGCGATTCGCTCTGCTTGCGCCCGTGCTCCGCCCTGCGGCGAGTTCAGCTCGGGCAGGTAACGCCGCCGCCCGTACATCGTGGCCACCCATCCCCGCTCGCGCGCCTGCACCAGCGACTCCTCCAGGTACCTGTGGACGCCGGGGAGCCGTTCGAAGTAGCGCTTTATATAATCCGCAGCGTCCTTAAGGCTGATTCCAAGCTCCCCGGCCAGCCGCTGCGGACCCATCCCATAGATAATTCCAAAGTTTATCACTTTGGCCAGCCGGCGTGCCTCGGCGTCGACCTCGCCGGGCTTGCGGCCGAGGATCTCGGCGGCGGTGCGGGCATGGATGTCCTCGCCGCGGCGAAAGGCGCCGATGAGGGTCGGGTCGCCCGAGAAATGGGCCAGGACGCGCAGCTCGATCTGCGAGTAATCGGCCGAGAGCATCAGGCATCCCGGGGCGGCGACGAAAGCGCGCCGGATGCGGCGGCCCTCCTCGGTGCGGGTCGGGATGTTCTGCAAGTTCGGTTCGGTGGAACTCAGCCGCCCGGTTGTCGTCAGCGCCTGGTGGAACGAGGTATGGAGCCGCCCGGTCGCCGGGTCGATAAGCTCCGGCAGCGCGTCGCTATAGGTCGATTTGAGCTTCGCGATCGCTCGGTAGTCGAGCAGTTGCCGGGGCAGCGGATGGATTGCGGCGAGCCTCTCCAGCGTATCGGCGTCGGTCGAGAATCCACCCTTGGTCTTTTTGAGCCCCTTGGCCGAGAGCTTGAGCTCGTTGAAGAGCACCTGGCGAAGCTGGATCGGCGAGTTGAGATTGAATTGCCGGCCGGCGAGCCGATAGCACTCCCGCTCCATGCGCTCGAGCTTGGCGCCCAACTCCGCCGAAATGGCCTTGAGCGCATCGCCGTCGACCGCGATTCCGGTATCTTCCATTTCGGCCAGGATGCGCGCGACCGGCAACTCGATATCGCTGAACAGCGACTCGATGCTGTTCTCGGCCAGCTTCGGCAGCAGCGCCTTGCGCAACGCGGCGATCAGTTCCGGCTCCGAGCCGGCCTCGCGATGGCCGCCGAGCGGCGCGAGGTGGTCGTGGTAAAGATCAGTGAGCGACGGTTCGGGCCGCCCCGGGTTGACCAGGAACCCGGCCAGCATCGTGTCGAAGTCGACGCCGGCCAGCTCGACGCCGTAGCGGCTCCTGAGGCGGCGCAGATGCTCCTTGAGGTCGTGGCAGCTCTTGGGCGGCGCGGCCGCGCCGAGCAGCGGCGCCGCCGCCGCGATACTTGCGGCCGGCAGCACGTAGGTTTCGGGTTCGCCCTCGGCGCCGAGCTTGAGGCGCTCGTCGCCGGCGCCTGAAATCAAGCCTCGGCTCGCGGCCGCGCCCGCTTTCGCGGCGCCGCCAAAGTCCAGCGCGCCGTTGATTTCCCGCGATCCGCCGTTTTCCGAACTGCGCGCGGCGGCCGCGGGATGCGGCGCGCCGGTTTCCAGATGAAGCGCGAGGCGCGGCGCGCGCTTAAGCCGCTCGATCAGCGCCGCTAGTTCGCCGCTTTTGACCTCGTGCTCGCGGGCGCGCGCGCCTGCCGCCGGCAGAGCCGCCTCCGCGGGCGCCAGTTCGTTGAGCAAGGAATGGAACTCCAGCTCGCGCAGCAGCTCGCTCACCGCGCGCTGGTCGATACCGGGCCAGTCAAGCTGGTCGACCTCGGCCTCGACCGGCGCGCTGGTGTCGATACTGACGAGCTTTCGCGCGAGTTCGGCGTCGGCGCGATGTTCCGCCAGCAGCGTGGCGATTCTTTTTGCGCCCCGCAGGCCCGGGATCGCTTCGACCGCGGCGAGGTTGGCGTAAAGCTGGTCCAGCGAGCCGAAGTGTTTGATCAGCGCGGTCGCCGTTTTCTCACCGATTCCCGGCACCCCCCTGACGTTGTCGATCGGATCGCCCATCAGCGCCATCACGTCGATCACCGCGAACGGATCGACGCCGAGCCGGGCACGCACTTCGCGCGCGTCGACTCGCCGGTCACGCATCGTATTCCACAACGTCACGTGCGGCCCGACCAGCTGCATGAAGTCCTTGTCCTCGGTGACGATCACGGTGTCGAAGTGCTGGTGCGCGGCGCGTGCGGCTAGCGTGCCGATAACGTCGTCGGCCTCGAAGCCGTCGAGGATCAGGCGCTTGATGCGGAAGGCCTCGACCGCGCGGTGGATGTATGGGATCTGCACGGTCAGATCGTTGGGCGCCTCGGCGCGGTTGGCCTTGTAGGATTCGAGGAGGTCGTCACGGAAGGTCTTGCGCGGCGAGTCGAAGACCACGGCGATATGCCTTGGGCGCTCCTCCTTGAGCAGCTTGAGGAGCATCCGGATGAAGCCGTAGACCGCGTTGGTGGGCAGGCCGCGCGAATTGTTAAGCTGCGGCAGGCCAAAGAAAGCGCGGAAAATATAGCCCGAGCCGTCGATCAGATACAGTGTCGGCCTTTCCTCCGCCATCCCCGTGTGAAACTATCTCAAGCTGTTGGCAAAGCAAAACCGCGACGCCGGCTGATGGCGCTAATATTGACACCCTGCACCAGCGCAGATTAACTAAAGAATTGCCCGCCAGAGCGGGATTGAAGCTTCGGGAGCGTTCCGACGTCATAACTGGTTAGGATTCGGGGGCCGCGGAGCGGCTGCCGCCGAGGCGATCCGTATGATTGAGGTCAAAAATCTGACCAAGCGCTATGGTGACTTCGTTGCCGTGCGTGACGTCTCTTTCAACGCCGCCCAAGGCTCCATCCTGGGCTTCCTGGGCCCCAACGGCGCCGGCAAGACCACTACCATGCGGATCATAACCGGGTTCATGCCGGCGACCAGCGGCACCGTGCTGGTCGATGGCCTGGACATCTTCACCCAGTCGCTGGAAGCGCGCCGGCGGATCGGCTATCTGCCCGAGTCGCCGCCGCTTTACTCCGACATGCGCGTGGCAGCCTACCTGCGCTTCGTCGCCAAGCTGCGCGGAATGCGCCGCTCGGAAGTTGACGATGCGGTCGAGCGCGTGCTCAAGATTTGCGGCCTCGCCGACATGGCGCAGCGCATCTGCGGCCAGCTTTCCAAGGGCTACCGCCAGCGCGTGGGCCTGGCGCAGGCGATCATTCACAATCCGCCGGTGCTGGTGCTCGACGAGCCGACCATCGGACTCGACCCGCGCCAGATCCACGAGATTCGCGGGCTCATCCACAGCCTGCGGGGCCAGCATACCATCGTGCTTTCCACTCACATACTGCCCGAGGTCTCGCAGATCTGCGACCGCGTGGTAATCATCAACGCCGGCCGCGTGGTGTTGGAGGAGAGCCTGGGCAGCCTGGCGGCCGGCAAGTCGCTCGAGGACATTTTCCTCGAGGCGATCTCGAAAGAGGAAGGACACGAACCGGCCGAGGACGAGGAGACGCTCGAGGAAGTTGGGGCGGGGCACGGCTAGGCCGCTTGCGGGCGCCGCCTGAGTAACGATGAGAAACGCACTGACGATTGCGGGCAAGGAGCTGTCGAGCTACTTCGTCCAGCCCGTCGCCTACGTGGTGCTGACGGTCTTCGTGCTGTTGGCCGGATGGTTCTTTTTCGCGCTGCTCAAGCAGTTTACCGAGATGGTGCAGGTCTACACCGCGATGTCGAGCGCCCAGGCGCTGGGGCATCTCAACCTCAACAGCCGCGTGATCGAGCCGCTGCTGCACAACATGTCGGTGGTGATGGTGATCCTGGTGCCGGCGATTACGATGCGCGCGTTCGCCGAGGAAAAACGCGCCGGCACCTATGAGTTCCTGCTGACCGCGCCGATCCGCACGGGCGAAATCGTCGCCGGCAAATTCATCGCGGCTTCGGTCTTCATCCTGATCATGGTCGCGCTGATCTGGATCTTCCCGATCATCCTGATGGTGTTTGGCGATCCGGAGGTCGGGGTGATGGGCGCGGGCTACGTGGCGCTGGCGCTGCTGGGCGTGTGCTTCGTGGCGATCGGGCTGTTCACCTCGTCGCTTACGCAAAACCAGATCATCGCGGCCATAAGCTGCCTTGGCATCCTGCTCCTGCTGTACGTGATTTCGTGGCCGCTGCAGGCGGGCGGCGGGATGTTTGGCGACCTGCTGCGCTATCTGTCGCTGCCCGAGCATTTCGGCCAGATGGTGCGCGGCGTGATCGACACCAGCGATCTGGTTTACTTCTGCACCATGATCTTCGTGGCGTTGTTTTTGACCCAGCGCTCGGTTGAGTCGGCGCGTTGGCGGTAGGGTAGGGCGGAGCGCAGCATGCGACGCAGCATGGCATGGGCCGGCCTGATCGGCCTCGTTTTCCTGTTCTTCGCGCTGGTGGCCTACCTGACCGGCGCGCGGCTGTTCTTTCTGCTCAACCTGTTGCTGGGCGTGCTGGCGATCGTGCTCTGGACGACCTCCAGCCGCGAAACCTTCGGCGCCCTGATGGGCCATCGCGCGACCCGCTACGGCGCCAACGCGGTGGTTTACTCGATGGGCTTCATCGCGCTGCTGGTCGCGATAAATTATATCCTTGCGCTGCACCATCGCCGCTTCGATCTCACCGCCGAGCGGGTCTTCAGCCTTTCGCCGCAGTCGGCCAAGGTGGTGCGGACGCTCAAGCAGCCGCTGAAGCTCTACGGCTTCGTCCAGGGCGGCAGCGATCCGCAGGCCGAAGCGCTCTACGAGTCGTACACCTACGCCTCGCCCAAGATCACTTTCCAGTTTATCGATCCGGAGAAGAACCCCGAGATCGCGACGCGCTACAACGTAACGCGGATGCCCACGACCCATATCCAGTACGGCGACCAGGGCACCAACGTCAGCGCGATGACCGAGCAGGCGATCACCAACGGCATCATCAAGGTCACCAGCACCAGCACCAAGGGCGCATGCTTCCTGCAGGGCCATGGCGAACCCTCGATCGACGACCTGGCCAACGCCGGCGGCTTCGGCCGCGCCGCCCAGGCGCTGGCGGGCGAGAACTACGACGTCAAGCCGCTGACATTGATGACCGCGCCCAAGGTGCCCTCGAGTTGCGTGGTGGTGATCGTGGCCGGGCCGGTAAAGCCGCTGTTCCCGGCCGAGGTCGACGCCATCGACAACTATCTCAAGAACGGCGGCCGCGCACTGGTCATGCTGCGGCCGCCGCAGCCGGGCCAGCCCGGTGAGGAGACCTCGCTGATCAACATGGTCAGCCAGTGGGGCCTGACGGTCGGCGATGACATCGTACTCGACCAGGAGCTGCACCTGTTCGCGGGGCCGACGCTGGGGCTGAGCCCGATTGTCGAGCTTTACCCGCCCCATCCGATCACTGCCTCGTTCAACAAGCGCACGCTGTGGCCGATGGTGCGTTCGGTGGAGCCGGTCAAGGAGATCAAGCCCGGCCTGCAGGCCTGGCCGCTGGCGCAGACGGGCGACACCTCGATCGCCGCGACCAACCTCGAGGCCATCTTCAAGGAGCAGAAGTTCAAGGCCGGCCCCAACGATCGCAAGGGACCGATTACGGTCGCCGACGCGGTTGACGCCAACAACAAGAAGCTCAAGTGGGGCGCCGGCGAGGGGCGGCTGGTGGTCTACGGCGACACCGACTTCGCCGACAACCAGAACCTCTCGCAGGTTTTCAATCAGGATTTCTTTCTCAATACGGTTGACTGGCTGGCCGGGGAGACCGCCACTATCGCAATCCGCCCGCGCACGCTGCGCGCCTCGCGCGTCAGCCTGACCGTCAACCAGTTCAACAACGTCTTCGTCGCCTCGGTGCTGCTGCTGCCCGAGCTGCTGCTGATATTGGGAATCGTGGTGTGGTGGGAGCGGCGCAACTAGCGCCACCCAGGGAAGCTCCGGTCCGCATTCTCCGATGCGTCTGCGCAATACGATTATCGTCCTGGTCCTGCTGGTCGTGGTGGGCGGCTATTCGCTCATCATCCTGCTCGGCTCGCGCCCGGTGCCGCCGGCAACCCTGCTCAAGCTCGGCTCCAAACACATCAGCGGCATCGACCTGCGCTATCCGGCCAGCGAAATCAAGCTGGTGCGCAATCCCAACCACACCTGGAGCATCCTCAAACCGATCAAGACCGACGGCGACCAGAGTTCCGTTGATGGTCTGACCGAGACCATCGCCAACGCCCAGCTCACCAAGACCATCGAGCAGAAGCCCGCTAGCCTCAAGCCCTTCGGCCTCGACCAGCCCGCGGTTACGCTGACCGTGACGGCGGACAACAAGGGCGTGCTGCCCGCGCTGCTGGTTGGCCACACGAGCCCGGTCGGCACCGGCGTGTACGTCAAGCTCGCCAACCAGCCGGCGGTGCTGATGACCACCAGCGATTTTGCCACCGCGATTACCAAGAATGTCAACGACCTGCGCTCGCACGAATTGATGAACTTCAACATGGACGACGCGCAGCAGATCGTGCTGCGCAGCGGAGCGAACAAGCCGATCGAAATCGATAAGCAGGGCGGGCAGTGGCGGATTGTCGAGCCGCAGCGCTATCTCGCCGATTCCGACAGCGTCGCCGAGCTGCTGACCGCGCTGGTCGACGCGCGCATCGCCGACTTCGTCACCGACACGCCCAAGGACCTCGGCCAGTACGGGCTCAAGAGCCCGCAGATCGAGGTCAGCGTCTTTTGCGGCAAGGACAAGACGCGTTACGCGCTGTTGATCGGGCTGGAACAGCCGCAGGCCGCGAAGAAGGCGGTTTACGTCAAACGCGCAGGCGACGATTCGGTCTTCACCGTGGCAGACACGCTGCTCGGCAAGATCAACCTGGGGCTGCTCGATCTGCGCGACAAGACCGTGATGGGTTTCGATCCGTTGAAGGCTGGGCGGGTCGAGATCGAGAATCATGGCAAGCAGTACACGCTCGCACGCGACGCGGCCGGCAAGTGGCAGGTGACGGCCGGCAACAAGATCTCGCCCGCCAACGGCCAGGCGGTCCAGACTTTTCTCGACGAACTGGCCAACCTCAAGGGTGACAAGATCGTCCAGGACCCGCTTACCGACCCGCGGGAATACGGCCTGGACAAGCCGACCGAACAGATCGTGGTCTTCGGCAAGGACGGCAAGCAGATCGGTACGGTCAAGCTTGCTCAGATCCAGAGCAAGCTCCAGGTGCAGGCGGTGCCCACGCCGGAACCCGGCGCGCCACCACCGAAGGCCAAGGTCGAGCGGAGCGTGATGCGCTTCGAAAATTACGCGGCCTCGAGCGTCCGTGCGGTGGCCTACAGCCTGCGCGAGTCCGACTTCGGCCAGTTCGACATGAGCGCGGATCAATTCCAGGCAACCCAGCCGCTCGCGACGCTGGCGCCCTCCAGTAAATAGCGCGCGCCGCGCGGCGGGCGCCCCGCTCAGCCTTCGGCGATCACATGCGCCAGCGCGCCCGCCGCGGTATGCGTGATGCTCAGGTGGAAGGCTGTGATACGCTTGCGACGCGCGTACTCGGCCGCCTTGCCGGAGAGCACGATGGTCGGCGCGTGGCCGCGCTCGCGCACCACCTCGATTTCACGCCAGCCAACGTTGCGGTTCCATCCCGTGCCCAGCGCCTTCATCGCCGCCTCCTTGGCCGCGAAGCGGGCGGCGTAGCTCTGGTAGCGCGGCCGTCCGCGCGACTCGCAGTAGGCGACCTCGCGCTCGGTGAACACGCGGTTGCGAAAGCGTTCGCCGGTGCGCAGCCGGGTGAGTGCGCGCTCGACGCGCTCGACCTCGATCATGTCGATCCCGGTGCCGAGGATTTTCATCGTGTCCTGTTGAAGGAATTTACGCCGCATAACCGCCCGTGAACGGTTAAGCCCGCGATCCCGCCTTGCGCCATCTACAGGCGCAAGTCCTCCGAGGAGAACGGCGCCCCGGTCAATTCTACGTCGTTGGTTCGAGACTACGCCGCGGTAAAAATCCTGGTCTCAAACCTTGTACGGCTCTTCCAGGTTGGACCAGACCTGCACGTACGAATGGCTGCTTAGCTCGATGATGGTGCCCCAGGGATCCCGGCAATAGCAGACCTTGTAGTCCTTGTTGGAAAACAGCTTCCAGATCTTGCTCATAAGCTTGCCGCCGCTGGCTTCGATTTGCTTCGCGGTTGCCTCGATATCGACGGCGGTGATGCAGATGTGGAAGATTCCGGTGCGCCAGTATTCGAATGTGTTATCGGGCGCGTAGGTTTTCGGCTTGGTGAACTGGAACAGCTCGATCCCCACACCGTCCGCAGTCGACAGATGGGCGATCTTCAGGCCGCCAAAATCCTTGCCGAAAATGTCCTTCACCGCGTTTCCGACATGCGTACCCTCATCGTTGAGTTCGCTCGGATGGGCAAGAACGTAGCAGCCGATGACGTCTCGGTACCAGGCGACAGCCGCATCGATGTCCGGCACGGTGATGCCGACATGGTTCATGGCGCGGGGTAATGTCATTGTGGTTCTCCTTTGGGTCCATCCTTGTCGCAACGCTGGCAAAGGTGAACGGTATCGCACCTGATGGCCTTGGGCCGAGCCATAGTCTTGCCCTTCACCCCGCAATCGCAGAACCGCCAGGTCCTGTCCGCCGCGCTCGGTGTCGTATTGTCCTACCAATAATTCCGTGATGGAGGGAAGGCCAGAGTTCCGCGATGGCCCCAAAAGGAAAATCAGGCTGAATATGGCGCCGCCTTCGGCGCGGTTGGCGGTGGAGCCGCGCCGGGAGCGTTGGTGAAAAACTTGCGGGGCTCCGCGCGCGATTCTATTGTTCATCGAGACTGGCCGGCAGGCGAAGGCAGGAGAAGCAGATGGCGAAGCTTAGGACCACCGTCAACAAGGTGAAATGCATCTCCAGCGAAGACTGCGTCGAGTCGGCGCCGGGCGTGTTCCGGCTCGACGATGAGGGCAAATCAGAGGTTTACAATCCGGCTGGCGCGCCCGCCGCGGCGATTCTGGCGGCGGCGCGCGGATGTCCGGCCAAAGCGATCATCGTCGCCGACGAAGAAACCGGGACACAGTTATTTCCACCGCCCAAAAAGTAGCCGCACGCCGCCGCCGTGCGCCCGGCGAGCTTTACGTCGCGCAGTCCGGCGACCTCCGCGCGGTTGGAGCGATCCTCGCCGCGGCCGGCGAGTGTGCCGGAATAATCACGGGCGGCCTCGATGCGCCCGGCGCCTGCTGGATTGTGGCGTCGGTGGGCGATGCGGCGGCCGGCGTGGCCGGGGTCGAGACGATGGTGGATGCGTCCGTGATCCGCGCGCTCGCCGTCGCTGAGGCGATGCGCCGGCGCGGGGTCGGCGCGGCGCTGGTCAACGCCGCGCGCAAGGCGGCGCATACGCGGGGCGCGCGGCGGCTCTATGCGCTGGGCCGCCGCGGCGAGGAATATCTGCTCCGTTTCGGATTCGAGCGGGTGGCGGCGAAGGATCTGATCGATGATCTCGCCGGCGCGTTCACCGCCGATTATTTGCGCGCCCATCCGGGCGCGCTTGCGCGGATGGATCCGCTGCGGCTCGACATTTCGCGCGACGGCGTAATCGAGCGCTGATCTTTTCACCGATTCGTGTCCTGTGGCTCCGCCGTCGCCGCTCCAGCGTTGTTTCACTGCGGCGGTGGATTCGGAAACACAAGCTCGTACGACCTTTTTGCGCGGAACTCGACTGCGGACGGGTCGCCGGACTGCTCGCCGATCGGCCCCAAATCGAGAATCATGCATTTCACCGAACCGCCGCCCTTGGCCAGAAATTCGCTGACGTTGACCAGCACGGGTTCGACGGCTCGCTCGCGGATGCGGGCGCGCAGCGCGTCGCTCACCCCGTCAGGCATGAACAGGTAGAGCCCGCCTTCGTAGTCGGCCTGGAATGAATTTGCGGCGTAAAGCGCGGCGTCGGACTCCGCCAGTTCGATCAAGTTGCCGCGGAATTCCGCGCGCAGACGCTCGCGCGATGGCGGCGTCAGTCCCGCCATGTAGGCGAGCAGAAACTCGCGCTCGGGACCGAACGAGCAGAGCACGGTATCGCCGTGATAGTGCGCCTCCAGGCATAGCTCCAGCGCCAAGATCGGCCGCTCCTTCACCGCGCGCCGCAGTTCCTCCCCCGCGCTGGATTCCGAACGGAAGCCATATACGCGCCGCCACGGCGGAATTCCCAGCCGCGGTACGAAGCGCTGGCGTTCGATGCGTCCGTGGGTAAACAGCATGAAGCGCCCGGCGGGGAAGAAGTCGGCCTCGCCCTCGAAGCGCGCGGCGACTTGGACGCATCGATAACCCATCGCTTCGAGGAAGGGGTGGTAGACCTCGCGCTCGCTGGCGCGCGTCGGCAGCAGGTTGGCGAGATAGAAAGTCTTGGCGTCGCCGGAAGCGCCGGCGAGCGGATGCAAAAAGCCGGCGTTCGCGGGATAGACCAAGCCGCTCATCCCGTCGTGCGGCTCGATCACGCATACCTCGGCACCACGTGCGACCAGTGCGCGGGCAAGCCCGTGCCATTGCTTGCGCGCCAGCTCCGCGTCGACGGACTTCCTTATGCCCATCACGTTGCGGGTATGCGGATTGGCCCCGCCGAGCACCGAGAAGTAGGTGGGGTCGCCCATCAGGATGGTACGCGGCATCGTGAGAAGCTCCGCCGTAGCCTCGGCTGATGCGCAGAGCATGGCCGCACGGCGATCGGCGGCGGGTTGCGGCATACCCGCAATCCGCCGCCGCCGGGCGTTGCTGCCGGCCACAGGCGCGGCGCCGCTCCCGGCGCGGCCGCAAGCCGGCACGGCCTAGCCGCGGCTATTTGCGGTCCAGTTCCGTCAGCAGCTCGATCTGCGGTTTTTCGGCCAGCAGGTTCGCGATCCGCGCGCCCATCTCCTTCATATGATCGGTCTTGCGATGCGCATCGAAGGCGGCCTGGTCGGCGTAGGTCTCGTACCACACGAACAGGGCCGGATCCTGATTGGACTTGTGCAGGACGTAGGCCAGGCAGCCGGGCTCGGCCGCCCGCACCTTCTTAATCATGTCACGGAAGGCGGTCTCGAGTTCCTTTTCGGATCCCTGTTTCGCTTTGATCTTCGCAATCAGTGTAACGGACATCGTCTTCTCCCTTGGCTGGCGTAAATCAATCGTGCCGCGCCGGCCGCCGCGATTGGCCTGCGGACTGGTGCGGCTTGCAAGCCCGTCATAGTTGGGCCGGGCCGCTTTTACAAGCTATCGGGCCGGCGCCTTTGCGCTCGGGCCGCGCTTCGCGCAAGATCGTTGGGCTGGCATTGCCGCCGGCGCAAATCAGGTTGCGGCGGAGCTATATAAAGATGATCGGCTTTGAGCTTACCGAAGAGCAGCGCGACCTGCGCCGCCTGGCCCGCGAATTCGCCGAGCGCGAGATGATCCCGCGCGCGCGCGAGTACGACGAGAAGGAAATTTTTCCGCGCGACGTGTGCGAGGCGGCCTTCAAGGCCGGCCTGATGAACCTCGGCGTACCGCGCGAGCAGGGCGGCCCCGGCCTCAGCATCCTCGACGCGAGCATCATCATCGAGGAGCTGAACTACGGATGCTCCGGGATGGCCAACGCGGTCGGCGCCAACGAACTGGCGACGCTGCCGCTGGTGGTCGCCGGCAACGAGGAGCAGAAATCGGCCTACCTTGGACGCCTGGTCAAAGAGCTGACCTTGTGCGCCTTCGCGATCACCGAGCCGGGCGCCGGCTCCGACGCCGCCGCGATGAGCACCACGTATCGCCGCGAGGGCGACTCCTTCGTGCTCAACGGCACCAAGCATTTTATTTCCAATGGCTCGATGGCCGACTGGTACGTGACCTTTGCGACTTCGGACCGCAAGCTCAAGCACAAGGGCATTTCGTGCTTCGTCTTTCCCGCCGATCTTTCTGGGATCACCCGCCGGCGCATGCACGGCAAGCTCGGGCAGCGCGCCGCCGACACTGGCGAGATCGTTTACGACGAGGTGCGCATCCCCGCGAGCTCCCTGGTTGGCCGCGAGGGCGAGGGTTTCAAGTACGCGATGGCGACGTTTGATCGGAGCCGTCCCGAAACCGCCGCGATCGCGACCGGGCTCGCCCAGCGCGCGCTCGACGAGTGCGTCAGGTACTCGCAGCAGCGCCACGCCTTTGGCCAGCCGATTTCAAGCTTCCAGGCGGTCCAGTTCATGATGGCCGACATGGCGGTGGCGGTCGAAGCGATGCGCCTGTTGACCTACAAGGCGGCATGGCTGGTCGATCGCGGGGAGAGCCCCAACGCGATTTCGAGTTACGCCAAGCTCTACAGCGCGGACGCTTGCATGAAGGTTACCACCGACGCGGTGCAGATCTTCGGCGGCTACGGCTACATGAACGACTACCCGGTGCAGAAGCTGATGCGCGACGCCAAGCTGTTGCAAATCTACGAGGGCACCTCGCAGATCCAGCGGATAGTGATCGCGCGGAGCCTGCTCAAGCAATAGGCGCGCGCACACGCCAAGAGGCTGGCGCGCCTACTTATCTTCCTTATCTATCTTCCACGGACGACGGGCGCAGCAGGGTGCTGCTGATCCGCGCCGCCAGGCCGCGCGGCGCAAGCTTGCTCGCGATTACCAGCGCGTTGTTGATCGTCCCGGCCACGCATAGCGAGCGGCCACTCGCGGCTGCCGCAATCGCCTCGTTGACCACCCGCTCCGCCTCGGTCCATATGAAAGACGGAAACCGCGTCCGCTCGTTGTTCGCGACCTGCTGGAACTCGGTACGCACCGGCCCCGGGCATAACGCCATCACGGCCACTCCGGTTCCCCTGAGTTCCGCCGCCACCGCCTCGGTGAGGCTCAGCACAAAGGCCTTGGTCGCGC
>JAKAVN010000219.1 GCA_021827495.1 Deltaproteobacteria bacterium | reverse complement strand
CACGGCGGCGAAGAAGAGCGGCGCCCGCCGGCGCCGGCGATAGCAGCGCCGGCGCGCGCCGCTGCGGCGGCGCCCGCAGCACCGCATCGCATCGGCGCTGACCAGCGCCGATGCCGGGTTAGGATAGGGCGGCCTCAAGATGGGCAGCAGCGCCCGCACGGGCGGCAAGGAAAAGGATTACAGCGATGCGTCTACGCAGATCGGAACTCTCCACCCCGGGCAGCAATGAGCGGATGATCGAACGCGCGGCGTCGAGCAACGCCGACTTCGTTTTTCTCGACCTCGAAGACTCGGTCGCGCCCAGCGAAAAGGTCGCCGCGCGCGCCAGGGTCATCGACGCGCTCAACGGCCTCAAGTGGGGCAAGAAGACCCGCGCCGTGCGGATCAACAATGTCGAGACCGAGTACGCCTACCAGGAGGTGACCGAGCTCGCTGAAAAGGCTGGCGACAACCTCGACTTGATAATCATTCCGAAGGTCAAAGCGCCGCGCGATCTGTGGTTCGTCGATTCCCTGCTCTCGGGAATCGAGCTGAGGCTCAAACGCAAGCGGCGCATCGGGCTCGAAGTTTTGATCGAAGAAGTGCAGGCGCTGATCAATGTCGAGGAGATTGCGCGCTGTACCCCGCGCCTGGAGGCGATCATCTTCGGCCCCGGCGACTTCAGCGCTTCGCAGGGCGTGCGCTTTCCGGCCAAGGGCGTTCCCGGCTATCCAGGCGACATGTGGCATTACGCGCGCAACAAGATCGTGGTCGCGGCGCGCGCGGCGGGGATCGATGCGATCGACGGTCCATTCGCCGACTTCCACGACCCCGAGGGCTACCGGCGCGAGGCGACCTGGGCGTCGATACTCGGCTTCGTCGGCAAATGGGCGATCCATCCAAGCCAGATCGACCTCGCCAACGAAGTATATTCGCCCACCAAGGAAGAGGTCGCGCGCGCGCGCAACATGGCCGAGGTCTATGCCAAGGCCGAGGCCGAGGGGCTTGGCGCCGTCACTTACGAGGGCATGATGATCGACGTCGCCTCGGTGCGCGGCATCCGCAACGTTATCGAACGGGCCGACCTGATTGGGATGTAGAACCGCTTAAGGAGCGTGACAAGAAGCCCAACGGCCGCGCGAATAACGATTCGGAGATCTATTGCCGGCTATTTTTCGATTTTGAGTAGCCAGACGCCGTCTGCCGCCCGTGTTTCGGTTACCGCGTAGCCCTCAGCCTCGGCCGCACGCGGGATATCGCGCGCGCCGCGCGGATCGTCGAGCGTCAATTCCAAGGTCTGGCCGCGCGCCATCCGCTCCAGGCGGACCTTGGCGTGCGCCCAGTTGAGCGGACATTTGACGCCTCTGAGGTCGAGGCGAATCACCTCGCCGGTCTGCCGCACAGGGTCAATCGTATCACGCCCGTATCACGCCACTGAAGAATCAGATCGCGCGCGGCCGGCATGCATCGCCATTACTTGGAGGCGTCGAGCAGTTCGCGGGCGCGTTGCAGCACCCGGCGCATCACGTCTTCGCTTTGCGCGCCGACCAGCGGCCAGTCGCCGATAAGGAAGGTTGGCACGCCGCTGATGCCAAGCTGGCCGGCCGCCTGCGCGTGGTTCTTGATGCGCATCGCGTACTTTTCTGAATCGAGCGCTTCGCCCAGCGCGGCGCGATCGAGTCCAACCTCGACGCCGAGGTCCGCGAGTACCCCGTGCTGGCCGATATTGAGGCCTTCGCTGAAGTAAGCGCGGAACACGCGATCCTCGAAAGCCTCGCCTACGCCGGCCTCCGCGGCGAATTCGCTGGCCTGCAGCGCCGACAACGAGTTGGCGAGCGTGCGGGGCGCCTTCATCTCCACGCCCGCCGCCGCGCCCATAGCGCCTATCCGCTCCCAGAGCGCCCGGCGCGTCTTGGGATCCATGTCGGGCCGCCACCGCTCGGCCGGCATTCCCTCGGCTGGCCATTCGGGATGAATCTGAAAGCCGCGGTGACGCACGGTGAAATCGAATTCAGGCTTGAGCTTTCGCAACACGGCGAAGCCGATATAGCAGAAGGGTCAAATGAAGTCGGAGAACATCGTGATGTTGATTGCCATCGCCTTTGCTCCTTATGCTCTGAATAATATGCCGCGCTCCATCGCACGGTCAAAAGGGGGGTTGTGGCGCGCCCATTACCGCAGAGCGATAAGCTCGTCGACGGTTATACCGGCTTGACGCGCGCGGGCAACTTTCTGCTCGTGGTGCGGCTGTGTTAGTAGCTAGAGCAGGCGGCGCGCAAGCGGCGGGCATCGGCCAGAGGCGCGCGAATGCAGGAGGAAGCATGGTTGCCGACAATCTCAAGCTCGACGGCAAGCTCGCGATCATCACCGGGGCCGGCCGCGGCCTGGGCCGCGCGATGGCGGTACGGCTGGCCGGGGCCGGCGCCGACATCGTCGCCGCGGCGCGGACGGTCGAGCAACTCGAAGAAACCGCGGCCGAGGTGCGCAAGCTCGGGCGCAAGTGCCTGGTCGTGCCGACCGACGTTTCGCGCTCCGCGGCCGTCAACGCGATGGTGGCGGCGGCGGTCAAGGAGTTCGGCAAGGTCGACGTGCTCATGAACAACGCCGGCGCCGGCGAAGACGCTTTCGGCAAGACCATCGACCAGATAAGCGATGAGGAATGGCGCCGCGGCATCGACCTCAACCTCTCCAGCCAGTTCTACGGATGCCGGGCGGTCATCCCGCACATGCTCAAGCGCAAGCGCGGCAAGATAATCAACGTCGCCTCGGGCTACGGGTTGCGCGGCGGCAAGCACAACTACATTTACGCCTGCTCCAAGGGCGCAGTGTTGCAGCTCACGCGTTCGATGGCGCTGACCTACGCCGACTACAACATCCAGACCAACTGCATCGTGCCCGGCATTTTTCCGCACAATGAGCGCCTGATGGCGTTCTTCAAGGGTGGAAAGTTCATCCCGATGGGCCGCGGCGGGCAGGACGCCGACCTCGGTCCCCTGGCCATCTTCCTCAGTTCCGAGGCCTCCAACCATATCAACGGCGCGCTCATCAAGATCGACGGCGGCGGCCTGGCCGGCGGTATCACGCCCACCGGCATCGCGCCGCGCCAGACTGCGTAGGGCGGACGAGGGCATCATGGCGTTTCCCCAGGGACTCAACGATTTCTCGCTGGCCGGCAAGGCGGGGCTGGTTATCGGAGCGGAACATCCGGCGGGCCGTGTCGCTGCCGCCACGCTGGCCGAGGCCGGCGCCAGGCTGATGATCGCCTCGCAGGAGCCTGCCACCGACGAGCGGATGCAGGAGGCCGTCAAGGCGGCGCAGGCGGCCGGGGCCAAGGCGGCGCCGATAATCCGGGTGCAGAACGCGAACATCCGCGCCGACGTGCGTGCAACGATCGACGAGGCGGTCAAACGCCTGGGCGGACTCGACGTGATGGTGACGGTGCTCGACGCGCCCTATTACGCGCCGGCCGAGGCCGGCGACGACACGATTTTCGATCGAGTGATCGAAAGCAATCTGAAGAGCGTGTGGATCGCGTGCCAGGAGGGCGGACGCGCGATGCGCCAGCGCGGCGGCTCGATCGTCGTTGTCAGCTCGGTGCTCGCGGAACGCGGCGTACCCGGCGCGTCGCTCTATTGTGCGGCCAAGGGTGGGGTGGCGAACCTGGTGCGCGCGCTGGCGCTGGAATGGGCCCGGCAGAACATCCGTATCAACCTGCTCGAAGCGGGATGGATGGCCGAGGAGAGAAGCCCGGCGCTGGCCGACGATGAGTTCGCGGCCAACCTGCTCAAGTACCTGCCGTACAAGCGCCTGGTGCAGCCCGATGAGTTGGCCGGCGTGCTGCTCTACCTGGTTTCGCCGGCCTCCGGCTTTGTCACCGGCGAGGCGATCGCGATCGACGGCGGCCTGCTCTGCCGCGTTTGACCCCGCGCTGCGGCTCATCCGAGCGCGGCCATCACCAGCAGCGTGCTCTCTTCGAGTGGCTCGACCGCTTGAGGCGCCGCACCCTGCACCCCGCGATCAGCCTACGAACGGCGATGCCAGCGAAAGGCCGCCGTCGACCATGATGGTCTGCGCGGTGAGAAAGGCGGCGTCGGGCATACAGATGAGGCAGACCATGGCCGCGACGTCGTCGGCGCTGGCGACACGTTTGAGCGCGGAGCGCTCGGCCGCGCCCCGCGCGATTCGCTCGAAGTCCTCGCCCAGGTAAAGGCGCGCGGAGTCGCTGTCGATCAGCACGAAGTTGACGCCGTTGACCGTTATGCCGCGCGGGCCGAGCTCGAAGGCGAAGTCGCGCACCATGCTCTCGAGCGCCGCCTTGGCCGCGCCCAGGGCGCCATGC
>JAKAVN010000218.1 GCA_021827495.1 Deltaproteobacteria bacterium | reverse complement strand
CTGTGGTTCACGGTGCTGTTCGCCAATTTCGCCGAGGCCATGGCCGAGGGACGCGGCAAGGCGCAGGCCGACAACCTGCGCAAGACCCGCACCGAGACCCAGGCCAAGCTGGTCGCCGCCGGCGGCACGATCCAGATGGTGGCGGCAACAAAACTCAAGCGCGGTGACGTGGTGCTGGTCGAGGCCGGCGACATAATTCCCGGCGACGGCGAAGTAATCGAGGGCATCGCGGCGGTCAACGAGGCCGCGATAACCGGCGAGTCCGCCCCCGTGATTCGCGAAAGCGGCGGCGATCGCAGCGCGGTTACCGGCGGCACCACCGTCATCTCCGACTATCTCAAGGTGCGGATCACGGCCAACCCGGGCGAGACTTTCCTCGATCGCATGATCGCGCTGGTGGAAGGCGCGCAGCGCCACAAGACACCCAACGAAATCGCACTCAGCATCCTGCTCGCCGGCCTGACGATCATCTTCATGCTGGTGTGCGTGAGCCTGTATCCATACGCGCGCTACGGCGGCACCATGCTCTCGCTGCCGGTACTGGTGGCGCTGCTGGTGTGCCTGATTCCGACCACGATCGGTGGACTGCTTTCGGCTATCGGCATCGCCGGGATGGATCGCCTGGTCCAGCACAACGTGCTCGCGATGTCGGGCCGCGCGGTGGAGGCCGCCGGCGACGTCGACACGCTGCTGCTCGACAAGACCGGCACCATCACGCTCGGCAACCGGATGGCGACCGAATTCATTCCGGTGCTTGACGTGCGCGTGGAGGAGCTTGCCGACGCGGCGCAACTGGCGTCGCTCGCCGACGAGACGCCCGAGGGCCGCTCGATCGTGGTGCTGGCCAAGCGCGAATACAACCTGCGCGGCCGCGAGCTGGCTGAGAAGGACGCCCAATTCATCCCCTTCTCGGCCCAGACCCGGATGAGCGGGGTCGACCTTAACGGGCGGAGGATCCGCAAGGGCGCCGGCGACCAGCTCATCCGGTTCGTGCGCGACAGCGGCGGCCAGGCGCCGGCCGAGCTGGCCGGGATCATCGAGCGCATCGCGCGCGGCGGCGGAACGCCCCTGGTGGTCGCCGACGGCGCGCGCATCCTCGGCGTGATCCACCTCAAGGACATCATCAAGGACGGCATCCGCGAGCGCTTCGCGCGGCTGCGCGCGATGGGGCTGCGCACGGTGATGATCACCGGCGACAATCCGCTGACCGCGGCGGCAATCGCGCACGAGGCCGGCGTCGACGACTTTCGCGCCGAGGCCACTCCCGAAACCAAGCTCGCGCTGATCCGCGAGGAGCAGGCGCAGGGCAAGCTGGTGGCGATGATCGGCGACGGCACCAACGACGCGCCGGCGCTGGCCCAGGCCGACGTCGGGATTGCGATGAACGCCGGCACCCAGGCCGCCCGCGAGGCCGGCAACATGGTCGACCTCGACTCGAATCCGACCAAGATCATGGAGGTGGTGGAGATCGGCAAGCAACTGCTGATCACCCGCGGCGCACTGACCACCTTTTCGATCGCCAACGACGTCGCCAAGTACTTTGCGATCATCCCGGCGATGTTCGTGGTCGGCTACCCCGAGCTGCAAACGCTCAACATCATGCATCTGGCGACCCCCCAGAGCGCGATCCTCTCGGCCATCATCTTCAACGCCCTCATCATCGTCGCGCTGATCCCGCTGGCGTTGCGCGGCGTCGCCTACCGGCCGCTCGGCGCCGCCGCGATCCTGACCCGCAACCTGCTCATCTATGGCCTCGGCGGCGTGATCGTACCGTTCATCGGGATCAAGGTGATTGACCTGGCGGTGGCCGCGTTCCATCTCGCGTGAGGAAGTGAAACCATGCGCACGCTCACAACCGCAATCGCGATGACCATCGCACTGCTTTTGCTGACCGGGATCGTCTATCCACTCGTGGTCTGGGGAGTCGCGCAGGTGCTCTTCCCCTGGCAGGCGAACGGAAGCCTGGTGATGAGCGACGGCCACGTGGTCGGCTCGAAACTCATCGGACAGAATTTCGCCGCCGCGCGATATTTCCATCCCCGCCCCTCCGCGGCCGGCGACCAGGGCTATGACGCGAGCAACTCGGGCGGCTCCAACCTTGGCCCCACCAATCGCAAACTCATCGAGACCTCCAAGGCCGCGCTGCACAAGGTGCTTGCGGAAAATCCGGGAACCTCGCCCGCGCAAGTGCCGATGGACCTGATCACCGCATCCGGCAGCGGGCTGGACCCGGAAATCTCCCCGGCGGCGGCCGCGCTCCAGGTCGCGCGGGTGGCGAAGGCGCGCGGGCTCAGCGCGGCCACGGTGCGCGGCGTGGTGGGCGCGAATACGCAGCCGCGGCTGGCCGGAATTTTCGGCGAGCCGCGCGTCAATGTTCTGGAGCTCAACCTGGCCCTGGCGCGCCCGGGCACGGCGGCGCACTGAGATCGCGCGGCGGCAGGCATATATACTCTTGCCCGTATGGCTGAGGAGCGCCCCTCGCCCGAATCCTTCCTCGACCTCGTTGCTGAGCAGCGCAAGGGCCGGCTCAAGATATACGTCGGCGCCGCGGCCGGCGTCGGTAAGACCTGGCGGATGCTTGAAGAGGCGCACGAGCTTCGCGACAAGGGCGTCGACGTCGTCCTCGGCCTGGTCGAAACGCACGGGCGCGCCGACACCACGGCCAAGGTGGGAGATCTGGAAGCGGTCCCGCGCCGCAAGCTCGATTACCGCGGGGTCCCGATGGAAGAGATGGACGTCGATGCGATCCTGGCGCGCAAGCCGGACGTCGTGGTGGTCGACGAGCTCGCGCACACCAACGTCGCCGGCTCCAGCCATGAAAAACGCTACCAGGACATCGAGGAGCTGCTCGCGGCGGGGATCAACGTGATCACCGCGATGAATATCCAGCACGTCGAGAGCCTCAACCCGGTGATGAAGCGGCTCACCGGCGTGGACGTGCGCGAGACGGTGCCGGACTCGCTGCTCGCGCAGGCCGGCCAGCTGGTCAACGTCGACGTCACCGTCGAGGCGCTGCGCGAGCGTCTGCGCGAGGGCAAAATTTATCCGCCGGCGCAGGTCGAACACGCGCTGAAAAACTTCTTCAAGCCGGCCAACCTCGCCGCGCTGCGCGAAGTGGCGCTGCGCGAGGTCGCGCGCGGGCTCAGCCGCCAGCGCGAGGACCGCGAAGCGCTCCAGCGCGGGGGCGGACGGCGCCCGCAGCCGGCCGAGCGCGTGATGGTGGGGCTGTCGTCCAACACGCGCGACAGCGGCATGCTCCTGCGCAAGGCCTGCCGCATCGCCGGACAGTTCGGCGCCGACTGGTACGCGGTGCACGTCGAGACTCCGTCCGAAGCGGTCAGCCGGATCAACACCCGCGACTTCGTCAAGCTGCTCGACAACATCAACCTGGCCGGTGACCTCGGGGCCGAAACCGTGTGGCTCAAATCCGAGGACGTGGCGGGCGCGATGCTGGAGTTCGCGCGCAAGCACGGGGTCACCAAGATCGTGCTCGGCCGGACGCATCAGCCATGGTGGCGCCGCCTGTTCAGACGCGCCGTGACCCAGCGGTTGCTTGTCGCGGCGGCCGATTTCGACGTCGTGGTCGTCGGCGGCGACGGCCCCGAAGAACCGGACAAAGAGCCATGAGCACCCCATCGCTGCGCACGCGCATCCGCAACGTCAGCCTGCTGCTGCTCATCCTGGTGGTGGCGCTCGGCTTGTACGCCCTGCCCCGCGTCTACCGCCTCGGCACCTCGATTCGCGAGACGCTCTACCGCAACTACGTAAGCATCGAGGCCGCCCAGCACATGCACGAGGCGCTGAGGGTTCTGCAACTGGCCGAGCGCGACGGCCATGCGCGCAACGCACTCGCCAGCTCCCGCGCCAGCCTGATGCACTGGATGGATATCGAGAACCATGATTTCACCGAACTCGGCGAGCCCGAGCTGGCGCGCGATATCGAGAGCCGCGCCCGCCGGCTGTTCGGCGAAATCGCCGCCGCGCCGCCGGGAGCGCGCCACGACCGCGAGTTCGACGAGTTGCACGCGCGCCTGGACGACCTGATCGCGATGAACCAGGCTGCGATGTGGCGCGCCGACAGCCGCGCGGCGCGGCTCGGCAAGCGGCTCACCTACGAATTCGCCGCTGGCCTTCTCGCCCTGCTGGTGGCGGGCACGGCGCTCTCATGGGGCCTCGGATGGGTCCTGGCGCGGCCGCTCACGGAGCTTGCCGAGCGGTTGCGCGGGCTCGGCCAGCGCCGCGCGCAGGTGCGGCTTGGGCCGCAGCCGCTGGCCGAGCTGGAGGCGGTCGCGCGCGAGTTCAACGGGATGGCTGAGCAGCTCGAACAGTATGAGAAGCTTAACGTTGAGCGCCTGC
>JAKAVN010000038.1 GCA_021827495.1 Deltaproteobacteria bacterium | reverse complement strand
TAGCCGCCCCAGGCGCGGCGGCGCGGACTCCAGCCGGCGGGCGACCAGTTCCTTGGCCCGCAGCACACCCACGATGTTGTTGGGATCGCCGCGGTAGACGGGGACGCGCGAGTAATGGCCGTGGGCGACCTCGGCGATGATACGGTCGGCGGCGGTGTTGAGGTCGAGCGCGAAGATGCGTTCGCGCGGCGTCATGATCTCGAAGACGCGCCGCGAACTGAAAGCAAAAACCTTGTTGATTAGCTCGCGCTCGGCCGGCGCCACCTGGCCCAGCCGCTCGCTTGCAACAAGCAGTGCCTTGAACTCGCTCTCCGAAAGCGGCGCGGTGGGCGCGGCCTCCTCGGGCACGAACAGCCGGGCCAACGGATGGAAGGCCGACACGATGGCGGCCAGCGGGCGCGCGCTGAGCCGCGCGATCGCGGCTGGAAAGCCGAGGGCGAACGTTTTGGGCGTGATATCGCTGACCAGCAGTACCAGCGTGAACATCACCGGCACTGAGACCCATCCCCCCGCCGGACCCAGCCAGACGAGAAGGAAAGTGGTTGCCAGGCATTCGGCGAAGACGTTGATGGCCTCGTTGAACCCGATGATCACCGCCAGCGATTCAAGCGGACGGCGCAGCAACGAATCGACCGCTTGCGCGGCCGCTTCGCCCAGGCTCGCACGCGTGTGCCGCATCCGCGCCAGGGCGAACAGCGCGGTTTCAGAGGCGGCCAGCAAGGCGCTTACTCCGAGTAGCACGATAACCAACAGCAGCAGCATCATCCCTGACCCGGTTGCCTAGGGGCCCGGCCGCGAGCGCAACTGGTCAAATCCCGTGAGCAGCGGCGGGCCGCCGCGGAGCGAACCACGCGCATTGATCAGGACCGCCTTGCCGGAGGAAGTGATGCGGCCGATACGCGTCACGCGCACGCCCAGGCTGCGGGTAAGCGCGGGCGCGGGAAACGCGTGGCGCAGACAGAACAGCAGTTCGTAATCCTCGCCGCCGCCGAGCGCGAGCGTTGGGTCTTCGCCGACGGCCGCGCGGTAGGCCGCCGAGAGTGGCAATGCGCCGGCGTCGATCTCAGCGCCGACGCCGCTGCGCTCGAGGATGTGGCCGAGGTCCTGCCACAGTCCGTCGCTCAGATCGATTGCGGCCGGCGCCGGTTTTATCCGCGCCAGGCGGAGGCCGGCCTCGACCCGCGCGGTCGGCTGGAGGAAGCGGTTGCTCAGAAACTTGCGCGCGGCGGCGCGGGCGCGAAGCCGCCCCGAGAGAATTCGCAGTCCGGCGGCGGCATCGCCCAGCGTGCCGGTGACGTAGATGGTGTCGCCGGGACGTCCGGCATCGCGTCTGAGCACCGCGCCGCGCACTTCGCCGAGCAGTGCGATGGTGATGGCGAGTGCGCCCGCGCGGGTGACGTTGCCGCCAACCACCTCGACTCCGCAGCGCGCGGCCGCCGCGCCCAGCCCCTTGTAGATCCGATCGCACAAGCGCAGGCCAAGTCCGTCGCGCAGCGCGAGATTGACCACGCATACGGTCGGCTTCCCGCCCATCGCGGCGATATCGCTCAGGTTAACCGTCAAGGCGCGCGCGCCCAGCGCCTCGGGCGCGCCCCATGCGAGCTTGAAATGCACCTCCTCGACCATGGAGTCGATGGTGAGAAGCTGGCGGGCACGGGCGGGCGGCAGGATCGCGCAATCGTCGCCTGGCCCGAGGATCGCGCGGCGCCCCGGACCGAGGCGCTTGAGCAGCCGCTCGATTAGCTGGAATTCTCCGGGCGATTTGCTCACATGATTCGCCGCGCGGCGAAGCGCGCGGCGCGAAACGTCAGGGGCGGCTGCCGGACGACGCGGCGCGCGGCGAAGTTCCTGGCTCAGCGGTCACGAAATTACGCTAGAGCATTCGCGAGAGGCGGGCAATAGTACGCGCCGGGCTCGGCGCGCGCAGGCCGGCGCGGGTTCAGTGCGCCGCCGCCGCGCCGCCGTGGGCCCGGCTGCGCGGCAGAAAGGCGGTGATGATGATCGCGACCACCATCAGGTAACTCAGCCTCCGGTAGATATCGTTCAGCGAGAGCATCATCGCCTGCCGTTGCACCTGGCCATAAATCATCGCCAGCCCCTGCTTCTGGCCGGTGATGAGTTGATGCATGTAATCGAAGCGCGGCGCTCCCGGCATACCTTGGCCGCGCGCGCCGAGCCGCCAGGCGTCGAATACCGTGAGATGATTCACCAGATAGCTTTGGCGGGTTTGCTCGAGGCGAGTGAGGTAGGTGGTCAGCGTCGAGGTTCCCACCGATGCGCCGATATTGCGCACCATCGAGAAGAAGCTCGCCGCGTAACCCATGTTTTCGCGGCTGACCGAACTCAGTGCGGCGGCCGACAGCGTCGGAAAAATCAGGCCCATCCCGAGTCCCTGTATCAAGGTGGGCCAGATGAAGTTCGAGATGCTCATCGTCAGGTCGAGCGCCGCCAGTTCCCACTGCGCGATCCCGATGAGCGTGAAACCGAGGTAGACCATCGGCCGGGTGTCCAAGCCTCTGCGCGCCAGGCCCCCCAGCACGAACATTGACGTCATCACGCCCATCCCGCGCGGCGCCATCGCCAGCCCCGCCTTCCACGCCGTGTAGCCGAGCAGTTCCTGCAGAAAGACCGGGTTCAGAATCTGCATCCCATACGCGGTAAAGGTCAGGAGGATGAGCAGCAAGGTCGGAACGGCGAAGGAGCGGTTGGTGACCAGCCGCACCTGCAGGATCGGATTGGGGATGCGCCACTCGTGGACGATCAGCAGCACGAAAGCGCTGAGCGAGATCACCGAGAAATAGCGGACCCACGCGCTTTGGAACCAGTCGGCCCGGTCGCCCCGGTCCATCACGATCTCGCCCAGCCCCAGCGCGAGCACCAGGCACAGGATTCCCAGGTAATCGGCGCCGCCCCTGCCCTTGAGTTTGCGCAGGTACGGCGGGTCGTGGACGAAGGTATAGACCATCAACCCGGCGACGATTCCGATCGGCACGTTGATGTAGAAGTTCCAGCGCCAGTTCCAGTTGTCGGTGATCCAGCCGCCGACCGTCGGACCCATGATCGGCGCGACCATCAGTCCGATCCCCCACATCGCCATCGCCAGCGCCTGCTCGTTGGGCGGAAAGGTCTCCATCAGGATCGCCTGCGAGAGCGGCAGCAGCGCTGCGCCGGCGATCCCCTGCAGAAAGCGGAACGCCACCATCTGGTCGAGCGTCTGCGCCGCACCGCACATCGCCGAGGACATGATGAAGGTGATGATGCAGGTCAGGAAATAGTTTTTGCGGCCGAATTGGCCTGCGATCCAGCCGGTGGTCGGGATCATGATGCCGGCCGCGACCAGGTAGGTCGTCACGACCCAGGTCACTTCATCGACGCTAGCCGAGAAACTGCCCTGCATGTGCGGCAGCGCGACGTTGACGATCGAACTGTCGAGCACCTCCAGGATGGTGCACAGAATGACGGCCAGCGCGATCAGCCATTTGAGCGCTCCCTCGACGTGGACGGGCGCCGGCGCGGGCGCTTCGATCGATGGGGCTTCGGCCATGACTGAGGCCACTAAGGCGTGGAGCTGCGACGGAACTCAGCGCGCGGCGCGGCCGCTGCGGCTGTTCCAGGCAGCGGCGCAAGTTGAGTGTTTCCCGCAGGCACGGACGTAGCCGACATTATGCAAAAATCGCGCGCTCATCGCGAGTACCGGGCCCGCCCTCCGCTATCCGTCACTTTGCGGCATCGGCGCGCAGATACATCACGGAATCGATGGCGAACCGCGGCGGTCAAGTCAAATTGGCCTTCGCCGTCAACATTAGCCGCGCGCGCGTCACCGGCGTGTGAACTTATCCACAGGTTGGCGATTTTGTTGATATTTGTGATCAGCTCAAATGTTTACATTGGACGAACAATGCATAGAATGGCGCGCGTCAGCTAGAGGGGCGGGGCGGCGGATTGCGGGGGAAGGGACGCTTTTTTTTCGAGCATTTGCCCTTCACATCCGAGCGCTCACATCAACCTCGCCGGCTCAGGCGCTTAACGTCCTGACTAGGGGGTGAAGATGGACAATCGGGAGATCAATCGGGTGACGGCGGCGGATTTCAACGCGGTCGCGCAACGCGTGATGACGGTGCAGGACGTTTCGGTCTACCTGCGTGTCCACCCTTCGACCGTTTACCGGTTGCTCAAGCGCAACGAGTTGCCGGCCTTCCGGGTCGGCAGCGACTGGCGTTTCAACGTCGAGGCGATCGACCGTTGGCGCTCGCAGATGGAAGGGGGCGCTCAGGTGCTTAGCAAGTAGCGCACGCTCGAGCCGCCCCGAGATCTCGGTTAAGAATGGAGCGGGCCGATCAGACGGCCGGCCCGCTCTTGGGTTTGTGTTGCTCTTAAGCTACTCCTCGAAGTAGCGGCGCGGGTTCCCGACCATCAGCGTCTGGATTTTTTCCTCGCTGACACCTGCCGTGCGCAGCGCGGGCAGGATGTTCTTGAAGATGTGAGTCGGCTGCCAGTTGCGGATTCCCTTCTCGATCTCGGGTGTCAGGTCGAGCCCGCGTCCGAGCCAGCAGGCAACCGAATCGTGCGACAGCACGATCTGTTTCTCGAAGCCGACACCTAAAAGCCCAATCAGCGCCGCCAGCCGCAGGCGGTCGGGATGCAGGAAGTCCAGCCCGAAGCGATCGAAGCCCAGGTAGCATCCACGGTCGAGCATGTCGGTGTGGTAGCGCAGGTCCGACGCGCCGCAGCTATGGCCGACGATCACGTGCCGGAGGTCGACGCCCTCGGAGGCAAAGATGTCGAGCTGTTCGCGGCCCATCGTGCCGTCTTCGGTATGCGTGGTGATAGGCGCGCCGGTCTTGAGCTGGGCGCGGGCGGCGGCGCGCAGGCATTTCTCCTCGTACTCGTTGATCTTGTCCTTGGAGGTCGCGCACTTGATGACCCCGGCCTTCACGCCGGAGTGGGCGATTCCCTCGGTCAGCTCGGCCACGTACACGTCGGCTATTTCGCCGATCGAACGCTGCTTGAAGTAGGCGGTGTTGCCGAGGTCCTCCTTGTAGAGGCCGGTCGCGCAAATTAGCTGAACCCCGGCGGCCCCGGCCGCTTCGGCCATAAAGTTGACGTCGCGGCCGATGTCCATCGGGCAGGGATCGAGGAAGGTGCCGAGCCCGAGGTCGCGCAATTCCTTGAGCCGGTCGGTCGCGACCTTGAGCGCCTGCTTGCGCTCGAAGCGCGGCGCCATGCAGTCCAGCTCCCATCCGCCCCATCCGACCATCAGATGCTCGTGCATCAGCGTCGTCCCAAGCTTGTCGGCGGTGGTTGTTCCAGTGACGGTGTTGATCGTCTTCATGGCCCGCACCCCCGCTCCGCACCGGCGCGTGAGCCGAATGGAGCATCACGAAATTAGCGTCAGTTTCGCGCTTCGGTCAAACGCGGCGATACGGCAGGCGCCGCCCCGGCACGCGCACGCGCGCCCCGATGGGCGGGTCAGCCTTGGGCGTCGCGCGAGCACACGGAATGGATGAGGATGATCGCCACCCCGATCGTGATCGCGCTATCGGCGATATTAAAGACCGGGTAGCTCCACGAGTAGTAATGGACGTAAATGAAGTCGACCACGCGGCCGCGCACGACCCGGTCGAACAGGTTGCCCGCCGCGCCCCCCATGATCAGCGCGAAGGCGGCCGAAATTGCCGCCGGACGCGCGCCGCGCGCGAGCAGCACCCCGAGCACCACGACGGCGGCGGTGGCGAGGCCGTCGAGCAACAGGTTGCGCATCGCCGGCGCCAGCGTCGCGAACAGGCTAAACGCGGCGCCCGGATTCAACGTGTAGGTTATCGCGAGCCAGTGCGGCACGACGTCGATCTGCGCGAAGAGCTTGAGATGCCGCACGATGTAGAGCTTGGCGAGCTGGTCGAGCACGAAGACCGGCAGCGCGACGAGACCCAGCATCGCGCCGAGTCGGCGCCAGTCGGCCGCCGCGCGCGCACCGCCCCCGGTTTGCGCCGCCGCCTCGGGCCCAAGGGGCCTCACGCGTTGAACGCCTGTACTACCGCGCGGCAGCGCGGATCCAGGTCGGAGCCGGAATCGTCATCGAAGTACATCCAGCAGCGCTGGCACTTGCGTCCCGGGGCGCGCCGCCCCACCACGATCAGCGGCGGATCGGTTGAAACGCGTCCGTAAGCCCCGTCGAAGCTGAAGGCCTCGGCGCCGTCGGCTTTGCGGCGCAGTTCCTCGGCCTCGCGCGGGTCGAGCGGCGCGACCTCCGAGACGATGAACAGCTCCTTGAGCGAATCGCGATGGCGCGCGAGCGTCTCGGCCAGAGCGCCGGAATCGCCGCCCACCGTGCCGATACCCACCACGGCCTCCAGCGGCGCGCCGATCGTCCCCGCCTGGCGCATCGTCTCGAGCAGCTTGAGCGCCTCGGCCCGCACCTCGAGCAAGTGCTCCCAGTGCGCTTCGAGTTCCGCGTCGCGCCACGCGGGGTTGGGCGGATTGAGCGTCAGCAGATGGACGCTGGCCGCGCGCGCGCCCGGCATGTGGGAGTAAATCTCGTCGGCGGTGAACGGGATCAGCGGCGCGAGCATCCGCACCAGCGCATCGATCACGTGGTAGAGCGCGGTCTGCGCCGAGCGGCGCTCGGGCGAAGCGGCGGCCGCGCAATACAGCCGGTCGCGCGCGACATCGATATAGAGCGAACTCAGATCGACCACGACGAAGTTGCTGATCGCGTGGTAGGCGGCCTGGAAATCGTAGTCGTCGAAGGCGCGGCGCACGTCGCTCTTGAGCCGCTCCAGGCGGGTGAGCATGTAACGGTCGAACTCGGTCATCCGTTCCAGCGCTGCCGCGTCGCGCGCCGGGTCGAAGTCGGCCAAGTTGCCTAGGATATAGCGGCAGGTGTTGCGAATCTTGCGGTAGGCCTCCGCGACCGCCGTGTAAACCGTGTCGCCGAGCGCGATTTCCGTGGTGTAGTCGAGCGAGGCATACACCAGGCGCAGCACGTCGGCGCCGATCCGGTTCACCGCGTCGGCGGCGTCCTCGGAGTTGCCGAGCGACTTCGACATCTTGCGCCCCTGCTCGTCGACCGTGAGCCCGTGGCTTACCACGGCGCGAAACGGCGCATGGCCGCGTTCGGCGACCGCGCAGGCCAGCGACGAGCCGAACCATCCGCGCGCCTGCTCGACCGCTTCGAGGTAGGCGTCGGCCGGCCAGGTAAGCTCGGGCCGCTTACCGAGCACCGCGGCTTGCGAGGAGCCCGAATCGAACCACACGTCGAGCACGTCCTCTTCCTTCTCGAACGACGCGCCCTGGCACTTCTCACACTTGAGACCCCGCGCGGCAAAATCGCCCACGGGCCGGCTGAACCACGCGTCGGAGCCTTCACTCTCGAAAATTCGCTCCGCCGCCCGCATCACTTCGTCATACAGGCCGACATGGCCGCACGTGCCGCACTTCAGCGCCGGAATCGGCACACCCCACGCGCGCTGGCGCGAAAGGCACCAATCGGGCCGCGTCTCGGTCATGTTGCGGATGCGGTCGCGCGACCACGGCGGGATCCATTTCACGCGGTCGATCTCCTCGATCACCCGCTGACGCAGCCCGTCATGGTCGATACGCATGAACCATTGCTCGGCGGCAAGAAAAATCAGCGGATTTTTGCAGCGCCAGCAATGCGGATAGCTGTGCGAGAACTTATGCGCATAAAGCAGGGCGCCGGCCGCGCGCAATTTCTCGACGATCGAGTCGTTCGCCTTGAAGACATTCTGGCCCGCCCATTCGCCGCCTTCGGAGGTAAATTTCCCGGCCGTGTCGACCGGCGTGAACGGCCGCAGCCCGTACTGCGAACCGACCACGAAATCTTCGTAGCCATGTCCCGGCGCGGTATGCACGAGGCCGGTGCCGGCGTCGGCCGTGACATGGTCGCCGTACATCAGCTTGACCTCGCGGGCGACAAACGGATGGCGGAAAATATCCCGCCCGTCCAGCGCCTTGAGCGCCTCGCGGTCGAGCGCGAGGCGCTTTTCAACCGTCAGCGAACATTCCTTCTCGACCGCCTCGGCCAGCCGCGCGGCGACGACGTAGTAGCGCTCGCCGGCCTTGAGCGCGACGTAATCGAACGTCGGGTTGAGGCTGATTCCCAGGTTGGCGGGCAGCGTCCACGGCGTGGTGGTCCAAATTACGGCGCAGAGCTTGCCGGCCTTGTGCGCCGCGGCGAGTTCCGCGCCGTCGCAGCGGTTGGCGGCGAGCGCGGCCGCGTCGCGCAGGTTGGAGTTGAATGCGAACGCGACGTAGATCGAGGGCGAGGTGTGCTCGCGGTACTCGACTTCGGCCTCGGCCAGCGCGGTGCGATCGGCGAAGCACCAGTGCACCGGGCGCAGGCCGCGGTAGACGTAGCCGCGCTCGACCAGGTTGCGCAGCACGCCGATCTCCGCCGCGTCGTACGCCGGGTCCATCGTGATATAGGGCCGAAACCAGTCGCCGATACATCCCAGGCGCATGAAATCCTTGCGCTGGAGATCGATCCACTTCTCGGCCTCGATGCGGCACAGGCGCCGAAGCTCGAGCTTGGGCATCGCGCGCGCCCGCTCGCCCAAATCGCGCGAGACCTTGAACTCGATCGGCATCCCGTGGCAGTCCCATCCGGGCACGAACGGCGTACGGAACCCCATCATCGAGCGCGCGCGCACGACGAAGTCCTTGAGCACCTTGTTGAGCGCCGTGCCCATGTGCACGCGGCCGTTGGCGTAGGGCGGCCCGTCATGCAGCACCCAGGCGGCGGCCTCCTTGCGCTCGGCGAGCAGCGTTTCGTAGAGCCGGATTTCCTCCCAATGCCTGAGCATCGCGGGCTCCCGTTTGGGCAAATTCGCCTTCATCGGGAAGTCCGTCCTGGGAAGTTTCAGGGTTGTCTTGTAATCAGTCGTTTTATGCTCGGTCTCGGCCACGGGCAAAACGGCCGGCGTTCAAAGCATGCACGCCGGCTCCTTCGCATATCGTCTCGGCTTAAGGCGCTCCAATCGGCGCCGCGCACAGAGATTAACCTAACACGCGGCCGTGCGCGAGTGTGGCGGCCGCCGGGCCGTTTGCCAGCGCGCTCCCGGCGCTGGCGGCGCTTACTGGAAGATTTCCTTGAACAAATCCCGCATCGCCTGCCACGAACGATGATCCGCCTCCTTGTTATAGGCAGCTAGGTCGTCGCCATCTTGCCGACGGCCGCGATCGCACCGAAGGCCACGACCAGCAACAGAACCGTTGCCAGCGAGCGCCAGGCTGAAAAGCGATGCACCGCGCCGAGACAATGCAGGAACAGGATGAACGACCAAATCGAGATAATCGCCTCGACCCCGCGGGTCAGCGTGAACGGATGCGCCGCAGCCATCGCGGCGGCATTGGGGTCTGGCAGCGAAGGGACCACCGCCTGCCAAACTCCGGTCCCCAGCAGTACTAACAACATCACGATGGCGAGGCAGATCTGCGGTACCTCGGACCAGGCCACCGCCGCCCGCACCGTTTGGGCGTTGCCGCGGCCGCCGAGCGCGCGGCCGATCCAATCGAACAGGAACGCGCTTATGTAAAGCCCGACGATCCCAAACGCAGCGCCCAGAAAGGGACTCGCCAAGGTCAAGATCGGGAGATACGGGACTAAACGCGCGGGCAGCGGCGTCGGGGTGAAGCCGAGCGCCACGCTCAGCATGGAATTGAGCATCATCAACCCACCCGCGAGCGCCCCGAGCAGGATTACCTGGTAGGTTGGATCGCGGCTGACGATCTTATTGATCGTCTCCCGCGGGCTCATCCAAATCGCGATCCATGGATAATCCAGGATCGATAACAGACGGCCGACCTTGTCGCCCGTCTTGACCTCGACCCTGCCGACCCTGTCGACTCTGAAGCCGCTATCGTCGACCATAACTCCCCCACCCCGCCCGAAGGCTTTGGCGCGGTCAGTCGGGTTTGTGCTGTCCCCTGCGACAAACGATCTTATATGTCGTAGGTGGCAGGGTCGATATCAGCTAGCCTCTATGCGCGGCTTTGCAACGTCTCACCGGGCCAGGCTTCGATCGAAGCCGCCTTGAGAGGCTATGCCGATTACTGCGTTTCCGAGCGCCTTAGGTCAATATCGCTTGGCATCGCCGTTTGAAAACGAATTCTCACTCCCCTATCATCGCCCCGGTACGCTTCCATCAGCACGCTGGTTAGAAACCCATGGCACTTAGAAAAGTCACCTTTTTCGACCATCCTGGCGTTGCCCTCGAAGCCGTCGAAGAAGACGGCCAGGCCAAGCCCTGTGTCTTCGGCGTGCGCTGGGTCAACCACGACACCTTCGAGACGATCCGCGCGCGCGGCGGCCAGCGCACCGGCCCCAACGGCGAAGTGCTCACCGCGGTAAGCCCGACGCGCGACTTGAGCCCGTTCGAGCCGGGCAAGGGGCCGTTCGACATCGAGGGGCTCGGCAAGACGCCCGCCAGGGCGGACAAGTGAGCGGGCGTGGCGCGCTGGCCGGCCTGCGCGTCCTCGATCTCACCGACCTCAAGGGCCATCTATGCGCCCGCCTGCTGGCCGACATGGGCGCCGACGTGATCAAGATTGAGCCGCCCGCCGGCGATTCCGCGCGCCGCATCGGGCCATTCGTCGACGACCGCCCGCATCGCGACCGCAGCCTGTTCTTCTGGTTTTACAATCTCAACAAGCGCTCGCTGACGCTCGACCTTGGCCATCCCGAAGGCGCCGCGATCCTGCGCCGGCTGGCCGAGGGCGCCGACGTCATAGTCGAAAGCTTCAAGCCGGGCGCGATGGCGCGGATGGGCCTTGGATGGGACGTGTTGCACGCACTCAACCCGGCGCTGGTTCTGTGCTCCATCGCGCCGTTCGGACAGAAGGGGCCTTACCGCGGCTACGAAGCTGACGACAGCGTGCTGACGGCGCTTTCCGGGATGCTCTACGTCAACGGCTTTCCGGATGGCGCGCCGGTACGCCCGCTCGGCCTGCAGGCATACCACTCGGCGTCGTACTACGCCGCGATCGGCACGATGTGCGTGCTGTTTGCCCGCGACTCGATGGGCGAAGGCCAATGGATCGACCTCAGCATGCAGGAGGCGACAGCGTCGGCGGTCGAGCACGTCGCAGCCGGCTTCCTCGGCACGGGAGAGATCGAGCGGCGGCGCGGCACGCTGCACTGGAGCCGGTTCTTCCGGGTCGGGCGCTGCCGCGACGGCTACGTGATGCACTGCACGCTGTGCGATTGGACCTCGCTTATCGAATGGGTCAACGGTGACGGCAAGGCGCAGGACTTGACCGCGCCCGAATGGGAGGATGTGGCCAAGCGGCGCGCGGGCGCGGAGCATCTGTTCGACGTCCTCGACGAGTGGGTCAAGGACTACGCGCGCGACGAGCTGCTCGAGCGCGCGCAGCTCCTACGCCTGCCCTATGCCTCGGTGCGCAATCCCGAGGATCTGTTCGACGACGAGCAACTCAGCTCGCGCGGCTACTTTCAAGAGGTCGAGCATCCCGAACTCGGCCGCACATTCCGCTACCCCGGCGCGCCCTACCTTTTCAATGGTTCGCCGTGGCGGGTCACCCGCCGGCCGCCACTGCTCGGCGAGCATACCGGCGAAATTCTCGGCGCCGAGCTCGGGATGAGTGCGGAGGAACTCGCCGCATTGGCCGCCGAAGGGGTGATCTGACGATGGCGCGGATGGCGCTCGAGGGCGTGCGAATCCTCGATTTCACCTGGGTCGTCGCGGGGCCGGTGGCGACGCGGATCCTCGCCGACCAGGGCGCCGAGGTCATCAAAATCGAGCGCGGCGACGAAAATACGATGAGCGTGCTGGGCCCGCGGCGCACCGGGCTGCAGGGCGAGTTGCATCGCAACAAGCGCTCGGCCGCGATCAACATGAACCATCCGCGCGGCGTCGAACTGGCGCGCCGTCTCGCCGCGCTAAGCGACCTGGTGATGGACAATTTCTCGGCGCGCGTGATGCGTGGCTGGGGGATGGACTACCAGAGCCTGGTGAAAATCAAACCCGACGTCATCTGCATCAGCATGTCCGGGCTGGGCCACACTGGACCGCGGTGCAACTATGTCAGCTATGGGCCGACGCTGCACGCGCTGGCGGGATTCACGCACCTGATGGCCGACGCGCGCGGCGAGCCGGCCGGCTATGGCTACTCTTACGCCGACATGGCCGGCGGCTACAGCGGCGCGCTGGCGGCGCTGATCGCGCTGTGGCATCGCAAGCGCACCGGGCGCGGCCAGTTCGTCGATCTCTCGCAGTTCGAGGCGCTGGTGAGCTTGGCCGGGCCGGCGCTGCTCGATATCTCGGTCAACGGCCGCACGCAGGCGCCGCCGCAATGGCGTTCGCAGGAGGCACCCGCCGCGCCGCATGGTGCGTACCGATGCGCGCCGCGCGGCGGCGACGATGATCGCTGGATCGTGATCGCGGTACGCTCACAGGCCGAATGGGAGCGCTTCGCCCGGGCAAGCGGCAATCCCGGATGGACGGCCGAGCCTAAATTCCGCACGCTCTACCTGCGAATGCGCAATCGTGAAGAACTCGACGCCCAGGTCGTGCGATGGGCCGCCAGTCAGCAGGCCGAGGCCGCGATGGCGCTGCTGCGGCGCGCCGGGGTCGCCGCCGGCGTGGTGCTCAATGGCGCCGATCTGTGCGTCGGCGACCCGCATCTGGCCAAGCGTGGTTTCTTCGCGCCGGTCAAACTTCCCGGGGGCGGTTCCACCCGGCTGACCGGCGTGCCGATGCGGCTTTCGGCGACGCCCGGATCGATTCGTACGGCGGCGCCCGAGGTCGGCGAAGACAACGACTACATCCTGGGCGAGCTCCTGGGGCTTGGGCGTGCCGAGCGCGCGGAGCTTGTCACCGAAGGCGCGGTCTGGGGCTGAACCGGCGCCGGCCGCGCCGCATCGGCGGCGATTCGGTGCAAATTCACCAACCCGCTCGCGCACTTGCCGAAAGCGCCCTTGCGTCCGTGCTACCATCGGAATGTACTTAGGCGTCGTCGTTATAGCCGCTGTGAAAAAGCAGTGGAGCATGGGGGCGTGCAGTAAAGGGTGTCAGCCAGCGTTCTCTCAAGCGCACTTGCCGGGGTGGAGGCCTTCCCGGTCGAAGTCGAAGTTGACATCTCGGGCGGAGTGCCGCAGCTCAGGACCGTCGGCCTCGCCGAGGGCGCGGTGCGCGAGGCGCAGGAGCGGGTCAAGGCGGCGATCAAAAATTCCGGCTACGAATTTCCCAACCGCAAGATAACCATCAACCTGGCGCCGGCCGACACCCGCAAGGAAGGCTCGTCCTTCGACCTGCCGATCGCGCTCGCCATCCTGGCCGCCAACACCGGCGCGCTCAACGCCGAGCGGATGCGCAATTACCTCGTCCAGGGCGAGCTTGCGCTCGACGGGCGGATCAAGGGAATCCGCGGCGCACTGCCGAGCGCCCTGCTCGCTCGCACCAAACATTACGCCGGCATCATCCTGCCGCGTGAGAACGCCGCCGAGGCCTCAGTGGCGAGCAACGGCACGGCCGTCCTGGGCGTCGACACCCTGCGCGACACGGTCGACTTCCTCGAGGGGCTGCGCGAGATCGAGCCGTACTCCTCCAACGTCGCCGATTTGTTCACCGCCGCCAGCCATTACGACGTCGACTTCAGCGAAGTGCGCGGCCAGGAACAGGCCAAGCGGGCGCTCGAGGTCGCCGCCGCCGGCGGCCACAACGTCCTGATGGTCGGGCCGCCGGGCTCGGGCAAGACGATGCTGGCCAAGCGGCTGCCGACGATCCTGCCGGCGATGACCTTCGAGGAGGCAATCGAGACCTCCAAGGTGCATAGCGTAGCGGGCCTGATGGACGGGCGGGCGCTGATCGCGACCCGCCCCTTCCGCGCGCCGCATCACACCATCTCCGACGCCGGGCTAATCGGCGGCGGCTCGGTGCCGCGCCCCGGTGAGGTCAGCCTCGCCCACAACGGGGTGCTTTTTCTCGACGAGCTGCCCGAGTTCCGCAAGAACGTAATCGAGGTCCTGCGCCAGCCGCTGGAGGACAACCGCATCACCATCGCACGCGTGATGGGCACCATGACCTTTCCGGCCAGCGTGATGCTGGTGGCGGCGATGAATCCGTGCCCGTGCGGCTTCTACACCGACAGCCAGCACGAATGCACCTGCGTGCCGCTGATGATCCAGCGTTACCGATCACGCATCTCGGGGCCGCTGCTCGACCGTATCGACATCCACGTCGAGGTGCCGGCGGTCAAGTACCGCGAGCTGACCTCGCGCACGCCGGGCGAGACCTCGGCGGCGATTCGTGAGCGCGTCAACCGCGCCCGCCAGGTCCAGCTCGCGCGCTTCGCCGGCACGCGGGTCTTCTGCAACGCGCAGATGGGCGCACGCGAGTTGCACAGCCACTGCCAGGTCGAAGCCGCCGGCGAGCGGCTGCTCGAGCTCGCGATCAACCGGCTGGGGCTGAGCGCACGGGCCTATACGCGCATCCTCAAGGTCGCACGCACCTGCGCCGACCTCGACGGTGGAGGCCCAATCGAGGCGCGCCACGTGAGCGAGGCGATCCAGTACCGCTCGCTCGACCGCGCCGCTGTGTAACTCGTGCAGGCGGCCGAGAAATGGGCGCGGCGCGCGGCGCACATCATTTCGTGCAGCGCGCGCTTGGCGCGCGGGGTGTAGTAACCGCTGGAGCGGATGGTCGAGCACGTTGCCGAGCTTGTGACACCAGCAGGCCTGCGCGCGGCGCTCGGGCCACACCTCGCGCGCACTGCGGCCCAGAAGCCCAGCGCGCCGTCGCCCACCGCCAGTGCCGGCGCGCCCATCCCGCGCCGCTTGAGATTGCGCAATAGCACCTCCCAACTCTCGGCGCTCCGGCACGGGTGACGGGGCGGATGCCGCCGAAGAGCCACGGCCAGCGCTCGCTATCTCGCGGCTTTCCGTGTGTCACATGCACTAGCTCGCTGGGTTGAGCGGCGCGCTTACTTCTTGTGCGAGACCTTCGGCGGCTTGTGGCCTTGCCGCGCTTGCCGCGCCGCCGCAGCGTGATACTTGCGGCGAATTTCCGCAATGTTCACCGCCGGCGGCAGCTTCAGGTCCATGTCCTCCAGTGTGTCGGCGAGGAGCTCGGAGATGGCCAGGTTGCGGAACCACTTATGGTTGGACGGGATCACGTACCACGGGGCGTGCTTGGCGCTCGTCCTTTCCAGAGCTTCCTCGTACGCCTCCATATAGTCCGGCCACAGCTTGCGCTCCGAGTAGTCGCCCTCGCTGATTTTCCAGTGCCGCATCGGGTCATCGAGCCGCTGCTCGAAGCGCTCGAGTTGCTCCTCGGGGCTGATGTGGAGATAGAACTTGAGAATGCGCGTGCCGTTATCATGGAGCATCTTCTCGAAGTCGTTGATCAACTCGTAGAGCGCTTCGACCACATTGACTTCGGCACCATCTTGTGCACGCCCACCACCAGCACGTCCTCATAGTGCGACCGGTTGAAGATCACGACTTGCCCGTTGCCCGGCGCGTGCAGGTGGGCGCGCCAGAGGAAGTCGTGGGCGGCTTCGATTTTACTCGGCTGTTTGAAGCTGGAGACCAGCGTTCCCTGCGGATTCATCGCGGTGAATACGTGGCGCACTACCCCGTCCTTACCGCCGGCGTCCAGCGCCTGCAGGACGACCAGCAGTGACTGGTTACCATTGGCGTACAGTAGATACCGCGCCTTGGCCAAGCGCTCGACGTGTTTCTGGATCTCCGGCGTCGCGCTGTCGTGCGATTCGTCGTGCTTGTCCTTGAATGCCGGATCAATCTTGCCGAGCCGGACCTTGGCGCCGGGCTCGACGACGAATCGCTTGCGGTAGTTCATCGTCGCGGGATTCTCCTAAGCTTTAGTTAGCTGCCGACGCACGCTTCCTCAGGTACTGTTGATGCTTCGTTACATCTCCTAAGCGATCCTAAGGCGCCACAATATCGGGAATTTCGCGACATCGGCGACGAATGCGAAGGCTACTGCCGCGGCCAGTATGCCGGCCACAAGAATGACTGGCAAAGCCGTCATTACGATCCCACACACGGCCAACGTCGAGGCGATCAGGACATCCGCTGCGGACGACAGAACGAGCCAGCGGCTTGGCGTGGACCACAGGCTTTGTCGTGCGCGGATGGCGTAGAGCGATGCTTCATTGCCGAACACGACGGCGAGAAAGGCCAGAGTTTGCAATGCCTCGATTCCAAGTGCCAGCCGGAATTTGCCAATGGCCAAAACCGCCGTGCAGAACGCTAACTCGCAGACTCCCATAAAGATCCCAACCATCGTCAAGTTGCCGATTCGCCAGGCATTGGGATGCGGCGAGGGACTCACGTTGTCGGTCGTCAACGACATGCCCAGGAAGTCGCCGGTAACCATTATGAGGACCATCAGCATGGGAGTCAGGATCGCATGTCCCGTGACGAACAGACCAACCGCCAGGAAAAGCACCTGCACGATCTTTTTGATAACCGAGCTCAGCGTATAGGTCAGGATGCGCTGAAAGGTCATGCGGCCTTCCTTAACCGAGGCCACGATGCCAACGAGTCCAGGCTTCGTCAGCACTATACCGGCCGCCGACTTGGCAACATCGGTCGCCGTCGATACTGCAATTCCCATCTGTGCCTGGCGCAAGGCAGGCGCGTCGTTGGCGCCGTCGCCGCACATCGCAACGTTGTGGCCGCCCTTCTGGAACGCTTTCACGAGTTTGTACTTGTCCTCCGGCAGGACGCCGGCGAAGACCGCGAATTGGTCGGGCTTCACAGAGTCGCTGATCGGCCCCGGCGGACTGACCGCTCCATCGAGCCTTACCGCACGAGCCACGATTGCAGCCGTCGCGGGGGCGTCGCCAGTCAACATCACAGTGCGCACGCCCGGAGTGTGCATCTCCGTGACCAGCGCCGCCGAGTCGGCTCGCGGCGGATCGCTCAGCGCGATCAGTCCCGCCAAGCGCATCGCCGCGGCGGTACCAGTCGCGACGGCGAGCAGACGAAAGCCCTTAGCCTCCAGATCGGTAGCCGCCGCGGACAACTCCGGCACTGGTGGCGCAAGACCGCTCACTGCGGCATAGGCACCCTTTACGACCCGCATGGTGCCGCCGCCGTTTGGATCCACGGCAGTCGCCTCGGACGTCTTCTTTGCGGGATCGAAGGGGCTGAACTTAATTAATTTCGGCAATTTGGCTTTCTTGCCCGAGGCCGCTCCGCGAATTGCGGCATCGACAGGATCCTGCCCGCCGTCCGCACTCGCCACCGCCGCGAGTCCCAGCAAGCCGGCCTCGTCGAAGTTCGGCGCCGGATGAACCGCGGTCACAGTCAATGCGTTGAGGGTTAGCGTGCCGGTCTTATCGGCGCACAAGACGTCGATACTTGCCGCTTCGTCCACTGCCGAGAGGCGCGTCGGAAGCACGCCCAGGCGTGCCAGTGCCCGTGCGCCCAAGGCCGCCGCAACGGTAAAGGTTGCAGGCAGGGCCACCGGGATAGATGCGAGAATCGCAGTCAGCGCCAGCGGTATGATTTCAGCAAGCGGCATCGCGAGCCGATAGGCATACGCCACCAGCATGACAATGATGACGCTGTTGAAGATCGCCAGATTGCGCACGACGCGGAGAACCGCCTTCTGCTCGGAGCTCGTGACGTGAGCGGTGCGGACCAGCTCCGCAGTGCGTCCGAACTTTGTGCGCGCTCCGGTCGCCGTGACCTCCGCAACCGCCTCTCCCCGCCGCACCAGCGCGCCGGCATACGTCTGCACGCCTGCACCACCTTCTATAGGTATGGATTCGCCGGTAAGCATGGACTGATCGAGAAGGACTGAGCCCTCGACGATGTGCACATCGGCCGCCACCACGGCACCCAGCGACAGCTTCACAACATCGCCCGGCACCAAGCCGACCGCCGGCACAGTCTTCCATACACCGTCGCGCCTGACTGACGCGTTCAGGGCCAGCCGTGACTTCAGCGCGGCAAGAGTCGCCTGTGCGCGCGACTCCTGAAAAAATCCGAGCGCCGCGTTGAATACCAGCAGGGCCGCGATAATGGCCGCCTCGATGTACTTGCCGAGCGCCACCTCGAGCACGATCGCAGCCCCAAGCATCCACGGAACCGGGGTCCAGAATTTGCTCAACGCCGAACGCAACGGATGCACCGTCTGGTCGGGCATCGCATTGGGGCCGAACTTCTTGAGCCGGGTAGCCGCCTCGTCACTCGTCAGGCCGGTCGCTGAGCCATCCGTGGCGTTGGAGGCGTCAGCCTTGGGCGCATCAGCGCAAGCTGCGGCCTCTGCCTTTTGCCAGTCGTCGAGCGCACTGCCAAGTCCACCATGGCGAGCCTGAAAAATTTCATAGGCACGCTTGCGAGCCTCATCCACGCTGGGCTTTGACTCATCGGACTTAGCGACAGTTGGCTTTGACTTTTCTGGCGCGGAGTCCTTTGAATCGTCCAAGGTCTTCGCATCTTCACCGGAAGTTTTCTCCGTAGCCATCCTTTAACTCCTGCCACACTCTTTACATACAGCGACGACTGACCTTGGTGCAGGGCTCTGCTATTTTCCGACGAAGCCTGAATACGGCTGCTGCGGTTGGGTGCGACGAGGCCGCCACGCCAAGTCATCGCTCATCACATAGATAAATGCGGCGACCAGCATCAAAGACACGGCGACTATTAACAGGTTGCGGAAAAAGGATTTTTGACCCCTAACAACATTAATCCAAGGCCCACTCTCATGATCGTAGTAATGCTTACCCTTCGCCGCAATCGTCTTTCGCCGGGTTTTTCCGCAACCTGTTAAACGCCAATCATGATGCGCATGTTTCCAGTAAGGACGATGGAAGCCGTGATGAATACTGTCGCTATTTGGATCTCCGTGCCGGCGCTGGCGATGCTTTATCTTATTCATTAGTTCTTTGCCTCCTCGATTCCATCCCGGATGCTGGGGTCGGCGTTGTTATTCCTCGGCGCCTTCCACTTCCAGTTCCGGATTTCCGGCATGTCCTGGCCGTGCTGGTCGATGTACTGCTTGTGCTCGATGAGCTTGTCCTGGACCGTCTGCTTCAGATACGCCCCCTTGGCACCCAAATGCGGCAGGCGATCCACCACGTCTTGCACTAAGTGAAAGCGGTCAAGGTCGTTCTGTATCCTCATGTCGAAGGCCGTCGTGATGGTGCCCTCTTCCTTGTAGCCCCGGACGCGCAGGTTGCGGTTGGTGCGGCGGTAGGTCAGACGGTGTACCAGCCATGGGTATCCATGGAGGCCAAAGATGATGTGCTTGTCTTTCGTGAAAAGCGAGTCGTAATCCCTTTCGCTCAGTCCGTGCGGGTGCTCCGCGCTGGGCTGCAGCTTCATCAGATCGACGACATTGATCACCCGAATTTTCAGATCGGGCAGATGTTCGCGAAAAATGGAAACGGCAGCCAGGATCTCCAGCGTGGGAGTGTCACCACAACAGGCCATCACCACATCCGGCTCGGCGCCCCGGTCGTTGCTGGCCCATTGCCAGTTCGGGAAAAAGAGTATTCATGGTTCAATTCCTCTCAGCCGAGGCCGAGAACCTGGCACACCGTCTTGGCGATCATGAGTTCTTCATCTGTATGAATGACGCGAACAGTGACCCGGCTAGCCGCCGTGGAAATCACTCCCTCATTCGCCGCGTTTCGCTTTTCTTCGAGTTCGATTCCAAGAAATCCCAGCCCATCGCAAATCCGGGCGCGGACCGTGGGCGCGTATTCTCCAATGCCGCCAGCGAATACCAGCGTGTCCAGTCCGCTTAACGCCGCCGTGAATGCGCCGATCCATTTCTTGACCTGGTAGCAAAACATCGCGACCGCTTCAGCCACCCGCACGTCCTGCGTTTCACGGTCAAGCAGGTCACGCATGTCGGAACTAGTCTCCGACACGCCGAGCAGCCCGGACTGGAAATTGACCATCTCGTTGAATTGCTTCGCGCTCATTTTTTCAGTGCGCGCCAGATACCAAACCAGTCCGGGATCGAGATCCCCTGAGCGCGTGCTCATCGGTACTCCGGCTGTCGGGGTGAAACTCATGCTGGTGTCCACGGATTTGCCGTGACGCACAGCCGCCAGGCTCGCGCCGTTGCCGAGGTGGGCGAGGATGACCCGGCCTTGTGCCGCTTCCGATCCGGCCAGGCGGGCCAGGTCTTCCATCAGAAACGCATACGACAACCCGTGAAACCCGTACCGCCGCACCCCCTGCGTTTCGTAGCGGCGCGGGATTGGCAGTAACCGGGCTACCTGTGGCAGGTCATGATGAAAAGCCGTGTCGAAACACGCCACTTGGGGCAGGTCAGGAAATCGGCGATGAAACGCCTCGGTCAACAGGATCTCCTCGGGCAGATGCTCAGGATCGAATGGACCGAGCCGGTGCAACTCCTCCACCATTTCCGCCGTGATTCGCTGCGGCTTGCTATACTTCGGGCCGCCATGCACCACGCGATGCCCCACCGCAGTCAATGCATCACGCCCGCTGCGTTTCTCCAGCCAATCCATCAACAGATTCACCGCTACCATGTGGTTCGGCACGGCCAACAGGCGGGAAAAGTTCTCCGAACCTTTGACTGCAAACGTGGCGTTTGGCAGGCCGATCCGTTCGATACTCCCGTCCAACGAGCGGCGGAGCGACTCGCCAACCTCAAACAGCGCGAACTTGATGCTCGACGAGCCGCCATTGATCGTCAGAATGCGTGCACTAGCTGGTTTCATGGATGACTCCTGCGCCAGTATGCAATCCGAACGAAGCCAGTTTCGCGCACGCAGACGTGTACTCCGGGTGAAGAATGCTTAGAATTTCCACATCTTCCGCGACCTGGACGAACATCGCGGTATTTTCGATATAGACCCGGGACGACCCAGGGATTATGCGTGAGACTCTCACCGCACAGGATCCGGCTGCCGCCACACTTGGTCGGTGGCGTAATTCCACGACCAACGCATATCCAGGGCATGCTCGGACAGCGAATCGAATCCCTCAACGTCCGCGGACAAAAAAGCCTTCTTCGGGTGACTGCTCCAAGTCCGCTCGCTCATGGCCTCGCCTTCACATTTGTCCTGGACGGAGTCTCCGGCTGTTGCGCGGGCGCCGCCAGCGCAGCACCGACGATGGTCTGTGCTTCCGCCAGGATGCGGTGCAGGTGATCCGCTCCACGAAAGCTCTCAGCATATATCTTGTAGATGTCTTCGGTGCCGGACGGACGCGCCGCGAACCATCCACTCGCGGTAATCACCTTCAAACCGCCGATGGGTGCGTCGTTGCCAGGCGCCTTGCTGAGAATGCTCTGGATTTTTTCGCCAGCCAGCTCAGCAGACGATATCTGCCGCGGTGAGAGCTGCGCCAGGATTTTCTTTTGCTCCGGGGTAGCTGGCGCTTCAACCCGATCGTACACAGGTTCGCCGAACTCGCGCGTGAGTTCGCCGTAGAGTTCGCCGGGATCGCGGCCCATGCGTGCGGTAATCTCCGCCGATAGCAATGCCGGGACGATGCCGTCTTTATCCGTCGTCCACACGCTGCCATCCAAACGGATAAAAGAGGCACCCGCACTTTCCTCCCCGCCGAAGCCAAGCGAGCCGTCGAACAAGCCCTTCACAAACCACTTGAAGCCGACCGGCACCTCGTAGAGCTTCCGGCCGAGCTTCGCCGTGACGAGATCGATCATCCGGCTGCTTACTAGCGTCTTTCCAACCGCCGCATCCTTGCTCCACCTGGGTCGATGCTGGAAGAGGTAGAAAATGGCGACCGCAAGGTAGTGGTTAGGATTCAGCAATCCGGCCTTGCGCGTTACGATGCCGTGCCGATCAGCGTCGGTATCGCAAGCGAAGGAGATATCGAAGCGATCCTTGAGGTCGATCAAGCTCTGCATTGCGTAGGACGAGGACGGGTCCATCCGAATTCGACCGTCCCAATCCACCGTCATGAAGCGGAAGGTCGGATCGACGACTTCGTTCACCACCGTCAGATTCAACCCATAGTGCTCGGCAATCGGGCCCCAATAATGAACTTCGGCGCCACCAAGCGGATCCACGCCCATTTTTATATTCGCGCCGCGAATCGCATCCATGTCGAGCACGCAGCCGAGATCGCTTACGTAAGCGTTGAGAAAGTCACGCCGGTGCGTGGTGGCGGCGCGCTTTGCCTTTTCGAAAGAAATTCTTTTCACGCCGTCGAGGCCACCTTCCAGAAATGCATTGGCCCTGGCTTCGATCCATCCTGTGGCGTCCTTATCCGCCGGGCCGCCGTTGGGCGGGTTGTACTTGAAGCCGCCGTTGTCGGGCGGATTGTGCGAGGGCGTGACGACAATGCCGTCCGCCAGTCCTGTGTCGCGGCCGCGGTTGTATGTGAGTATTGCGTGAGAAATGACGGGAGTGGGTGTGTATTCGTTATTGTCCGCGAGCATGACTTCCACACCGTTGGCCGCCAGCACTTCGAGCGCGCTGGCACAAGCCGGTATCGACAGCGCGTGCGTGTCGATGCCGAGGAACAGCGGGCCGCCTATGTTCCGCCGCTTGCGGTAATCACAGATGGCCTGACTGATAGCCAGCACATGCCATTCGTTGAAAGTGTTTTCGAAGGCGGCGCCACGATGCCCCGAGGTGCCGAACGCAACCCGCTGCTGCCGCACTGACGGATCGGGTATGTTAGCGTAGTAGGCTGTTATAAGTTTGGGCACGTCGACCAGCATCGAAGGCGAAGCCGGTTTGCCTGCCAGGGGACTTACTTTTACACCCGTATCTTTTGCGTTACTCATCCAGCACCCGTAATGCTTGCGAATGGCAAAACCTTTCGCGCGCCGATTTCAAATAGCGGCTATGATCAGAAGTAGAAACACGGCCGCGGCAGGCCCATCATTCGGAGGTTTCCTTGAGGCTGGGGTTGTGCCAACCGCCGTCTGAAGCGATGATCGCGTCTGCTTCTTTCGGCCCCCAGCTGCCGCGCTTGTAGGGACGAGCCCGATGGTGAGTCTTAAGGACCGGATCGACTACGGCCCAGGCGGCCTCAACCGCGTCCTCACGGGTGAAGAGCGCTCCGTCGCCGGCCATGGCGTCGGTCAAAAGCCGCTCATAAGGCGGTTCCTCTCCCGGCTGTTCTTCGAATAGGTAGAGCTCTCGCTGGTCGCCGACGAACTCCTTCCCTGCCAGCTTGACGCGGGCGGCGAGGGCGATGGCTGAGCTGGGGGAGAGGCGGAAGCGCAGATAGTTGGCCCGGCCGGTCGCTGGCGCTGAGTCGGCGAAAAGCCTCTGCGGCGGCGGCTTCAGCTCCACCAGGACCTCGGTCGCCGTTTCGGCTAGAGATTTGCCCGCGCGCAGGTACCATGGCACCCCCTCCCAGCGCCACGAGTCGATGAAAAGCCGCAGGGCGCAGAAAGTCTCGACATCGGAGTTCTTCGCCACGTCCGGCTCCTTCCGGTAGCCAGCGTACTGGCCGCGCACCAAGTCGTCGGGCTTCAGCGGGCGCATGGCTTGAAAGACCTTGGCTTTCTCGGCGTGCACGGCTCCAAAGTCCCTATCGGCCGGCGGCTCCATGGCAAGCAGTGCGAGGACCTGGAAGAGGTGATTCTGGATCACGTCGCGCAGGCAGCCGGCGGTTTCGTAAAACGCGCCACGGCCCTGCACGCCGATTTCCTCGGATAGAGTTACCTGGACGCTGGCCACGTAGTTGCGGTTCCAGATCGGCTCCAGGAACGAATTGGCGAAGCGGAAATAGAGGATATTCATGATCGCTTCCTTCCCGAGGAAGTGATCGATGCGGAAGATCGAGTCTTGCGGGAACACTTTCTGCGCGGCCCGGTTGAGTGCCCGCGCGGACGCCAAGTCGCGTCCGAACGGCTTTTCGACAATGACGCGCGCATGCTCGGCCAAGTTCGCGGCACCGATCCACTTGATCACCGTCTCGAACAGCGCGGGCGGGATGGCGAGGTAGTATGCCGGGCGCCGCGCGCTACCCAACGCCTCTTTTATCGCCGTGAACGTGCCCGGGTCATTATAATCTCCACTGACGTACTGAAACTGAGACAGAAGATGGTGGAAGGCGCGCTGGTTATCGATCCCGCCCGATCGCTTTATACTGTCCGTCACGCGTTTGCGCAGACGCGCCAGACTCCACTTCGGGAAGGCGACGCCGATTACCGGGACCTTCAGAGTGCCCCGCTTCGCCATCGCATAGAGTGCCGGGAAGATCATCTTATGCGCGAGATCTCCCGTCACACCGAAAACCACCAGCGCATCCGAATTAGACGCGGCCATCAGGCGCCTCCCTTCCTGGCAACGGCCTTTTCTTGATGGCCTCCGAATTCGTAACGCCGTGCGGACAGCACCTCGTCGGCGAAATCGGCCTCGCTACGCGAGTCAAACCGATCGTACCGCGCGACGCTGGCCCCGAGCAATTCGAAATCTGGGTGCTGTAGCGCAGCCCGAAAAAACCTGCGGCAGCCTATGCTGCCAAAGCCATTCATCGCAATCTTGGCTGACACCTTGGTTACCTGTCCCGCGGATTCGAGCGTTAGGGAACCTCTGCACAAGCCATTCGATTTAGCGGATAGTGAGATGGTTGCGCAGTGGTTGATGAGGAGGCGCGGTGATGGGTGAGCAGCGTACGTTCGCAT
>JAKAVN010000217.1 GCA_021827495.1 Deltaproteobacteria bacterium | reverse complement strand
TTTGGCGGACTTGTCTGAGCCTGGATCGTCCGGCGATTGCGGCGGCGGGGGAGCCGAGCGCGGCGCGCCGCGCCAGCGTCCCATCATCAGCACGACCAAGCCGCCGCCCAGCAGGAGCGCCACGAATGGCATCGTCCAGGCCAGCAGGTTGAAGCCCTGCGTGGTCGGCGCGGAGAGAATCTTCTCGCCGTACTGCTTGCGGAAGTAGGCGATTATTTCGGTCCGGCCCATCCCGCGCGCGAGCATCGTGTCGATACGCTCGCGCATCGGCACCGAGAAGCTGCAATTGGGATGGTTGCAGTTGGCGACCGTCAGGCCGCATCCGCACTGGCAGGTCAGCGCCTCGGCGATCTCCTGCCCGGTAGCGGCGGCGGCCCGCGCTGGGCGCGCCGGCACGATCAGCACAACCGCCAGCACCAGCGCGGCAACGGCCACCAGCATAGCCTCATCGGCGAATCTTATCCGGGCGTTCACCGGTTCAGTCACCTCCGGGGGCCGGTTCAGCGCCCAGCGCCTCGTCGCGGCCGAGCGCCGCGGCCAGCGCCGCGCGCTCACGCACGTTGGGCCACATCACGATCACCGTGCCGAGCGCCATCATCAGGCCGCCCGCCCACAGCCAGAAAACCAGCGGCGTCAGAAAGACCTCGAAGGTGGCAAGCCCGCTCCGGTCGTCGACCCCGGCCAGCACGACGTAGAGGTCGGCCAGCGGTGTGCTGCGAATCGCGACGCGCGTGGCGGGCTGCTGCTGGCGTTTATAGAAGAGTTTGGCCGGCGCCATCGTGGCGATCTCGCGCCCGCCGCTGCGCACCACCAGGCGCGCGCTCAGGTCTTCGAGATGCGCGGTTTCGACGCCCTTGAGTCCGAGGTAAGTGATCTCGTACGCGCCGATCGTGAAGCTCTGGCCCTGGCGCACGCTGTGCTTGACCTCGGTCCTGAAGAACGACGAGGCGACGATTCCAATGAAGGCGAAGACCACGCCCAGGTGGATGATATAGCCGCCGTAGCGGCGATTGTTCTTGGCCACCAGGTTGACCAGCGCGCGGGCCGGAGTTTCACGCACCAGATGGCGGCGCGCGCTTACGCCGCGGCGGAACTCGACTATCACCGTGCCGAGCGCGAAGGCCGCCAGCGACAGCGCCGTCAACACGTACCATTGCCGCAGCCCCATTGCGAAGACGGCCACGCCGGCGCCCACGCCCATCGTCAGCGGCGCGAGAAAAGTCCGCATCAGCGTCTGCGGCGAGGTGCGCCGCCATGCAATCAGCGGCCCCACGCCCATCAGGAAAATCAGGCCGAGCACGAGCGGCCCATTAACCTTGTCGAAAAACGGCGGCCCGACCGTTATCTTGACCCCGCGCACCGCCTCCGAAATCACCGGGAAGACCGTACCCCAGAAGACCGCGAACGCGATTCCGACCAGCACCAGGTTGTTGAACAGGAAGGCGGCCTCGCGCGAGAGGTAGGATTCGAACTCGGCGGGGCTCTTGAGGTCCTTCACGCGGCTCGCCAGCAGCGCCGTGTAGCCGGCGGCGACCACGATCAGAAAAGTCAGAAAGTACGGCCCCAGCCCGGATTGCGTAAACGAATGGACCGATGAGATCACACCGCTGCGGGTGAGAAAAGTGCCGAACAGCGTGAGCATGAAAGCCATCCCGATGAGCGCGAGGTTCCATACCTTGAGCATGTCCTTGCGCTCCTGGATCATCACCGAGTGCAGATAGGCCGTCATCACCAGCCACGGCATGAAGGCGGCGTTCTCGACCGGGTCCCACGCCCAGTAGCCGCCCCAACCCAGGACCTCGTAGGCCCAGCGCGCGCCGAACAGGTTGCCCAGGGTGAGAAAGAACCACGAGAAGATCGCCCAGCGCCGCGTGGTGCGAATCCATCCGTCGTCGAGCTTGCGCGTGATCAGCGCGCCGCAGGCAAAGGCGAACGGGACCGCGGCGCTGACGTAGCCGGTGTAGAGTGAGGGCGGATGGATCGCCATCCAGTAGTTCTGCAGCAGCGGATTCAAGTCGGAGCCGTCGGGCGGCACGGTGGCCAGCAGATCGAACGGGCGGGTGACAAAATTCAGCATCCCGAGAAAGAAGATCGCGACTGCGGCCAGCACGATCAGCGCCCACGGCGTGATTTCGGGGTTGCGCCGGCGGTTCTGGAAGATCGCGATGGCGGTGAAAATCGAGAGCAGCCAGGTCCAGAACAGCAGCGAGCCCTGCTGTCCGCCCCATAGCGCCGCGAACTTGTACTGGATCGGGAGTGTAACGCTGGAGTACGAGGCGACGTACTCCAGCGAGAAATCGTTGGTGAGCAGGCTCATCCATAGCGCGGCGACCGCCACCGTCACCATCGCGCACATTGCCCACAGCGCATGGCGCGCGCTGAGCAGCAGGTCGGGCGAGTTGCGGCGGATGCCAAGTAAGTTGGCGCCGATCGAATAGACCGCCACCAGCAGCGCGAGCGCAAGCGCGAGCTGACCTATGAACGGCATTTCATTTGGCCTGCTTGGGAACGTACTTCGACGGGCAGGAGGTGAGCACCTGGCGGGCCTCGATCGTCCCGTCCGCGGCAAGCCGCCCCTCGACGATCACGTCGCGGCCGGCCGCGAACATGTCGGGCTTGGGCTCGCCGCGCGCGACCACCCGAAACTCGGCCGGGTCGGCGGAGGCGATGGGCTTGACCTGCGAGCCGTCAGAATTGGGCGGCGAAACTATCACGAAAGCGAGCGTCAGCGTCGCTGGGTCCCAGCTAATCGAGCCGCCCTTCACCCGTCCGGCCACACGCAGCATCTGGTCCTTGAGTTGCGCCTGGCGGGCGCTGACCTCGTTGACCGTGAGGTAATACTCGGACGTGTTACGGACGGCCGTGGTGATGAGGTAGCCGATGGCAAGCACAATGAGGCCCGCCCCGACGACAAAACGCAACTTCGAGGGCATCGAATTCCCTTATCCGCCAACCCCGGTCTATCGCAAGGGTATCCGGGGGATCTTTTGATTTCGCCGGGTAACAGGGCTAAACGCCCGGCTACTGATTGTTGCTGAGCGAGGCAGGTTCGAGCAAGTGCCGCCAGTTTTGGAAAAGCACGGGTCGCCGGGGGAAAATCCGATGACCTGACGACAATCCGATAGCGCGAGAGGAGCATCGGCGATGGGCCGTACGGAGTGCACGATACTTACGCTGAACGTCTTTCATGATTTGCCGGCCTACCGGCACTTGGAGCGGCGCTGCGAGCTTATCGCCGCCGCGATCGCGGCGCGCCGCCCGCACGTCGCCGCGCTCCAGGAGGTGCTGCGCGCGACCGGGCGCGCCGACACCGGCGCGAAGATCCGCGACAGCATCAACCGGATCTGCGGCAGCCGGTTGTACCGGCTCGACTACGCGCGTGCCGACGGCGCGGGCGACGGTGAGTTCGCCTTCGACGAGGGCGTCGCGCTGCTGAGCCGGATCGAGGCGGACGGCCCGGCGGAGTCGTTCAGGTTTCGCGCGCAGGTCGAGTTGGCGGCCGAGGTTGGTGGGCAGCGCTACCGCTTGCCGGATGACCGGGTCGCGATGCGCCGGCGGTTTCGGCTGGAGAACGGCGCCGCGCTCGATTTCTACGTTTCGCATCTGACCGACCGGCCAGAGTGCATCGATGGGGTCGCGGTGCGGACGATGCAGGCGCGCGAACTCGCCGAATGGGCGCTCAGGGGCAGCGCGCCCGAAACCACAGTGGCACTGGCGGGCGACTTCAACGACGTTCCTGGCTCGGAGACCATCGCGCACCTCAAGCGTGCCGGCTTCGTCGATCTGCACGAGGCCTTCGGCAGCGGCCCCGGCTACACCAACGACCGCGACGACATCGATCTCAGCGCCGCGCGCGCGACTCACAACCAGCGCATCGACTACCTGATGCTGCGTCCGGCGAACGGCTGCGCGCCCGCGGTCGTGGAAGCGGGGCCGTTCGCTGAGCGGCCGCAGCGCCAGAGCGACGGGACGTGGCTATGGCCGTCGGACCATATCGGGGTGATCGCGACGCTCAGGCTGTAAGCGCCTACTGCGCCTCGCCGCCGGAGTCGTCCGCTGCGCGGGCCGCGCGCGGGCCGAAGGCAACTCCGCGGCGCGAGGCGCGGATGAACCCGACCAGCTCGGCGACCTCGGGCGTCAGCGCGCCCGCGGCCGCCAGCTCATCAGCCGCAAGCTTGAGATTGCGGCGCTCGCCGAACAGCGCCTTGAAGGCGCGGCGCAGGGCGCCGATCGCGTGCGCCTCGAGGCCGGCGCGCCGCAGCCCCACGATGTTTATCCCGCGCAGCGTATGGGTCAGGTCGGCGATGCAGAAGGGCGGAATATCGCGGCTGGTGCGGCTCATCCCGCGCATCATCGCCAGCCGCCCAATCCTGACGAAC
>JAKAVN010000037.1 GCA_021827495.1 Deltaproteobacteria bacterium | reverse complement strand
GCATGAATCGCGGAGTTACAAGGAGCAGCGAGGGGGAATTCTCCCCCTCGCGCTCCCCCAACAGCAACTAAACCAGAGGGGGAGTTTCAGATGATGAATGGGGGTGATTTTCGGATGATGTTTGACAGAAGCTGAGAAGGCCGCTGTGCTCGGCTGAGAGGGTAGCGTGGCAGCGAGGACGCAAGTTCGTCACGCGAGGATGAAGTCAGGTTCACTCCGTCGGCCACGACCGATAGCCAAAGCTGCGCAGAGCCGCCGTGGCGGCCGGGACGAAGAGGCGATGAGACGGCTTGGGCGTAAGTCGCTACATATCACGCCGCGATAGTTTTGCGGGGCTCGCTGCCGCCAGAGGCGTTCGGAAGCTAGGTTCGCTCCGATGCTTCCAGAGCCTCTTTGGACCCTTCTCACTTGAATGTGGAAGGGTTCGAAGAGGCTCTTTTTTATAGAGGGAGAGAGAGGGGAGGGAGGGAGCGTTGCGCCTTGCGTGCCCGACAATTTGTAGGATTATACTACTGACGGGCGCGCACGGTGCGCTCCCGACCGACCTACCGCAATTCTAGAGCGTGGCTGAAAGAGCGTTCAAATCGCGGTACAATCGCGCTTGAATGACGCTGCTTCGTACGCTGCTCGCTTCGCTTGCTCGCATTCGCTCCAGCCGTTCTCCAGCCAGTCCGGCGCGTGCAGAAGAGCGAAGCGCTCCCGCTCAAGACGAAACTCGCGCCACAGAGAGCGCAGAGACGCGGCCAACTGGCGCATTTGTGTGCGCTGAATGCGCCCGCAAGAATAAACGGCGCGTCGCCATCAGCGTCTATGGCGGACGCTGCCGGGCGCACGGCGCACTCCGCGACGCGCGCGGAAGATTCCTGCCCGACCCGGCCAGATTCGATTAAGCAAGACCGGCCCGGCGGCTCCTTTTTGTGGCGCTTGCGCTTGGACGCAATATAAGTTACATATCAACAAGTGACTTGTCACGAAATTCTCTCCCTTATCGACGCGGCCGAGCGTGGCCACAGGCTGCCAGTAGAGCAAGGCGGACACGGAGCCGCGTTACAGCTTCAGTGCCTGTTGCAGGCCTTGGACGACCCCGGGAACGCGCGCTTGCTTCCTGAGCCGCGACGCATGGTGCGGTACTTCATCAACCGTGAGATCCCCCTTTTGGAAAAGAAAGGCTGGTTGACGCTCGGCCGGTGCGGCCACTTAGGTCTTACCGCGACCGGTCGCGCGAAACTTGCCGATTGGGACGAACACGGTTGCGAGGCTCATAGCCAGTCAGTTGGTCGAAAATCCAAGCGTTCATGCGCGGCGCCGGAGATTCGAAAACGCTTTTGGGGTTCGCCTGCCCGTCGCCGGGGGAGAACCGCGGCTTGATGATTATCTGGGATGACAGTTGCGTGCTACTCGACTGTTGTTCGGGCCGTATGCTTCGTGTTCCCAAAGGAACCAAGGTTGAGAATGTCGGCGACGGCAACGCCGTGCTCGACATGTTGGCCGAAGGCGCTCAAAGCTTCGAGATGCAACCGGAAATTGAGCGCCGACAGCTTATGCGGCTGGCCGAAGCCGCGCGGCGCATCGGCCGCAAGCCCAAGACTCTGCACAATTGGATCGCGCGCGGCGAACTGCGTGCTGAGCACGGGCTCATCAAGAGCAATGGCCGCTGGCTGGTCGATTGGCCGAAGCTCCACGATTATCTGCGTCTATCAGCGAAATGCGTCGCGAGCGACGACCCACGGCTCCTGATTGGCGGCCCGCATTGAATAGTCAATCAAATAGCCAGTCGGAGAACTAGGTAATGGCCTTGATATCGAAACGCGGCTGGCTGGCGATCCGCTTCCGCCATCGCGGCACGCTTTGCGAAGAGTATCTCGGCTTGCCCGACAACCGCGACAACCGTCGCGAGGCGCAACGCAAGCTCGCCGCCGTCCGCGCGGAGATCCGGGCCGGCCGCTTCGACTACGCGAGTCACTTCCCTAACTCCGCGCGGCTCGCCCGGCTCGGCTTGCCGCCACGCGCGGACCAAACCCTAGGCGATTTCGCGCTGGCGTGGCTCGAAGAGCATTGCGCGTTGAGTCCGGCCACGCTCTACGATTACCGCCTTTTGCTCCGCACGCACGTGCTGCCGCATCCGATTGCGCAGAAACCGCTGGCGGCAATGGACGATGGCGACATCCAAAGGCTCATCGCTCAGATCGCCGAAAAGCAAACCACGCGCGGCCCGCTTTCGGCACGCCGCGTGAACATGGTAATCGCGCGGCTCCGCAGCATCTTCGCTACGGCGCGTCGGCGCAAGCTGATTCCCGACAACCCGATGCTTTACGTGCGCAATCTACGGGAAGCCAAACCGGAAGTCGATCCATTCGAGCTGGCAGAGGCGCGCCGCATTATCGAAGCGGCCCAAGGCTGGGAGCGCGCTTTCGTGAGCGTGCTCATTTTCACCGGGATGCGGCCGAATGAGGCTCTGGCGCTCAAATGGGATGCGATTGACTGGGAGCGCAACCTGATTTTCGTGCGGAGCAACCTAAGCCGCGTCGGCGGGCGCGTGCGCTTCGGCTTGCCGAAGACGGCGGGCTCAGCACGCGAAGTCGAGATGATCCCATTCGTGCGCGAGCGGCTTCATGAGCAGCGGGCGCGTTCGCAGCTAAGCGGCGATCTGGTTTTTCCAGCGGCGCACGGCGGGCCTATCGACTTGGCGAACTTTCGTCGGCGCAACTGGCCGCGCATTCTCGCCCGCGCGAAGGTGCGCCCGCGCGTGCTCTACCAGTGCCGCCACACTTTCGCGAGGCTCGCCATCGAGGCTGGCGACACGCCGCAGCACGTGGCCGCGATGCTCGGGCACGCGACGGTGGAGATGGTCTTCCGGGTTTATGGCCGCTGGCTCAACCGCCCGCAAAGCGCGGCCCTCGAAGCCCTGCAACAGGCTATCGAGTCAGTAGCAAACTCTTACAGAGCGACGGATTCCATCCCACCTTTATCCCACTCTTTTGGCGGGAAACCGGCGGGAACGAGCGGGAAGGTTCGGGAACGTCTACCAGCGATTGGGCGCAAGGATGAAAGGGCACACAACCAATAGTGGCGGGGCTTTTGCGCAGGGCGCGAGGGCGACTTCCCAAGCTGGACGTCGCCGGTTCGACCCCGGTCGCCCGCTCCATTCTCTCCCAAGGGTTTAGTTGATTCCTAAGAAGTCTTCGAAATCAGGCAGTGCCGGTTTTAGTGACGGTTGTCTCCACAGTGTGGGCTTGCGATGCATTCCATGTTCGCGGCATTGCCGAAGAAGGCGCTCCCTCGCTAGATTACCAGCGAGGCGAATCCGGGAGACTCGCAAGACCGCATCATGGATCTATCTAAAAAGAACGACTACAAGCAAAAACTCCTTTCGCTGATACCACCTTTCCCGCAGAACATCTCAAATCCCGCTCTCCGGGTCGAACTCCGAAAATCGGTGGAAGATCACGGTGACCGTCTGGAAGATGACGAATACTGGCTCCTGCGTGACTCGCTGATCGATGACGGGCTAATCGAATAGGAGAGGGGTCGAGGTGGATCACTTCATCGCGTGGCCCCTGCGGATCAGGTGCCAAAGACGGAGCCTGTAGAGTCCGAGCCATCGCTTCCCGCAGCCAAGGCGGAGAGCGCGCTCTACGAGCCTTTTCATCGGGCGATCCGCGCGGGATATGTGCAAAACTATCGAATCAAGCGCTTCATCTCTGAGATAACCGCATCCCAGGGCAGACGCGCTACGGGAGGGCGGTGGACACGTCCAGATTTGACTCTCGTCGCAGTCCGAACTTATTCGTTCACTCCAGGAAAAAGACTCGAAGTGATCACGTTCTAATTGAAACCTGACTTGGACTCGGCGTTGGAGGGCGTCTTCGAGGCTTTGGCGCATTCAGCGTTCGCCCATCGTAGCTACTTAGGAATCGACATGAGCTCCTATTCTGAAGAGAAGGCGATACCCGACGAGCGAATCGTGCAGGAATGTGGCCGTCTGGGCGTCAAGTACATCAAGTTCACCGACCCTGCTGACTACGAAACGTTCGATATTGTCACGCCGGCGAAACTGAACGAACCCGATCCATTTGAGGTCGATACCTTCATAAAAACCCAAATCAGCCAGGAAAACCAGGATATTTTGAGAGAGCTATTGCAATAAACAGATCGTGAGCTTAACTACTAGTTTCAAAATCGGGCAGCGTGTACACCTCATGGCCGATCCGTCGCTTCAAGGGGCGGTCATTGCTGTTCATAATCGCGCCAACGGCGGTGTGCATTACACTGTCTTTCATTCGGCGGAACTGACTGGCGCGCGGATGCTAAACATATTTGCGTTACACGACACTAGAAAAACGCCCGCATCCTCGACCCGCCGACCATTTACGAAAGTTCCGTTGGAGCTTCCCAAGTCTCTGATTCGAAACCCTTGACCAGCAGGCTCGATGACGGCGTGGTAACGTGACGCTACGTTGTCATCTAGCACCAAAGAGTTATCCGGCTCGCGTCCGATACGCAGCGAGCCACCGACAGGAACCGCGATACGGCGACCCTGAGAGTTGACCAGCCAAGCATCTTGAGCCACTGGCGGAGACATCAATCCGGCCTCCTTTCCCAAGGCGGTAGGGCACGTCGGAAAGCCGGCACCCGCGACCTTGGCGCGAGCATGAAATGTCAGCACATAACCGCCTATGCTAATTCGATCACCGTCATTGAGCGCAGCCCGCGCCACGGGTTGACTGTTGACGCAGAGGTCACCACGCTGTGCCAGATCCGAAATCACGAACTGTGAGTTCCCCCGCTCGATCTGAGCATGTCGTCCAAGCACTGCGAGATCGCCGAAGAGACCGATGTCGCATTCTTCCGCGCGACCAATAATCGCGGCGGCCTTCTCTAGTCGAAACTGCCTGCCACGCAATCGCCCTGCTTCAACTGTAAGCCAAGCCGTCTTTGTAAGTTCGTAGGAGAGCCCAATCGCAAGGCCGAGGAACAGGCCCTGCAACATATAGCCGGCAAGGTGGGCGGCTATTATGCTGTGCACGCCGCGGGTCAGTGGATCTACAGTCACCCCAACGATAAAGCCGCCTATTAGCAGGTTGCGGAAAAAGGATTTTTGACCCCTAACAACATTAATCCAAGGCCCACTCTCATGATCGTAGTAATGCATACCCTTCGCCGCAATCGTCTTTCGCCGGGTTTTTCCGCAACCTGTTAAACCTCCGGCAAGCCCCTTTAGCGGTTTCGTCCAGACGAAAGTGGCGATGCCGATGCCCAAGCCCAGCAGTGCGCCTTGTACCGACCATTCCGCCATTCGCGCGAAGATCAGCGTTAAGAGCGGCAGGGTTGAGAGCGAGCCTTGGACGACTTCGCGATGCCAGCCAAAACGGACGCCGCCGAAGGCGGAAAGGATCGAGCCGAAGAGCGAGCCGCCCAGGACCCCGCCCAAAAAACCAAACACGAGAGAAATGAAAAACCCGCGGAGAAAACGCTGCTTGACTCGCGCCGAGAGGCTTGAGGGGCTGCCTTCGGCTGCAACGATGAATCCGCCTATGCTAGCCAAAGATACTAGGATCGCAGCGACACCGTACCACTCGACGGGCGCGCTCATGTAATCACCGAGGCTGTAGCTGTAATCGATCGGGGCAATCGGCAGATAGCCTACGATCGCGCCAGCCAAGCCGGCGCCGCCCGTAAAGAGAAACTCCCGTCGGTTGACTGTCGCTATAAGCGACCTGAAGTTCCCTGTCATTTACGGTGATTCTGCCTTTGTGGCGCGGCCGCTCTGTGATAATCGGTTTCGATCTCTTGACAAGGTGAGACCCCTGCGCAGTCGCATGAAACGGGGTCATCTGGGCCACGACAGTTCTTCCGCCACACCTTTGATGCGCGCATGGCGAACTGGCACATAGCTACCCCTCGAAGGCCTACGGCGCGGCCGTCGTAGGTTTCCTTCGACTTGTCTCGGCCTTTGCAAATTCCTCATACGAAACGCGATCGGGCGGTCGGCCAACCCTTCTGAAGAACAGTTGAGCACCCTGGTGATAGCTGAGCGAATTGGCCCCGGTGCGAGCCACTGCGTTAACCACCTTTCTGAAAAATGGTTGAGCTTCCCACTTTGAGCGATCCCAGTCGTGCTTGAGTAAAAGTGCTATACGTTCCCCGAATTCGCACGGCGGAGGCTGTGCTTTCTCAAAGATTCGAAGTTTTCGGACCAAGTCTAGGATTTCGCCGTCCATCGGATCTTTCGGGTTGAGGAACAAAGTGAGTTCGAGAAGAAGCTCGGCCAAGCGGTTGGAGTTTCCTGAAACTGCTGCCCGATGGACGTTCAACGCAACGCATCGGACCCTGTCTCTCCACTTCGCACGCTGCGCCGTGATGTACTGCGCCTGGATGACTCTTGCGGAGTTACGGAGGGAAATCCATCCTGAAACCAGGGCCGCGATCACCGCCGAACCCGCCAAGACTGGCAGATATGCTAACATCGCAGCATCGATTTCCTGGACAGCACGCACACCATTAAAGGAATCTCACCCGCGATTCTTTTAACAGAAATGACCGCTAATCGCTGCTGACGGCTTCATTCGAACCATCGCGCGTTTATACCAAACTGGTTCTCCTCGTCCAAATGCTCGACCCTTTGATCAACGGGAAAATCGTTACTCTGAGGTGGGCGGTTCAGCATCACGATCTGGCCTGTTCATGGCCATCGCGAGCCGGGCCGGTAGCCGGGCGCTCCGGCGGCTCGCGGATTTGCGAACGGCAGTCGGGTTCCCGGCGGCAAGAATTATTGAATCCTGCATAAGAAAGTGACAGAAACTCCGCTTGGCGCGGCGCCTTCTGTCACTCCCGCGCGTGGCTGCCGCGCGAGGAGCCCCGGTCTTTTCGCCCGCCGCGGCAGCGGAATCCGGGATTCCTCGCGCGCGCCAGACACGCGCGCGGGAATGACAAAACAAAAAGGTGGGCAAGAGCAGAAGTGTCACTATGAAATGCAGGGCTCAATGATTCTACGCGAGTCTGTCTTCCGACCGCTTCGCGGCGGCATGAAGCGCTGCTCGAAGCGCTAACGCAGTGGCTGGTGCGGGCACTGCTGTCACGCGTGTGCCGCGCGGCAAGGCCGCGTCCTCATAGTAAGCGCTCACGCCCGTTGCGGTGGGGGCGGGCATTCAGATGGCCGTTGACGGCGTGCGCGTGGTAGCGCTTCAGCGTGCGATAGAGCCTCGGCCGGCCGATACCGAGCGCCTCCGCCGCGCGCATCTTGTTCCCGCCGAAGAGTGCGATCGTCCGCGCGATGTAGTCGCGTTCGACATCAGCCAACGGCTGGCCGAGCCGGGTTGCGAAGGACGTTTCGCCCGCCATGCTGTGAATCAGGTCGGGCCGAAGGTCGCCCACTGATAACATCGGCGACCGGCACACGATCACCGCGTATCGCACGACGTTCTCAAGCTCGCGCACGTTGCCGTCCCAACGCTGCGCTTTTAGCACGTCGAGGAACGCCAGCTCGATCCTCCGCACGTTGCGATGGAGATCGCGGTTGAATTCACGGATGAAGTGCTCGACCAGGAGCGGGATGTCCTCGACCCTATCGCGAAGCGGCGGGATCCCAATCGGAAAGCCGTTCAGCCGATAGAACAAATCCCGCCGAAACCGCCCCTCTCGCATCGCCCCAAGCGGCGGCCGATTCGAGGCAGCCAGCACGCGAACGTCAAAGCGGATCTCCTTCGACCCGCCAACGCGCAGAAACTCCCTTTCCTGAAGCGCGCGCAGGAGCTTGGCCTGCGCCTCGATCCGCATCTCCGTGATCTCATCCAGCAGGAGCGTCCCGGTGTTGGCTCGCTCGAAGCAGCCTTCGCGCCGGGTGTCGGCGCCGGTGAAGGCGCCGCGCTCATGACCGAACAAATCGCTCTCGATGAGGTTCTCGGCGCTTGCCGAGCAGTTGATTGCGATGAAGGGCCGATCGCGACGCGGCGACAGTTCGTGAATTCTCCGTGCGATCAGTTCCTTGCCGGTGCCGCTCTCACCGGTGATCAGGACCGGAGCATTCGTCGCCGCGACCTGCTCGACCAGGTGAAGCACACGGCGTATTTCCAGCGACGTGCCGATAATCATGGCCGGCTCGCATCAGACACCCCCCGCCGCGCTGTCTGCTCAGGATTGATGAGACTCTCGGATATTTCGCCGCAACCTGTCAACAACCGAGCGTCTGGTTTCGGACGAAAATTTGCTTCTTGCCATCGATGGGAGACCGATGGCGCGCTCGAAGACCGAACGCTTCACCTTTCTCGCGGCGCATCCGTGCCTCGACTTCGTGAACACCAGTACCGGCGCCGAGCGAACCGAGGCGATTCAGAATTTCGAGCATCTGCTGTAGTGGCTCTCAGCAACTCGGCTGCTATCGAACCCGGAAATCAGTGAGGCAGCCAGGCGATGGTCCGGCAGACCTGAGGGGCAACGAACTCACCGAGAAGCGCTTGCCTTCCGTCAGCAACTGCGCGACATGCTTGAGCGAATCGTTGCCGGCCGCGGCGCGCCTGAACCCGCGATTGTGGCGATTAACAGACTGCTTTCCGAGCGCGAGGGGCAAGTCGAACTCGTCCATACCAAGGGCCGCTTCGCCCAGGAATTTCGTCGGCGACTCGATCGACCCTGCCAATTGCTCGCGCCCATCGCCGAGTCGGCGACCGATCTGCTTTGCAATCGGGAACTGAACCGAATCAAGCGCTGCGCAAGACCGGGATGCGGTCTCTATTTCTATGAGATCGCCAGGAACCGGCACCGCCGCTGGTGCAGCATGAAGACCTGCGGCAACCGGGCGAAGCTGGCCGCCTTCCGCCGACGACACGGGCTCGCCGGGCGACGGAACTCGACTTAGTCAGGCCGACAATAGGCTACCGAGCAAGACACCAAAAGAACGTCCAGCACTGGCCCGGACGGGTTACGAGAGCGCTCGCTCCAAAAGGTCGCTACAACTTCGCAAGCTCGGCCTTGTAGTCGCCGATCAAGCAGCGAGCCCAGACGTAGACCAGTTTCGCGAGCTCCTCGGTGTTCGTAAAGTGATCATGACCCAAGACAGCTTGGAATGCGCAGCGCAGGTTCCAAAGTAGTGAATCCGGTCGAGCGCCGAGGGCCTGCATTGCGCCGATTGTCTCCTGCTGCTGCAAGCCCGAGGGAATCCACACCGGTGGATCGTGCTGCCGGTCGACAGTCCACTCTTCATGGTATTTGAAATAATTTGCGCAGGCGTCAATGGCTTCGATCGCCGTACAGCCCATGGCGCATGCGCAGCCAGGACCCCGTTGGAGCAAATCATCCTTCCTACCCTTATGCCCGGCCAACAATGGACTGCCTGTACGGTGCTTGTGATAGTCGTGAAGCCTGCCGCAGCGTGCCCGCACCGCATTGATCGAAACCTGACATGCCAAAAAAGAGGCGCCGAGCAGAGCTTCGATCTGCAAGCTTGCCGACTCGTCCACTGCCTCAAGGTAGTCGTCGTTGTCGGTCTCGGCAGCCACTCGTTCAAGGAATTCCTGCTCCTGCTTGATAGCCCTGCCGAACACGCGTAACACCTCTTCTGGGCCAGGTTCCGCCGCGTGCCTCAGGAGAACGATCAGCAGTCCGAAGCCTTTTCGTGTCTTTTCCTTCTCGGTCATCTTAGACTTACTTCACAAGATTCTGCCTCTCGCGTTCCCTGCGGAACCCTCGGCGCGGATCTATTATAGGCCGGATCCGTAAGCCGGCCGCGCTATGAGGATGGCGACGCCGTCAGACGCTTGCCCGCGACGCTGTCTAACCCGGCAAGCCGCCTAGACCCCGGTTCGGCCTACAGTGTTCCGAATCCGAACAGCGGGCGCGAAAAAGCGAGCTAGTTGCCCAATCCAAAGGGTATTCTGAAAAGTGTTACGAACCGTTACATGAACACTATTTTTTAACCCAAATCGTGCAGTCCCGGCGCGGTCAACATCGGCCAGGCCCGGACGATGACGCACGGCAGCGCATTTATCCACAGGCACTGACATTGCTCGATAAGAGTTCGGATGAGTGGAGGTGGCGTGGTGCTGGAAACCAGGAGATCACGCCATGTCAGATCACATCTCGCGGCGTCCGCCGCTACCGTCCATCAACCTTGACGAGTTGATCGCCGATCCGAGCCGGGCCGACGCCCTGGCCCTTGACGCTCTCGCCAAACTGCTCGCGGAGATCGCATCGCGCGAAGCTGCTTTGACGACGCTCCAGGGAACGCTGCTCTCGCTGATGATCGCGAAGTGCGCAGCCGATCCAACCAGCGATGCCGATGGCCTTCTGGGTGCGCCGAAGCTCGCCAAGCGCTTCGGCGTCCCGGAGTCGTGGGTCAGAGAGCAGGCCCGGCAGGGACATCTGCCGTGCGTGCGACTCGGCCATTACATGCGGTTTCGGCTCGAGGAAGTCGAGCGCTACCTCACCGAACGCGCGAACCATCCTGATTGAACCGGCGGGGAGACTCATAGACGGAGAACCGAAAAATGAAGACAACAAGTCCAAACCCTGAAACGATAAGCTTTGAGCCGGTCGATCCGCGCGCGCTCTTGCGCCTGAAGCAAGTCCTTCGGCTCTGTCCGATAGGAGCAAGCACGTGGTGGGAAGGAGTTAGACGCGGTCGTTTCCCAAAGCCCGTCAAACTCGGACCAAAAACCACTGCGTGGCGCGCGAGCGACGTGCTGGCGCTAATCGACTCGCTGCCGCAGGGCCAGAGCGCCCTCAACACGCAATGAGCGCAGCGAGATCATCCGCCGTTCGGAGACTTAGTTGGCCACAGCGGGTTCCGGCGCTCGGAAGGGGACGATGGACGCGCCGGTCTTGAGTTGATCGAGATGATCCGCCCACCACTGCATCATGCGGACGCGTTCCGGCAGATGTTCAGCGGCATTATAAGCCGCGCGTACCTCGTCGGTTTCCGCGTGGGCAAGTTGGCGCTCGATCGCATCCCCAGACCATTTCCCTGATTCGTTGAGCAGTGTCGATGCCATCCGCCGGAATCCGTGCGCGGTCATGGTTCCCTGCTCGTAGCCAAGATACCGGAGTGCGGCAAGCACGGCATTTTCGGACATCGGGCGCGCGTGCGTGCGACCCGGAAACAAATAACGCCCCGAGCCAGTCAGCGGATGGAGCTGGTGCAGAATTTCGATCGCCTGCTTTGAGAGCGGAACCAAGTGTTCACGCCGCATCTTCATCCGCTCAGCCGCGATTCGCCACAGCGAGCCATCGAAGTCGATCTCCGTCCATTCCGCCTTGCGAATCTCGCCCGGTCGCGCGAAGGTCAGCGTGGAGAATTTCAAGGCGCATCGCACGACAAACGAGCCCTTATAGCCGTCGATCGCGCGCATCAGGGCCGCCACGTCAGCAGGCTTCGTCACGGCGGCGAGGTGCTCTTCCCTGACGGGCACGAGGGCGCCGCGAAGATCCGCGCTAGGGTCGCGGATCGCCCGTCCTGTCGCAATCGCAAACCTGAAGACCTGCCCAATAATCCCTTTGATTCGGTGCGCCGTCTCCACCGCGCCGCGATCCTCAACGCGCCGCAGCGCCTCCAAAAGTTCGGGGGCGGTGATTTCAGCAATCTGCCGCTTCCCGATCCAACCGAATACATCCCGCTCAAGGCGGCTGACAATGGTTTCCCGATGGAGCGGCGTCCATACCGCGCTGAATTTCTCAAGCCACTCCCGCGCGATCACCTCGAACGTCGCGTCTTCGCTCCGCTCCTCTTCCTTAGCGGCCCTGCGCTCGGCGCTCGGGTCTCTGCCGTCAACCAGAAGCCGCCTTGCCTCGTCGCGCCGCTCCCGCGCCTTTGCGAGGGTCACGTCGGGGTAGGTTCCCAGGCTGATGGTCTTCTCCTTCTCGGCGTGGCGGTACTTGAGCCTCCACCACTTCCCCCCTTCCGGGGTCACGATGAGATAGAGCCCGCGATCATCGAAGAGCTTGTAGGGCTTCTCTGCAGACTTGGCCTTCCTGATTTGCACGTTGGTTAGCATCGCGAGCGGCCCCCTTCGCCGTTTGGGGTAACTGGGGTAACTCGGCAAGAGCCGTTGCCCCAGTTACCCCACTAGTTACCCCAGAGAAACCCGGCTGTCAACGTGCGTAGTCGCACGTAGCTGGATGCTGATCAAGGCAAAAATCTAGCATTTGCGGGCTATTTTGGACTCGGTTGGACTGGGCAAGACTGTCATGTGGTGGAGGCGGGGGGAATTGAACCCCCGTCCGAAAACCGCCGAGCGGTGGCCACTACACGCGTAGTCCGCGATTTAATCTCGCCGCATCAACCCCCGCGGACGGGCTTTGCTGCGGCCAGCCGCTTTAAGTTTCGGGTGCGCGCCCAAGTGGCCGACGGCGTTTCCCTAGCCCACTAAATGACGCCCCGACCCGCTGCCATGGGCGAGCAGCGGCGGGACGCTAGCGGCCCTTAGGCCGCCAGAGCGTAACCGTTATTATCTGCGGGTAAATTTCGCAGGCTGTTTGTTTTACGGGCCAACAGCACCCCGGCGTGCAACCACGGCTGTCTTGTCTCCGTCGAACCCAGTTCGCCCCCATTATGGGCAAGCCTTACGACTCGCGTTAGCCGTTACGCTGCATCTAATCTAAGGACTTCGTGCGCGGCGCGCAATCGCCGTCCCGCGCGGCGAGGCGAGCGCCCGTTTGGCGCAGGGTCGAGTTCGTGTAGCCTATATCGTCAAGCGAGAGCGAAACTGCGCCCTTACGTGCGCCGGATTGGCCCCATACGTGTGCTCGGGCAGCGCGAAACGATGGCAAAACGAATCCTCGGCATCTCCGCCCATTATCACGACAGCGCGGCGGCCCTCGTGTGCGACGGCGAAATCGTGGCCGCCGCCCAGGAAGAGCGCTTCACGCGCAAAAAACACGACGCCCGCTTCCCCCATCGCGCCGCCGCCTGGTGCCTCGGCTCGGCCGGGCTGAGGCTCGAAGACCTCGACTCGGTCGTCTTCTATGACAAGCCGTGGGTGAAGTTCGAGCGCATGATGGAGACCTATCTGGGCTACGCGCCGCGCGGCCTGGGCTCGTTTCTGACCGCGATGCCGATCTGGCTCAAGGAGAAGCTCAACCTGCGCTCGGCGCTCAAGCGCGAGCTGGCGTCGCTCGACGGCGGCAAGCTCGACCATCTGCCGCCGCTGCTCTTCACCGAGCATCACCAGGCCCACGCCGCCTCGGCCTTCTTCGCGAGCCCCTTCTGGCGCGCCGCAGTGCTGTGCCTGGACGGGGTGGGCGAGTGGGCGACGACCTCGCTGTGGCTGGGCGAGGGCAACCGCCTCACTCCGCAGTGGCAAATCGATTTTCCGCACTCGCTCGGCCTGCTCTATTCGGCCTTCACCTACTACACCGGCTTCCGGGTGAACTCGGGCGAGTACAAGGTGATGGGCCTCGCACCGTACGGCGAGCCGCGTTACACGGGCGCGATCCTCGACCATCTGATCGACGTCAAGCCTGACGGGACCTTTCGGCTCAATACCGAATATTTCAACTACGTCACCGGCCTGACCATGACCAACCAGCGCTTCGACGCGCTGTTCGGCGGCCCGCCGCGCAAGCCCGAGTCGCCGCTGACGCAGCGCGAGATGGATCTTGCGGCGTCGATCCAGAAGGTCACCGAGGACGTGGTCTCGCGCCTGGCGCTGACGGCGCGGCGCGAGCTGGACGCCGAGTACCTGTGCATAGCGGGCGGCGTGGCGCTCAACTGCGTCGCCAACGGCCGCCTGCTGCGCGAGGGAAGCTTCCGCGACCTTTGGATCCAGCCCGCTGCGGGCGACGCCGGCGGCGCGATCGGCGCGGCGCTGGCCGGATGGCATCTCTACGAAGACGCGCCGCGCGAGGTCGACGGCGACGACCGGATGCACGGCTCCTTTCTGGGCCCGAGCTTCGGCGAGGCCGATATAAAGGACGCCCTCGATCGCGCCGGCGCGCGCTACCAGCGCCTGCCCGAGGACCAGTTGCTCGAGACGGTCGCCGCGATGCTGGCTGAGGGCGCGGTGGTCGGATGGTTCCAGGGGCGGATGGAGTTCGGACCGCGCGCGCTTGGCAATCGCTCGATCCTGGGCGACCCGCGCAACTCAAAAATGCAATCGGTGATGAACCTCAAGATAAAGTACCGCGAGTCGTTCAGGCCGTTCGCCCCCTCGGTGCTGGTCGAGCGCGCGGCCGAGTACTTCGAGCTTGATCGCCCGAGCCCCTACATGGCGCTGGTCGCTAACGTGCGCGAGGATCTGCGCAAGCCAATGAGCTCCGAGCAGCACAAGCTCTTCGGCATCGACAAGCTCAACATCCCGCGCTCGACCATCCCGGCGGTCACCCACGTCGACTACTCGGCGCGCATCCAAACGGTCGACGCGCGCACCAACCCGCGCTTCCATCGGCTAATCGAGCGCTTCGCCGCGCGCACCGGATGCGCCGTGCTGGTCAATACCTCGTTCAACGTGCGCGGCGAGCCGATTGTGTGCACGCCCGAAGACGCGTACCGATGTTTCATGCGCACCGAGATGGATGTGCTGGTGCTCGGGGACTTCGTGCTCGACAAGAGCGGCCAGCCTGAGCGCCCGCGCGACGAGAGCTGGAAGCGCGAGTTCGAGCTGGACTGACGGGCGGCGATGGAGCTGGCGGCAGGGGAGCAACCACCCAAAGCGGAGTTGCGCAAGTTCGGGCTGGTGCTGGGGGCGCTGTTCGCGGCGTTCTTCGGCTTGCCGCCGCTGCTGCGCCATCGCACGCTGGTCGAATGGCCATGGATCGCCGCGGCGGTGCTGTGGCTGGCGGCGCTGGCCTGGCCACGCATCCTCGCGCTACCGCATCGATGGTGGACGCGGCTGGGGCATGCGCTGGGATGGTTCAACACACGGGTCATCCTGAGCGTGATTTTCATGATAGTGATCACCCCGTTCAGCTTCGTGATGTGGGTGTTCGGCCGCGACCGGATGAAACGCGGCTTCGACCCCAAGTGTGAGAGCTACCGGGTGCCCAGCCGGCCGCGCCCACCCGAAAGTATGGAGAAGCCATTCTGAATTCGCTGCCCGCCTGGATGGAGAAAGCCTACCGATGCTGGATTTGTTGAGAGACCTGTGGGGGTTTGCGCGCGAGCGCAAGAAGTTCTGGCTGGTGCCGCTCATCGGCACACTGCTGATCTTAAGTGCGCTGATTGCGATCGCCGAATTCTCGACCGTTGCCCCCTTCATCTACACGCTGTTTTAGTATTCCGAGCCTGAAATACGTTTACCAAAACGTTTAACCGATTCGAGGGTTCGAGCAGCGGTTTTGGTCCAGCTGAAGGGTGTGGGATGACGGTGGTTGCCGCACGCCGGCGGTCACTGCGGCTCGTCGTCGCGAGAGCGGTTCGGGGTGGAGGAGTCGCTGCGCGACTCCTCCACCCCGAACCGCTCCGCCGGCGGAGCCTCTGGCGGCGCGCAGCGCGCGCCGCCAGAGGCCACCGCCGTATCGCCGCCTTCGGCGCCGCGATGCGGCGCCGATTCTTCTCCGCCGCCGGAATCCTCGGGCAGCGGTGCGCTGCCCGAGGATTCCGGCGCGGCCGCCGCTTCGGACATCTCCGATGCTTCCTGGGCGGCGCGCGCTTCGAGATCCTTGAACTCTTCGAGGTCGGGCAGGCCCTCGAGGTCGCGCAGCCCGAAGACCTCGAGGAACTCCGACGAGGTCGCGTACATGATCGGACGTCCAGGCGCCTCCTTGCGCCCGGCGATTCGCACCAGGCGGCGCTCGAGCAACGTTTCGAGCACGCCGCCCGAATCGACGCCGCGCAACTGCTCGATCTCGGGCCGGGTTATCGGCTGGCGGTAGGCGATGATCGCGAGCGTCTCCAGCAACGGACGGCTGAGCCGCGGCGGCTTGGCGGCGAGCAGCCTGCGCACGTAAAGCGCGTGCTCCTTGGGCGTGCGCAACTGGTAGCCGCCCGCCACCTCTTCGAGCACCACGCCGCGCGCGCCCGCGCCGTAGCCCAGCATCATCTCGCCCAGCGCCTGCTTGATCGCCTCACGCGCGACGTTGTCGAGCACCGCCGCCAGCCGCGCCAGCGGCACGGGCTCGCCCGCCGCAAACAGCAGGCTTTCCAGGATCGCCTTGAGCCGTTCCTCTTCCATCCCTCTCCGCCGGCCGCTCAGCTGCGGGCCATCGTGGCCATGGTCAGATGATGCGCGCTCACGGCCGCTCGGCCGCCGGCGCCGGCGGCGTTTCGCCGGGGGCCGCCGGTTCGCGCCGCTCCAGCAGGATCGGACCGAAGCGCCGCTCCTGGCGCGCACGCACCCTGCCCTGCCGGATCAGCTCCAGCAGCGCCATGAAGGTCGCGATCAGCACCGAGCGATCCTGCCGATCGCGAAAATCCTCGAACAGCGCCGCGAATTCGAGCGCGCCGCCGCTTCGTTCAAGCGCCGCCATGATCCGCGGGATGCATTCGGCGACCGGGATGTCGCGCAGCGTGATCTGGCGCGGCGTGGTGTCGATGAGCCGCTTCAACACCGCCGCCATCGCCTCGACCAAGTCGAACAGCGACACGTTGAGACCCGGCGCCTCGCCGTCCTGCTCGGGCAACTCGGGCAACTTCTCGCCCGGGGCGGCGAAAACGTCGCGGCCCAAAAGCGCGCGCGCGCCGAGCTTCTCGGCGGCCTCGCGGTAGCGCTGGTACTCGAGCAGGCGCGCCACCAGGTCGCGCTTGAGCTCCTCGGTCTCTTCCAGCTCCTCGGTGCCCGGATGGGGCAGCAGCGAGAACGACTTGATCAGCAGCAGCGTCGCCGCCATCACCAGATACTCGCCGGCCACGTCGAGGTTGAGCGCGTCGAGCAACTCGAGATAGGCGAGGTATTGCTCGGTGATGACGCTGGCGGTGACGTCGCGCGCGTCGAGTTCGGCGCGCTTGATCAGATGGAGCAGCAGGTCGAGCGGCCCTTCGTAAATCGGCAGCTGAAAGCGCAACCCCGCCGCCGCCGCGACGCGCTCCGCCGCGCCTTGCGAATCGTCGCTCACAGCAGCACCCGTGCGATCGCCCTGATGAGCGGATTGATAACCACGTCCACCGCGTTCGTATACAACAACGCGAATAATATCAGAAGTCCGTACGGTTCAAGACGCGCGAACGCCCGCGCCGCGCGCGGCGGCAAAAGCCCGGCCAGCACCCGGCCGCCGTCGAGCGGCAGCAGCGGCAGCAGGTTGAAGACCGCGAGCAGCACGTTGATCAGCACCGAGGCCTGCATCATGTAGACGATCGGCAGCGCGACCGCCGCGCCCCACGGCGCGTTGACGTATGGCGCGGCCATCCGGGCCACAAACGCGCTTGCGACCGCCAGCGCCAGGTTGGTCAGCGGGCCCGCCACCGCCACCGCGATCATCCCGGCGCGCGGCGGGCTAAGACGCCGGAAATCGACCGGCACCGGCTTGGCATAGCCGAAGACCGGCAGATGCAGAAACAAGAGCAGCGCGGGCATGATGATCGTGCCGATCGGATCGACGTGGCTTAAGGGATTGAGCGTGAGCCGCCCGGCGCGCGCCGCCGTGTCGTCGCCCAGCAGGTGCGCCACGTACCCGTGCATCACCTCGTGCAGCACGATCGCGAACACGGTGGGCACCGCCCAAATCGAGAGTGTGACGATGAATTCGCTGACGTTCGACAACGAGACCTCGCTTCTAGGACGGCGCGCGGCGCGCGCCGCGCGGATGGAATCTGCGATGGACCTTGCGCAAGTGGCTCTTGGAAAGATGGGTGTAAATCTGGGTGGTCGAGATGTCGCTGTGGCCCAGCATCTCCTGCACCGCGCGCAAGTCGGCGCCGCCTTCCAGCAGATGGGTGGCGAAGCAGTGGCGCAAAGTGTGCGGGCTGACCCACGCCAGACGCGGTTCGCCCGCGGCCCATCCCTTGAGCGCCTTGAAAAAACCCTGGCGCGTCATCGCGCGTCCCAGCCGGCTGGTGAACAGCACCGGCGACGGCCGCGCCGCGCGGTTTTTTTTTCGCGCCTCCTGTTCGCGCGCGGCGAGATAATGCTTAAGCGCGCGCACCGCGGCCGAGCCGATCGGCACGATCCGCTCCTTGCCGCCCTTGCCCAGCACGACCACGATGCGCTCGGCCGGATTCACCTGGCCCGCTGTCAGCCCGACCAGCTCCGAGACCCGCAGCCCGCATCCGTACGCCAGCTCCAGCATCGCGCGGTCGCGCTTGCCGCGCAGCGTCTTGGGGTCGATCGCGTCGAGCAGCATCTCGAGGCCGGGCTGGCCGAGCGTGCGCGGCAGCGCCCGGGGATGCGGCCTGAGCTTGATCGCGGCGGCCGGATCGCGCTCGATGATTCCGCGCTCGGCCATTTCGCGCGCGAGGCCGCGGATGCTGGCCAGATGGCGCCGCTGGCTCGCCACCGCCATCCCGTGCCGCGCCATCGTCTCCAGGTATCCGCTGACCACGCGCGCCTCAAGCGCCGCGGGCTCGACTTCGTGGCCGCGGCAGTACTGCTGGAACTCGCGCAGATCGTGCGCGTAGGCCTGCACCGAATTGTTGCCGAGGCCGCGCTCGACCCGCAGCCGGTCGAGATGGCGCTCGATGATTTCGTCCCAGCCCTGCGCCGCCCGCATCGGGCGCTGCGCGGGCAACACCGGCGCGGCGCTAAGATGAGCTTTCAAGCGGGGCTCCGTTCTCCGCCGGGACGTCGTCGAGCCGCTCGACCAGCGCCGCGCGCAACCGCCTCATCGCCTCCAGCTCGGTAACTTTGCCGCCGCGCCGGTCGCTGAGGTAGAAGACGTCGAGCGCCTGGTCGGCGTTGGTCGAGATGCGCGCGAGATGGATCACCATCCCGAGCTTGAACAGCGTGTGCGTGATTGCGAACAGCAGCCCGGCGCGGTCCTGGGTGAAAACGTCGACCACGGTGAACTGCTCGGAGCTGCGGTTGTCGACCGTGATCTCGGTCGCCACGCGGCGCACGAACTTGCGCCCGGCCACGCGCGCGCGCTGCGCCTCGGCCACCATCGCCTCGATATCGCGCTGGCCGGCCAGCACCGCCTCGAGGCCGCGCTCGACGCGCAGCCAGCGCTCCTCTTCCAGCGCCAGCCCGCCGGCGCCGTGCGAGACGCGGAAGACGTCGAGCGCCACGCCGTCGGCGCGGGTCGTGATGCGGGCCGAGAGGATGTTGAGATTGTTGGCGGTGAGCGCGCCCGCGATCTTGGAGAACAGGCCCGGCTGATCGCGCGTGGCCACAATAAACTCGCTGAACTCGAGGCCCGGAAAATGGCGATGGCGGCACACCAGACGCTGCTCGCCCAGCGCCCGCATCAGCTCGAAGTGGGTCGGGATATCGTCCTCGGCAACGGTGAGGAAGTAGCGATCCGGCATCCCGCCGAGAAAGGCCACCAGCTCGGCGGGCGCCGCGCCCAAGCCGCCGATCCGCTCGCGCACGGCGGCCTTGACCAGGGCCAGCCGCCGCGCCGGATCGACCGCCTCGCGATCGCCCTGTTCGAGAATCTTGAGCGCGCGCATGTAGAGGTCGCTCAGCAGCATGTCGCGCCAGTTGTTGTAGACGTTGGGCGCCACCGCGCGCATGTCGGCGAAGGTCATCAGGTAGAGCGCCTTGAGCCGGTCGATGGAACCGGCCGCGCGCGCGAACTCCTCGACCGTGCGCACGTCGTCGACGTCGCCCTTTTGCGCCACCTGCGACATCAGCAGATGGTTGCGCACCAGGAAGACCACCAGGTCAATCTCCTCGCCGTCCAGGCCCAGGCGGCGCGAGACCTCCGCCGTGAGCAGCGCGCCGCGCTCGTGATGGTCGTGGCCGCGGCCCTTGCCGATGTCGTGCAGGACCAGGGCGAGGAAGATCAGCGGCAGCGCGGTGACCTCGCGCGCGACCTCGGTCAGCAGCGGATTGCTGTCCTTGAACTCGCCCTTGCGCAGCCGTTCGAGCTCGCGCACCGCGGCGAGCGAATGCCGGTCCACGGTATAGATGTGGTAGAGGTCGTGCAGCACGCGCGCGTAGAGATTGCCGAACTCGGGAATCACCGCGCCCAGCACGCCCGCGCGATGCATCGCCTCCAGCGTCTCGGCCACGCCCTGGCGCCCCGACAAGATCCCCATCAGCGCCATGCCGCTGCGCGGGTCGCAGCGAAAAGCGTCGCCGATGAGCCCCAGGCTGTCGCGCACCTGCTGATAGGCGCTGCCGGAAAGCTCGACGCCGTGCGCCTGGCAATCGGCAAAAATGGTGATGAGATTGATCGGGGCGTGGGCGAAGAAATCCTTCTCGGCGATAGCGAGCAGGCGGCCCTGGATCAGCACTCCGGGGCGAATCTGGCGTCCGCCCGCGCGCCGCATGAAGCGCCCGGCCGCCGGGTCCTCGGTGACGCGCGCGATGAGCCCTTCGGAAAAGCGATGGATGGCGGCGGCCTGCGCGTAATAGAAGCGCATCAGCGCGGAAGACGCGCTGCCCGACGCGTCGGCGGTAAAGCCCAGCAGCGGCGCAATCTGCTCCTGGTACTCGAAGGTGATCTGGTCGTGATGGCGGCGGCTCAGGAAGTGCAGCGAGTTGCGCACGCGATACAGAAAGTCCTGCGCGCGCACGACCTCCTCGAGCTCGGGCTCGCTGATGATCGCCTTTTGCACCAGTTCGGGCAGCGAGTGCACCTTGTACTTGACCTTGGCCAGCCACAGCGCCGTATGCAGGTCGCGCAGGCCGCCCTCGCCCTCCTTGATTTGCGGCTCGAGCAGGTAGATCGAATCGCCGTAATGGCGATGGCGGCCGCGGCTTTCCTCCAGCTTGGCCTGGAAGAATTTCCGCTGGTTGCGGTTGAGAACCTCGTCGATCAGCGCCTGGCCAAGCACCGCCCACAGCTTCTCGTCGCCCGCGAGGAGACGGATGTCGAGGATCGCGGTCTTCTCCTTCAGATCGTCGTTGGCCGCGCGCACGCATTCGCGCGCGTTGCGCACCACCTGGCCGACCGTGAGGCCGGCGTCCCATAGCGCGTGCAGAATTATCTCGGTCACCACCTCGGCGTAGGGACCGGGCTTGTAGTCATGCAGGAAGAGGAGATCGATGTCGGACTGCGGATTGAGCTCGCCGCGCCCGTAGCCGCCGCGCGCGATGACCGCGAGGCGCTGGTTTAGGCGAGAAAAGCGCCGTGAGTGATGGTGGTCAGCGTAGCGGTAGAGCGCGCGCACCATCCGGTCGACGCATCCGGTGTACTCGCGCACGATCTCCATCCCGCCCGCGCCCGCGAAATGGCGCCGCGCGAGTTCCTCGCGCACCGCCTCCAACCAGGCGCGGGCGGCCGGGCCGGGCCGCCCGCCGCTCTCGAACTCGGCGTAAAGCGAATCCTCGTCGCGCGCGGCCACAGGCGGAGCGATGCCGGAGGCCTGCGCCGGAAATGAAACCGGCGCTTCGCTCACAAGTTGCCCACTGCGGCGTCGGCGTTGAAATAGTGGACCACCGCGGCGGCGATACCCCCCGCCAGCACCTGCTGGTACTGCGCGGAGCCCAGCCGCGCAGCCTCGCCGCGGTTGGAGAGAAAGCCGCATTCGACCAGCACCGCGGGCATCCGCGCACCCACCAGCACGTAGAACGGGCCGCGCATCGCTCCCAGGGCGCTCACCTGCAACCCCAGCGACGCGTTGAGCTCGGCGGCCGTCCGCGCTTCGATCATCGAGGCGAGCGCGACCGACTCGTTGGCCTTATACTCCTGGCGCATATCGCTGAGGATGTAGTTTAAGTCGCCCCCCGCCGGGGTGCCATAGCCGCCCCCGCTTGCGTTCTCCATCGCGGCCAGCCGAATCGTCGCCCGGTCCGTGGTGTTATTCAGATAATAGGTCTCGATCCCGGTAGTGGCGGCGTCGGGGCTCGAGTTGAGATGAACCGAGATGAACAGGTCGGCGCCGGCCTGGTTGGCGAAGGCGGTGCGGCCGGCCAGTGTGACGAAATAGTCAGCCGTGCGGGTGAGGACCACATGGACGCCGCGCCGCTCGAGTTCGCCTTTGAGCCGGAGCGAGATCTGCAACGCGAGGTCCTTCTCCAGCAGGGGCGCGCCGGCCCGCGTGCCGGAATCGTAGCCGCCATGACCGGGGTCGATGACTACCAGGGGATGGCCGCGCAAGGATGCGCTGTCCGCCGCCGCCTTCGCCCGCCCCTGCGGGGCGGGCGAAGGCGGCGGCGAGGGACGGACACGGCCGCCCGCGGCCGTGTCCGCGAATTGCGCCGCGCGGTCAGCGCGCGCCGCCACAGCGGCGCGCGCTGGCGGCGCAGGCGCGGCGGCAACGGATGGCGCCGGGGCGAGCGGGCGGCTAGAAGCCGCCCGCTCGCCCCGGCGCTCGATACGCACCAGCACCGGCGCGGCCAGGTTCGGAGCCTGGCCCGCCGGCGCCAGCCGGATCAGCAGCTCGTGCGGCAATTTCCCCACTGCGTAGTCGGTCTTGCCGGCGACCTGGATCACCAGGCGAGATCGCGTGCCGCTCTCGCCGAGCACGCGCACGGCTTCAACTGGCGCCGTCTCATGTCCGTAGAGCGGACGCGGCGGAAGGTCTATCCGAGTATGCGCGAGATCAATCCAGAGCTCGTTGCCGTGAGCGCTCAGCACCCACCTAAGCCCGCCGCCGCGCAGCCCGAAATGCAGTTCGACTACGGCGCCGCGCTGGACGGCCCAGGCGCTGTTGATCACCGCCGCGCCGGCGCTCGCGGCACAAAGCCCGAGCGCCAACCCCATGGCAGCCAGCCGCGCCGTCCAACCCCAAGGCCTCATCGCATCCGCCACCCCGCTGCCGCGCCGCACCCAGCAAGCGCCGCAGCCTCCTCTAGCCGCCGCCTTCCTTGAGCCGGCTGACCGCGCGCGCCAGCGCATTGAGCGCCTCGATCGGCGTGAGCCGCTCGACCTCGAGCGCCCGCAGCTCATCGATCACGCGCTGCCGCGCCGGCGTGAACAGTCCGAGTTGACTCGCCGCGCCGTGGCCATCGGAACGATGCGCCAGACGCGCCTGCCCCGCTTCGTCCAGCTCGCCCATCTCGAGGTTGACCAGGATTTGGCGCGCGCGCGCGATCACGCTTTCAGGCAGCCCGGCCAGCCGCGCGACTTCGATTCCGTAACTGCGGCTGGCCGGCTGTTCGACCACCCGTCTTAGGAAAAGCAGTTCGCCGTCCCACTCCCGCACCGCCATGCTGAGATTCTTAACGCGCCGGCGCTCGCGCGCAAGGTCGGTCAGTTCATGGAAATGGGTGGCAAAGAGCACTTTGGCGCGGGTGTTGTCGTGCAAATGCTCGGCCAGCGCCCAGGCGATCGCGAGCCCGTCGAAGGTGCTGGTGCCGCGGCCGACCTCGTCGAGCAACAGCAGGCTGCGCTCGCCGAGGCCCATCAGCAGGCGCGCGGTCTCGCGCATCTCGACCATGAAGGTCGACTCGCCGCGCCGCAGATCGTCACGCGCGCCGATCCGCGTAAGCGCGCGATCGACCAGCCCCAGCGCCGCCTCGGTCGCGGGCACGAAGCTCCCCATCTGCGCCATGATCGCGATCAGCGCCACCTGGCGCAGGTAGGTCGATTTGCCGGCCATGTTGGGGCCAGTGATGAGCAGGAGCTGGCGCTCGTCGGGGTCGGTCTCGAGGTCGTTGGGCACGAACTCGCCCGCGCGCATCGCGGCTTCGAGCACCGGATGGCGGCCGTCACGGATCGAGAGCGCGAGCCCCGAATTCATCCGCGGCCGCACGTATCCGCGCCGGCGCGCGACTGCCGCCAGCGCCAGCAGCGCGTCGAACTCGCCGACCGCGGCCGCCGTCGCGAGGATCGTCCCGGCCTCCATCGCGAGGTCGCGCAACAGCGTGGTAAAGAGCCGGAGCTCCAGTTCCTTCAGTCCCGACTCGGCGCCGAGGATTTTGCGTTCCAGCTCCTTGAGCGCCGGGGTGGTGAAGCGTTCCGCGCCGGCCAGCGTCTGCTTGCGCTCGTAGTCGGACGGCACCCGGCCGAGGTTGGGCTTGGTCACCTCGAGGTAGTAGCCGAAGACCTGGTTGTAGCGGACCTTGAGCGACGGGATGCCGCTGCGTGCGCGCTCGGTCGCCTCGAGCCGCGCGACCACGCCGCGCGCGTCGGAGGCGAGCGCGCGCAACTCGTCGACCTCGGGGCTGAAGCCGCTTTGAATCACGTTGCCGTCGCGCGGATTGACCGGCGGCTCGCCGCTGATCGTCGCGTCGATGCGCCCGGCCAGCTCGGGCATCGGCGCCAGCCGCGCGGCGACCTCGCGGACCAGCGCGCTCTGGCATCGTTCGAGCGCGCCGCGCAGCGCGCCGACCGCCCGCAGCGCCTGTTCCAGCTTGAGGCAATCGCGCGGCGAGGCGCGCAGGCTCCCGATTCGTCCCGCCAGCCGCTCGAGGTCGCCGATCCGGCGCAGCGCCTCGGCGGCCTCGCCGCCGAGATCGGTTTCGAACAGCTCCTCGACCGCGTCATGGCGGGCGCAGATCGCGTCGAGGTCGAGCAACGGGTATACGATCCATTTCTGCAACGCGCGCGCGCCGACCGGCGTGAGCGTCTCGTCGAGCACCGCGAGCAGCGAGCCCCGGCGCGTGCCGTCGGAGGAGAGCACGAGTTCCAAGTGGCGGCGGCTGACCTCGTCGACCAGCATGTATTCGGCGGCGCGGTAAAGATGCGGCGCGCGCAGATGCGCCAGCTCGCGTCCGAAGGTTTCCTCGACATAGACCAGCGCGGCGCCCGCCGCGGCGCCGAGCGCCTCGCCGAGCGCACCGGCCGCCGCGGCGCCGAAGCGCGCGGCCAGCGCCTCGCGCGGGCGCGCCGCGGAGAAGCCCGGCCCGTCGAGCCAAGTAACTGGACAATCGACCTTTTCGAGCAGGGCGGCGAGCGCC
>JAKAVN010000036.1 GCA_021827495.1 Deltaproteobacteria bacterium | reverse complement strand
CGATCTAAGGTGACTGCTTTCAATCTGCGCCTGCCGTCGGCGCTTTATGCGATCGCGGGCGTGGCGCTCACGATCGCGTTCGCATGGGCGCCGCTGGGCGAGGGTGGCGCACTGCTCGCGGGGCTGATTTTGGCGGGCTCGTACCAGTACGTGAGCGAAGGGCGGGTCGGGCGGGTCGATATGACGCTGTGCTTTTTCGAAACGCTCGCGATGATGAGCTGCCGGTGGATGCTGCCGGCCGCGCCAGGCGGCGAACCTGCCGCATCAGCGGCCGGCGGTGCCGCGCGGCGCTACCTGTTTGCGCTCGCGCTCGGCCTCGGCGTCTTGGCCAAGGGGCCGGTGGCGATAATCCTGCCGCTCGGCGCGATGGTACTGTTCCTGATGCGCGAGCGGCGGCTCGGCGAGTTGTGGGACCTGTTCACGCCGGGCAGCCTCTTCACCGCGATAGTCGTGAGTTGCGGATGGTACGTCGCATGCGCGATCGGGCGGCGCTACGGATTCCTCGGCCGCCAGCTCGAAAGCGAGAACCTCGGCCGCTTCTTCGGCGCACTCGGCTCTATGGCGCCCTGGTACTACCTGAAACCGATCCTGCTCAACTCGGCGCCGCTGAGCCTGCTGGTTCCGCTCGCGGCCGCGGCGGCGCTGCGGCGCCCGGCCAATGCGGCGCGGGCCGCTTCAATCAGCGAAGCGCGCAGGCGGCACGCGCGATTCGACGCCCGCATGCTGGCGACGTTCTGGCTGCTCACGGTGATCTTCTTTACCCTCGCCGCCTACAAGCGGCGCGCCTACCTGTTGCCGTTGTGGCCATCCTCGGCCTTCCTGCTGGCTTGGGGAGCGGACGAGATCGCCCGGCGCAGCCGATGGGGCCGCATCGCGCGCGGCGCGCTGGTGACACTATGCGCCGGGCTGATGGCGTTCAATTTTTTCTACCTGCCAGGCCATGAGGCCGCCGCATGCACGGGCGGATCGTTCGCGGCCGCGGCGGCGCAGATAAACCGCGCGGTCGGAAGCGACGAACCGCTCTATCTTTACGGCTTCGGCGACGACCCGGCCCCGCTGCTCTTTTACCTCGACCGCAACGCCCCCAAAATCGACGGCAAACTGGGCGACGCACCGCCGGGATACGTGATCGTGCCGCAGCCGGTATGGAATGAGCATGAGAACGAGGCGCTCGACTTGAGGCCCGTGCTGAAGGTGAAGGCCGGCGGCGACAAGCTGCTGTTGCTGCGCCGCGGCGGCGCGATCGGGATGGCGAACCGCTTCTGACCCCTTTGGGAGTTATGGTGAGCGCGCTTTCTGACCTCCTCCCCCGTGTCTTGGGGGAGGAATGAGGTGGGGGTCAAGCGAGGAAGCGGCGGAGGTCTTTCCTTGCGGCGCTTCCTCGTTTTGATCTTCCAGCGATGTGCGCGCGCGTCTCCCGGTCGGTGAAGCGCAGCGATTGCGCCGCGAAACAGTCGCTCTCTGATTGGGAAGCGCTGCTTCAGACAGAGGCGGTTCTCACAGAGATTTAGAACCGCCTGGACCCCCTTCCCAACCCTCCCCCAAAACAATTGGTGGAGGGAGTTTAAGACTGGCGCGCTAGCTACCTTTGAACGCCGGGGCGCGCTTTTCCTTGAACGCGCGCATCCCCTCCTGGTAGTCAGCAGTGCGCGAGGCCTCGCCCTGCGCGAATGCCTCAGCCTCCAGCACGTCTGCATAGGAGCGGCTGAGCGCTTCCAGCAGCACGCGCTTGGAGATGCGAAATGCCGCTGTCGGTCCGGCCGCTATTTCCTGCGCCAGCTTGCGCGCGGTCTCGGCCAGTTCCGCCGGCGCGACCGAGCGGTTCACCAGTCCGCGCTCAGCCGCCTCGCGTCCGCCGAGCCGCCGTCCGGTGTAGATAAGTTCCAGCGCGACGTGGCGGCCTAGCAGATGGGCGAAATGGAAGTGGCCGCCCGAGTCGAGCACCGCGCCCAGCCGCCCAAAGGGCGAGGAGATTTGCGCGTCGTCGGCCGCGATTACGATGTCACACGCGAACGCGAGCCCCAGCCCGGCGCCCATGCAGGCGCCCTGCACGGCCGCGATGGTGGGTGCGCGGAATTCGTAGATTAGCGTCAGCAGCGGCGCGAAATCGTTGCGCAGGACCTCGGCGGCGTCCTCGTTCTCCGGATCGGCTTCGGTTAGGTCGCGTCCGGCCGAAAACGCGCGTCCCTCGCCGCGCAGCAGCAGCGCGCGGGCAGGCGCCTTGGCGGCCTGGTCGAGCGCCTGGCACAACTCGGCGATCATGCGGCGGTTGATCGAATTGAGCTTGTCCGGGCGATTGAGCACGATCTCGACCAGCCCGCCCTCGCGCACGACACGAATCGTCTCGGCCATCATCTCAGCTCTCCGAATTTTGTCGGCTCTCCGGGATTTTGCTCGCGGCCGGAGTAGCGGCCGGACCAGGGGCTAGAATACCGGAATGATGTCGGCGGCCGTGATATTGCCGACGTCGACGCCCTCGATGTCGAGTTCGGGGATCGCCGGGAACTTGATCCCCCAGTCGCCCACCACCTTCCTGACTTTGGCGATCGCCATCCGCCAGTTCTCCGCCTGGTCCTCGTAGCTCAGCACGCCGAGCCCGGCCTGGCGCGCGTACTGCATCAGCGTGCGATGATTGGGTAGAAAGTAGGGCGGCAGCTCCCAGAACATGTTGGGCGGCTCCCACAGGATCATCGAGAGGAACACAAAGCCCGCGCGCAACTGCTTGGTGATGAGGCTCTTGTAGTCCTCGGTCAGGCCCGGCCAATCGTCCTCGAGCATCTTGAGGCAAATCGCCAGGTGGCGGCTCTCGTCCTGGCCGACCTTGGTGAAGACGCTTTTGAAGATCGGCAGCGTGGTGCGCCGCGACATCTCATAGAACAGCGTCGAGGCCGCGACCTCGCCCAGCAGGAACGAAGTGAACAGCACCGAGAGCGGATACTTGTCGATCGAGGCCGAGTAGCCGCGCCAGTAGCGCGCGCCGTTATGCGATAGCCACTGGATATTATTGAGCGCCGCGCGCTCGAGCTCGGTACGCGCCTCGAAGCGCAGCGGACCGCCCGGCACCAGCCGCTGAATCGCGCGCTGGCAGCACTCCTCGTGATTCATCTCGTCGCGGGTAACGCTGAAGAAGCATTTACGGATCGGGTCTTCGGTGTGAAGCTCGTAGGAATGGATCATCGCCTTGGCGAACACCGCCGGCCCCGAACCGTCGAAGACCGAAAGCACCGTGTACCAGTACATGATGCCCATGCGCTCCTCGGGCGTGAACTGTGCGGGGTCGAGCTGCCCCCACGGCAGGTCGGCCGGGTTCCACGCCTGCCGTTTGGCCTTCTCGTACAGCGCGGCCAGCGGCTCGGTCTTGACCGGCCACTCCAGGGGAAAGATGTTGGGCTGCTCGATCTCGGGCGCTGGCTGAAACCCGTCCTTCGGGATCACCAACGGCGGAATGACGAGATTCAACCGGCTCGATCCCTTGCTCGCCTGTGCGGCCGTCGCTTTGGCCATGCCCGCGACCTCCCCGGGAGATAAATCAACCAAGCGGTCGATTTAAAAATCGCGCATCGTCTCGCGTGTGTCAAGGCCTGCGGAGATTGCGCTTCCCCCCTCTCTAGGATTGCGCATCGCGCTCGATACCCTCGAAGACCAGCAATGAAACGGCGCCGGCTATCTGCTCGGGCGTGAACCCGCCCTCGCGCCGGTACCATTGCGTGATCGAGTTGCCCATTCCGAATATCAACCTGGTCAGCAGGCCGGGGTCAATGTCTGTGCGGATCTGCCCCGCCACGCCGGCTTGTCTGACCAGCGCCGCGACCTCGAGACCGAAGCGCCGCCGCCGCGCCATCGCCTGCCGCTCGGTCGGCGTGTTGCCCTTGACCCGCTGAAGCAACTCGACCTCTTGCACGAACTCGAGCGTGATGATTACGCCGCGGTACACGATGTGCCGCAGGCGTTCGAGCGGCGTCCCGCTCCGCGCCCCCGGTTCCTCGAGCACGCCAAGCAGCCGCTGGAAAGCACGCTCCAGCGCACGCGCGAGCAGTTCCTCCTTGCTGGAGACGTGATAATAGAGGCTCGATTTGGTAAGCCCCGTCTCGCGCGCGACGTCCTCCATCGAGGCCGCTTCGTAGCCGTGGCGATTGAAGACGCGCACGGCGGCGCTGGTGACGGTCTCGATATCGTAGGGCGCGCGATGCTTTTTCGAGGGCCGCCCGATTTTCCTCGGCTCGCGCGGGGGCCGGCGGGGATCGGCCGTTTTCGATCCCGCAGGCGGCCGCGCCGGCTCTTTCATCGCGTCATCACCGCCGCAGTCGAGGAATTGCCTCAGGAGACCGCGGAAATGGCGCGCGCAGCGGCGCCGAGCGTCGCGGCCAGCGCGGTCAGGTCGTCGGCCCCGTAGAACTCGATCTCGATACGGCCAGGCTTGCGGCCGCGCGCGCGAACGATTCGGACCTTGCGCTTGAGCGCGCGTTGCATTCCTTCCGCGAGCGCCGCCAAGTTGGGATCGCTGGCGGAGGCGCCGCGCAAGGAGCCGCCGCGCGCGCGCCGCGCCGCCCCGGCCAGTTCCTCGGCGCCGCGCGCCGAGATCCGGCCCTCAACGATACGCCGCGCCGCCGCCGCCTGCGCCTCGGCCGAGGCCATCGCGAGCAGCGGGCGCGCCTGGCCTGCGCTCAGTTCGCCGCGCTCGATCATCTCCAAGACCGCCGGCGGCAGGTCGAGCAGCCGCATCGTGTTGCTCACGTATGGGCGGCTCTTGCCGATGCGCGTGGCGATCTCGTCGTGGTTCAATCCGAAGCTGCGGCATAGGCGCTCGAAACCGTTCGCCTCGTCGACCGGGTTTAAGTCCTCGCGCAGCAGATTTTCGACCAGCGACATCTCGAGCGCCGCATGGTCGTCGAGCTCGCGCACCACCACCGGCACCGCGCTCAGGCCCGCCGCGCGCGCCGCGCGCCATCGCCGCTCTCCGGCCACCAGCTCGTAGCGAACGGCGGCACCGTCGGCCCAAGGGGCCGGCCGAACCACCAGCGGTTCGATAATTCCCTGGCTGCGGATCGCCTGCGCCAGATCTTGGAGCCGCTCAGCGTCGAAGTGGCGGCGCGGCTGGAGCGGGCTCGGCACGATCTGATCAAGCCCGACGATCGCGACCCCGCCACCGTCCGTACTCGGCCGGACTGGCGATGAACCAGCCGCCAGCGCCCCATCGGTGCTTTCGATCAGCGCGTCGAGCCCTCGTCCCAACCCTCTGCGTATCATCCGCTCCTCCGTGCTCGTTCAGCGGAGCGCGCAAAGATGCTCCGCAGATTCCATATCCCGCGCCGCGGCCGGCCCCCGTTCGTAACCTCGCCTGATGCATCCTCGCCCGTCGGCCGCGCCGTGGCCTGTGGCGAGTCGGCGCGCTCCAGCAATTCGAGCGCGAGCAGCCGGTACGCCTCGGCGCCGACCGATTTCGGATCGTACTCGATGACCGCGAGACCGTGACTGGGGCTCTCGGAAATTCGCACATTGCGCGGGATTACGCTCTGAAAGACGCGCTCGGGGAAGTGCTTGTTGACCTCGAGCGAAATCTCGTGGCTCAGCCGGTTGCGCGGGTCGAACATCGTAAGCACCACGCCCATCAGCTCGAGCTGCGGATTGAGGACGGCGTTGACCCGCCGGATGGTGGCAAGCAACGAACTCAAGCCCTCCAAGGCATAGTACTCACACTGCATCGGCACCAACACGGCGTCGGCGGCGACCAGCGCGTTGAGCGTGAGCAGCCCCAGCGACGGCGGCGTATCGATTAGAACATAGTTATATTTACAGACTTCGCCCTGTATTTCGGCCTTCAATCGGCGCTCGCGTCCTTCGACGGTCGCCAGTTCGATTTCGGCGCCAACCAAATCCGCGCCCGACGGCGCCAAGTAGAGCGACGGACGTGACTCGCGGATGATTTGCGCGAGCGGAGTACGGCCGACGAGGGAATCGTAGATGGTGCCGGATTTCACCGGCTCGGGCGTCAGACCAGAGGTGGCGTTTCCTTGCGGGTCGAGATCGACAAGAAGTACTCGCTGGCCGGATTGCGCCAGTGCGACGGCGAGATTGACGGCGGTAGTCGTCTTGCCGACACCGCCCTTCTGATTGGCGATCGCTATGATACGCCCCACAGCCGCCCCACCACCCTTGAGACCGCGGCGCATATAGCACCACTCTCAATTTTTATACTGACACCGTGGCGATCCTAATGCAAAAGCGGATCGTGGCGTGCGGTTAAATCGCTGATTTGGCGGCGTTTTAGCGGTCCGCTCAGGTGGCGCGAGGTTTGCGCCAGAGCGTGGCCGTGCGAGTAGCGACACGGTCGCCGTGCGGCAGCCTATAAGTCCACGCGGCTGGCGCGGTAAGCTGCGCGGCGCGAGCTTGAGAATCGTCGATAGGCGGGCCGAATTCTCCTTCGGCGGAATTCTGGCGCGAGCTGGCGTACAGCAGAAGCATCGCGCCGGGCCGCAGCGCCGCAACCGCGATTTCGTAGAGTTCGGCCGAGATGCCGAAGGCGCGCGCAGTCACCAGGTCAAACCCGCCGATGACGGTGCGCGCGTTTAGCCGACGTTGCTCGATCACGACATTCGCCAGGTCCATTTCGTGCGCTGCGACTTGCAGAAAACTCGCACGCTTGCGCCTGGATTCGACCAAGGTGAACCCCGCCTGGTAGGCGGCCGCAAGTACGAGTCCGGGGAAGCCGGCCCCCGATCCGATGTCGAGCGCGGCGCCATCCTCGGCGAGCGCCGCTTCGAGAGCGTCGCGATTCGCACCCGAAGCGAAGGCGAATGGCGCCAGGCTATCAATGATGTGGAAGGCAATCTCGACCGGATCGTTCGGGTTAGCGGTCAGGTTGGTATGCGCGCCCCACAAGGCCAGGGTCGCGGCCAATTTGTCGATCCGTTCGAGGAATCGGCCGCGCGGCCTGAGGGTCGTTTCGCTGAGCCATATCGCGACCCGCTCGCGGGCATCTATGGCGACGCTTTCGGCAATGTTTTCGAGGTTCGCCGGCGAGGCGGATGGCGCGCCCGATCGCTTGCGCGTTTCACGTGAAACCTCGGCGCCTGTCGGCGCTGGGCGGCGCGGATCTTTCACTCTTTCACTGTTTCATTGTTTCACGTGAAACGTCTTGCAAAATCAGCAATCGCGCAACGTGTCCGAGGCGCGCCCACGCCGGCTCTTGAGATGAAACGCGATGAGCGAAATCGCGGCCGGCGTCACCCCGGGCATCCGCGCCGCTTGTCCGAGCGATCTCGGGCGCACGCTCAGGAGCCGCTCGCGAACTTCCGTTGAAAGGCCGTTCACCGCTGAATAATCGACCCATTGCGGAATAATTGCGTCCTCCAGGCGCTTGAACCGCTCGACCATCTCGGCCTGCCGCCTGACGTAGCCTTCGTATTTGACGTCGATCTCCAGTTGCGCCGCTTCGTCGGTATCGAGGCCTTCCGTCAAACCCGCCATTGTCAGCACGGTGGCGTACGAGACCTCGGGCCGCTTGAGCAATTCGAACGCGCGCGCCGGATGCGCGATCGGGGTCGAGCCGCACCCGGTCAGCATCGAATTGACCGCGCCGCTTGCCGGGATAAGCGCCTCCCCAAGCCGCGCAAGCTCGCGCTTCACCCGCTCGTCCTTGTCGCGCACGCGCTGCCCAGCCGCGGCGCCGAGCAACCCCAAGCGTTCTCCGAACGGCGTGAGCCGCCGGTCGGCATTGTCTTCGCGCAACAGCAAGCGGTACTCCGCACGCGAGGTGAACATACGGTAGGGCTCGCCGCCGATCCCGCGCGTCACCAGGTCGTCGATCATCACTCCGATGTAAGCCTCGTCGCGTCTTAAGATCAGTGCTGGTTCGCCTCGAACCGTTAGCGCGGCGTTGATTCCCGCCATCAGACCCTGCGCGCCGGCCTCTTCGTAGCCGGTGGTGCCGTTTAGCTGGCCGGCGAAGAAGAGCCGGTCGACGAGCTTGGTCTCCAACGACGCTAGCAGTTGCGTGGGATCCGAGAAATCGTACTCGATGGCGTAGCCGGGGCGCATGATTTCCGCGCTTTCGAGCCCCTTTATCGAGCGCACCATCGCGAGCTGCACGTCCAGCGGCAGGCTGGTCGAAAGCCCGTTGGGATAAACCTCGACCGTGTCGCGCCCCTCGGGTTCGAGGAAGATCTGATGCCGCTCCTTGTCGCGAAAGCGCATCACCTTGTCTTCGACCGACGGGCAGTAGCGCGGTCCGCGGCTCTGGATCACGCCGGAGTACATCGGCGAGCGGTCGATCCCGCCGCGGATCACCTCGTGCGTCAGCGCGTTGGTGTAGGTGAGGTGGCAAGCGACCTGCTCCTGCGCGATCCGCGCGGTGCGGAACGAAAAGGGCGGCGGCGGATCGTCGCCCGGCTGGAGCTCGAGCCCGGAGTAGTCGATGGTGCGGCTGTCGAGGCGCGGGCAGGTCCCGGTCTTCAACCGCCCGATTCGAAAGCCGAGCTGCGCCAGATGCTCACTGAGCCCCATCGCGGCGAAATCGCCCGCGCGGCCGGCTGAGTAGCTCTTAAGCCCGATATGGACCAGGCCTTTGAGGAACGTGCCGGTGGTTAGAATCACGCACTCGGCCTCGAAAATCTCTCCGATTTGCGACTCGACGCCGCGCACGCGCCCGCCTTCGACCAGCAGCCGTTCGACACTGGCCTGGCGAATCGTCAGGTTCGCCGTGGCCTCGAGCACGCGCTTCATTCGCGTGCGATAGGCGGCCTTGTCAGCCTGGGCGCGGCGCGCGCGCACGGCCGGCCCCTTGCGGGTGTTAAGGAAGCGGAACTGGATGCCGGTCTCGTCAATCGCAAGCGCCATCTCGCCGCCCAGCGCGTCGATCTCGCGCACCAGATGGCCCTTGCCGATGCCGCCGATCGCCGGATTGCACGACATCTGGCCGATATGGTCGAGATTGAGCGTCAGCATCAGAGTCGCAACTCCCATCCGGGCCGCGGCCAGGGACGCTTCGATACCGGCATGGCCGGCACCGACGACAATTACGCCGAAATTCATAGAGGCCCGGATTATGGCGCGCCTCGCGGGCCGGGCCAAGCGCCGGGTGCGGACTTCGCGGCAATCCTTTTAATTACGAATTGTAGGATAACATTACTTTCCGATACAGAACTCGCGAAACACCGCGTCGAGCACGTCCTCGCCGCCGACCTCCCCGGTGAGCGCGCCCAGCGCCTGAGAGGCGGCGGCCGCGTCGACCGCGACGATCTCCGGCGGCATCCCCGAAAGCGCGCTCGATCGCGCGTTTCCAAGCGCTTCCAGAGCCTGCGCGAGTGCTTCACGATGGCGTTCGCGCGAGATCGCAACGCCGTCGGCCGGGCCTGCCGCGGCCAGCGCCTCGAGCGCGCGGCCAAGCTCGTCGCGAAGCCCGGGCGTGCCCGCCGCGCTGAGCGCCGAGAAGCTTAGCACCGGCATCCCCAGGCCCCGATCCAAAAGCTCGGTGGGCGAGAGCACGGCCGGCAGGTCGGACTTGTTGAGCAGGGCGATGCCCGCGCGCTCCCGGCAAAGCTCGACCACCCGCGCGTCGTCGTCCTCAAACGGGCGCGAGGCGTCGAACACCGCGATCAGCAGGTCGGCCTCGGTCGCGCTGCCGAGCGCGCGCCCGATCCCGATCCTTTCGACCTCGTCGCCCGCCTCCCGCACTCCGGCGGTATCCTGCAGCACCAGCGGCCAGGGCCCCAGCGTCACCGATTCCTCGATAACGTCGCGCGTGGTACCCGGAAAGGCGGTCACGATGGCGCGGTCGGCCCCAAGTAGCAGGTTGAGCACGCTGGACTTGCCGACGTTGGGCTTGCCGACGATAGCGGCGCGTGCGCCGTCGCGCGCCAAACGCCCGCGCCTGAAGCTGTCATGCAACAGGGCAACGTCGTCGATCAGGCGGGCTAGGTCCGCAGCGATTTCCTTGCGTCTAGGCAGGTTTAGCCCCTCATCGGCAAAGTCGATCTCGGCCTCCAGATGGGCCCGGATGGCGACCACGCCACTGCGCAACTGCCCGACTCGTTGCGCCAATGCACCGTTAAGTTGCGCTAAAGCCTGCTGAAGTGCGCTTTCGCTACGCACATTTATCAGGTCCGCAACCGCTTCCGCCTCGGTAAGGTCGATGCGGCCGTTTAAGAAGGCGCGGCGGCTGAACTCGCCCGGCTCGGCCATCCGTGCCCCGGCAGCGATCGTCAGCCCCACCACCCGACGCACAATATATGGCCCTCCATGACAGTGGAGTTCCACAACATCTTCGCCCGTGAGACTCGCCGGAGCGGGCATCATGACGCACATCGCGCGGTCGACCACGGCGCCGGTTTGCGGATCGCGAATCTCGCCGAGGCCAAGTCGGCGCGGAAGCGGGGGCGCCGAGCCCAGCGGATGCCATAGCGCCCTGGCAATCCGCATCGCAAGGCCACCCGAGAGCCGCACGATCGCAACGGCGCCCTTGCCGGGCGGGGTAGCCGGCGCAACGATGGTGTCCTCGGCGTACATGGTGGCTTCAGGCGTCGCCCGCTGGCGGCAAAGGGGTAGCGGACGCTCGCGCCGGACATTGTCCAGCGCCGACGCGCCGGATGGAAGCGGCGGATTTTATTCTGGTGCGAGCAGTTTCAAGTTTTTAACCCTTTCGCCCTCAGTCTGCGCTCTAACTCCCTCCCCGAATTGTCTTGGGGGGGGGTGGGGTGGGGGTCGAGCGAGGAAGCGCCGAATGTCTGTGTTTCGCGGCGCTTCCTCGTCCTAATTCTTTTTGCCATGAGCGCGCCACTTCTCCCGCGCGACAGGTAAGGGCGACTGCGCCGCGAGGAGGCCGACGCCGAGCCCCGGCGCTGGATGCATTTGCGGGGGCATCGGCCAAGTGTACAGTTTTTGTCGCCAGCATCCGATCGCTCCGCGGACAGCACGAAGATCAGCATGAGCAGGACAAGGCGCGCACGCGATCGCTCGCCGGACATGGCTTGCGCGTCCTGGGCTTCTCGGATCACGAAGCTCTGATGCAGACGGAGGCGGTTCCACGGAGATTCAGAACTGTTTCATTGCCTCTAGACCCCCACCCCAAGGAGGGCCGCTCACGAGTGGCACCTACAAATGAATGGCTACCCAAAAACTGAGGGGGAAAGAGTTACGAAATGAGGGCGAGGGCGCGCGCGCCTACTCGATAACGTTTTTTTCGATCGGCTCGACCGTGACGCCGGTTTGGCGCAGCCACGCGAGCGCGCGCTCGATCTGCTCGCTCGAGCCCTCGAACTCGACCGCAACCAGGCCCATCTCTTCCGAGACGCTCGCGCCGCGGATGTTGAACACCAGGTCGAACTTCTTGACCAGGTGGTAAAGCAGCGGCTCGCGGATGAGCGACTTGGGGTAGCTCAGGTAGTAGCGCTCGCGGAGGCGTTCCATTTGCTGACGAGCTTTTGCAGGCGCTCCTTGCGCCATTGTTCCCATCCGATCCACAGATTGGTGGACAGGTACTTGTCACCGAAATCCGCAAACACGGTCACCACGCAGCCCTCGCGCAGCCCGCGCGCGAGCCGCAGCGCGGCCACCAGCGCCGCACCGCACGACTGCCCCACCAGCACGCCCTCGATTTGGCCCAGCGCGTAGACCATCTCGTAGGCGTCCTCGGTGCTGACCGCGATGCGGCCATCGAGCTCTTCGGCGTGAAAGATGCCCGGCACGATCGACGAGGCCATGTGCTTGAGCCCCTCCAGCCCGTGCATCGCGTCGTCCGGCTCGACCGCGATCACGCTCACTGCGGGATTTTGCGACTTGAGATAGCGCCCGACCCCCATCACGGTGCCGCCGGTGCCGACTCCAGCCACGAAGTGGGTGATGCGGCCGCGCGTCTGATGCCAGATTTCCGGCCCGGTGGTTTCGAAATGGGCGAGCGGGTTGGCCTCGTTGTTGTACTGGTCAGGTTTGAAGTAGCGCTCGGGGTCGGCGGCGATGATCTTGCGCGCCATCGCGATCGCGCCGTCGGAGCCCTCCAGCGGATCAGAGTAGATCGGCTTGGCGCCAAAGGCCTCGATTATTTTCTTGCGCTCGCGGCTGACGTTGGAGGCCATCACGATCTCGACCGGGTAGCCGAGCGCCGCGCCGACCATCGCCAGCGCGATCCCGGTGTTGCCCGAGGTCGAATCGATAATCACCTTGCCCGGACGCAGCTCGCCGCGCTTGAGCCCCAGCTCGATCATGTGGCGCGCCGCGCGATCCTTGACCGAGCCGCCGGGGTTGAAGCCCTCGAGCTTGGCGAAAATCCGCACGCCGGGGCGCAACAGCCCCTCGGTCACGCGCGTGATTTCGAGCAGCGGAGTGTTGCCGATCAGCTCGAGTACGCTGTGCGCCCGCGCCGCCGGCACGTATTCTTCGCTACTCGCCGCCGGCGATCGCTGGGACGATTGAAATATCGTCGCCATCCTTGACCTGTGAGTTTAGCTGGTTGAGGAAGCGGATATCGTCGCCGTTGAGATAGATATTGACAAAGCGGCGCAGCTCGCCCTTGTCGTCGAGCAGCCGCTCGCGCATCCCCGGATGGCGCTTTTCGAGATCCTCGATAACCGCGCGGACCGACTCGCCCGCGGCCGGGACCTCGTCGGTGCCCCCGGTAAACCTGCGTAGCGGGGTCGGTACTCGTACCTTGACTGGCATGATCGAAACTTCCACCTCCCAAGACTAGCGTTGATGCATATGCTTCGCCACCGGGCTTTACAAGCGTGCCGCCCGTGCGGTCAGGCCACGCCCTTGAGCGAGCGTTTGCCGTCGCCGAGACTCTCGTAGATCGCGTCGAAGTCCTTCAGCCGGGCCTCGATCACGAGCGGCGGCTCGATACTGTTGGCGACCGCCTCCAGGGTCTTGTAACCGTTGCCGGTGATCGAGACCACCACGCTCTCGTCGGCCTTGATCCGCCCGGCGGCGATGAGCTTGAGCGTCACGGCCAGGGTGGTGCCGCCGGCCGGCTCGGCGAAGATGCCCTCGGTGCGCGCGAGCAGCTTGATCGCGTCGATGATCTCCGGGTCGCTCGCCATCTCGCCCCATCCGCCCGACTCGCGCACCGCGCGCAGTACGTAAAAGCCGTCGGCCGGGTTGCCGATCGCGATCGATTTCGCGATGGTGTCGGGCTTGACCGGCGTGATCAGGTCGGTGTTCTTGTGCAGCGCATGGATGACCGGGGCGGCGCCGGCCGCCTGCGCGCAATGAATCTTGAACTCGCCGCCGTGAACCAGTCCGACCTCCTTGAGTTCCTTGAAGGCCTTGGCGACCTTGGGCAAAATCGTGCCGCCCGCAGTCGGCAGCACGATATGGTTGGGCAGTTTCCAGCCGAGCTGCTCGGCGACCTCGAAGCCGAAGGTCTTGGCGCCCTCGGTGTAGTAGGGGCGCAGGTTGATATTGACGAAGCCCCAGCCGTACTTGTCGGCGATCTCGCTGCACAGCCGGTTAACGTCGTCGTAGTTGCCGCGAATCGTGATCACCCGCGCGCCGTAAATCGACGAGCCGACGATTTTCCCCGCCTCGACGCCCTCGGGCATGAAGATTACCGACTTGAGCCCCGCGCGCGCCGCGTGCGCCGCGACCGCGGTCGCCAGATTGCCGGTCGAGGCGCATGAGACGGTGCTGAAACCGAAGTCGCGCGCCTTGGTGATCGCCACCGACACCACGCGGTCCTTGTAGGAGAGTGTGGGATGGTTGACCGTGTCGTCCTTGATATAGAGCTTTTTGAGCCCCAGCTCGGCGCCGAGGCGGCGCGCCGGCAACAGCGGCGTGAAGCCCGAAAACGGCCCCGCCTCGGGCTCGCCGTCGACCGGCAGCAGTTCGCGGTAGCGCCAGAGGTTGTGCGGACGCGCCGCGATCGCCGCGCGCGAGACCGCCGCGCGGATCTTCGCGTAGTCGTAGCTGACTTCGAGCGGCCCGAAACAGTCCTCGCATACGTGTAGTGGCTTGATCGGATATTCCTGGCCGCACTCGCGGCACTTGAGGTTGGTGACGTAGCTCATCGCATGAGTCCTCATTGATTGCGCGCCGGCGTGAAAGCCGCCGCGGCCTCTACGCGCCGGGCCGCGCCGCATCCGCAGCCCGCGCGCGCGCTCACCGCGAGCACGCGCATCCGCCCGCTCGCGCTCCCGTCATAGGTCAGGATTTTGCCCGCCAGTTCCGGCACGCCGCCGCTGAGCCAGCGCAGCGCCTCGGCCGCTTCGATCTCGCCGATCACCGCCGCGGCCGGGCCGATTATTCCCGCCTCGCGGCAACTGGCGATCTCGGCCGGGTCGGGCGCCTCTTCGAACAGGCATCGCAGGCACGCCGTGCGCCCCGGCAGAACCGTCATCGCCTGGCCGCTCAGCCCCAGCACGCCGGCGTATACGAATGGCCGCCCCGCTTCGAGGCAGCTATCGTTGATAAGGAACTTGGCCGCGGGGTCGTCGGTCGCGTCGATCACGAAGTCGTAACGCGCGATCAGATCGGCGGCGTTGGTCCGGTCAAGCGCAACCGGGTAGGCCTCGACGCTCAGCCCCGGACGCGCTTCGCGCAGCCGCTGGGCCGCCGCCGCGGCTTTGAGCCGTCCCAGACTCGCCGCACCATAGATGACCTGGCGCGCGAGATTGGAAAGTTCGACCGGGTCGGGATCAACCAGGCCGAGCCGCTCCGCTCCCCCGCGCACCAGCGCCGCGGCGGCCGGAACACCCAGCCCGCCCATCCCGACTATCAGAATTGACTGCCTTGCCAACTCGTTCTCTCGCCCGCGCCTTCATAATCCATCCGGCTGTGCCACCAGCGGCCGGCTGTGCCACGAGAGGGGAATTAAAAAACCCTCCTCCCGGATAAGGACGAGGGTGCAGGGACTCTCGCCTTATCTTCCGGAGCTCGCTTGAGCCCCGTTGGAGTTAGCACCAGCACCCTGGGCGGGCCGGTTGCTGCGGCATCATCGGGCCAATCCCTCCGCCGCTCTTGATAAGGCCATCAGGCTCATAACGGTTATCCAAGCGCCTGTGGAAAGTCAACCGCCCGACCATTCGGTTAGTCTCCAACTGTTGATTTTCCTTGCGGGATTTGCCCGGCGGTGCTTTAAGGAGGCTTGCCACCGGAGCTTTCCTGGGCGGGCGTCAAGCCGCAAGTTTTTCGGCACGGGAGGTATTAGTTATGCGCATCGGATTTGTCGGGCTCGGCAACATGGGCGGCTCGATGGCGCTCAATCTGATGAAAGCGGGCCACCAGGTCACCGTCAACGATGTCCGCCGGCAGGTGGCCGAACCGCATCTGGCCGGCGGCGCCCAGTGGGCGGACAGCGCGGCGGCCGCCGCCAAGGGCGCCCAAGTCGTCTTCACCTCGCTGCCCGGGCCCAGGGAGGTCGAGGCGGTGGCGCTCGGCGAGGGCGGACTAATCGGCGCGATGGCGCCGGGGAGCCTCTACGTCGACCTCTCGACCAACTCGCCTACGGTGGTGCGCCAGGTCCACGCGCGGCTCAAGGCCAAGGGCATCCGGATGCTCGACGCGCCGGTCAGCGGCGGGGTGGTCGGCGCGCGCAAGGCGACGCTGGCCGTGATGGTGGGCGGGAGCGAGTCCGACTACCACGAAATCAAGCCGGTGCTCGACGCACTCGGCGACAAGGTGGCCTACATCGGCGCGATCGGCGCCGGCTCGGTCGCCAAGCTGGTCCACAACATGATCGCGATTTGCTCGACCCAGTTGCTGGCCGAGGCCTTCACGATGGGGGTCAAGGCCGGCGTCTCGCCCGAGGCGCTGCTGCGCGCGGTGCAGGACGGCGCCTACGGGCAGGGGATGGTGCTTAACGCGGCGCTGCCCAAGATGGTCTTCCGCGATAACTTCGACCGCGTGACTTTCGCGCTAAAGCTGGCGCGCAAGGACCTCGGGCTGGCCACCGAACTCGCGCGCGAACTCAACGTGCCGATGCCGCTGGCGGCGCATGCCGAGCAGGACCTGCTGGAGGCGCTCAACAAGGGCTGGGGTGAGAAGGATTCGTCGGCGTCGTTCATGATCCAGGAAGAGCGCGCCGGGGTTAAAGTGCGCAACTCGTCATAGACCGCGCGCACTATACATCTTCATAACAGTCAGCATTCGAAGGAGAAACCAATGGCCGACGACAAGCATGAAAAAGGCATGGCGCTGCGTACTCAGTTGTGGGGCGAGCGGGGCGCCAAGGCGGGCAACGAGTTCCTAAGCGGCTTCGACCCCGACTTCGGCAAGTTCCTCAACGACGAGCTGTTCGGCGGCATCTGGAGCCGCCCGGGACTGCCGCTCAAGGCGCGTTCGATGATCACGATGGCGGCGCTGATCGCGCTCGGCCGCGCGGCGGAGCTGAAGGTTCACATACGCGGCGCGCTCAACCTCGGCATCACGCAGGCCGAGATCAAGGAGATTATCATCCACCTCTCGCAGTATAGCGGCGTGCCGACCGCGGTCGAGGCGATCCGCACCTTCAGTGAGGTGACCGCGCCGAAAAAGTAGCCCCTCGACAACGCAGGCCAGGGGAGGGGCCGGAGGCTGGATCTTCGTTGCTGGCGCAGAGGCGCTCCGCCGAAGGAGGCCGGCGCCGCCGCCGGTTGCGTAAAATTCTTACTCCTGCGAAAGAGGCCGGTGGGTTCACAAAATAGAATCGACTGGCTATTCGAGAAGTATATCGGAGCGGAATATGAAAATAGGCCTGCTGATCGCGCCCAATGAGCATAGTGCCAATCCCGCCGATCTGGCCCGCGCCGCGGAAGCGCTCGGTTTCGAATCGCTGTGGCTGCCGGATCACTCGGTGATGCCGGTCCACACCGCGACGCCGCTCCCTGAGACGCGTCCCGGCGAAGGCGGCATCCCGGATATCTACTACCACATCTGCGATCCGTTTGTGGCAATGGCGATGGCGGCGGCGGCCACCACGCGCCTGATGCTCGCCACCGGAGTGTTGCTGGTGCCCGAGCGCAACCCGCTGCTGGCGGCCAACGAACTGGCGACGCTCGACCGCTTCTCGGGCGGGCGCGTGATCCTCGGCATCGGCGCCGGATGGCTGCGCGAGGAGTCGGAGATCCTGGGCGTCGACTTTGCCCATCGCTGGACCCAGACCCGCGAGTATATCGCCGCGATGCGCGAGCTGTGGGCCAGGGACAAGGCCTCGTTCGAGGGCCGCTACGTCAAATTCCCGCCGCTGCGATGCTATCCCAAGCCCGCGCGCAAGGGCGGCCCTCCGGTCGTCATCGGCAGCAAGGATAAAAATGCGCTGCGCTGGGTGGCGCGATGGGGCGACGGATGGTGTCCGATGTTCCTGACGCCTGTGCAGCTCAAGGAGGGGCTCGACAAGCTGCGCGCCGAATGCGCCGCCGCGGGCAGCGAGTTTAGCCGGATGGACATCACGATCATGCGGCGCGAGTTGCGCGGCGCGCGCGCCGAGGTGCAGGCCGTGCTCAAACATTACGCCGAGGCCGGGGCGCATCGGTTCGTGATCATGATGCTCGACTCCGGACTGCGGCCCGAACACTACGCGGCCGAGCTGCGGCGCCTCGCGGCGCTGTATGTCTGATTTGGGAACAGGCCACGGCGCAGCGCGATGAGCGGCGACGCTCTCAGCCTGCGCATCATCGGAGTCGAGGAAGGCGTCGAAGGGGGCGACGAAATCGCCGGCGCGCGCCGGCTCGAGTTGCGCACCACGCGCGGCAATATACCGATCATCGTCCACGCGGCTGAAACGCCGGGCCGCGCGGTGCTCTGCGTCAGCGGCGCGATCGGCGGCTACGACGGCCCCGGGCTGCTTTACGCGCGGCTGGGGCGGGAGTTGCCGCGGTTGGGAATCACGCTCGTGCGGCTCAACTACCGGATGCCCAACGAGTTCGGCGAATGCGTGCTCGACACGATGGCCGGGCTGACGTTCCTCAAGGCGCTGCGGTACGAACGCGCCGCGCTGATTGGCCATTCCTTCGGCGGCGCGGTCGCGATCAATGCGGGCACGCTGGCCCCGCTGGTGACGACGGTGATCGCGGTTTCGAGCCAGCTTTTTGGCGCGCACGTGGTCGCTGAGCTGGCGCCACGCCCGTTGTTGTTGCTGCACGGCACCGCTGACACGATTTTGCCGCACGAATCTTCCGAGCGGCTTTACCAGAGCGCGCAGGAGCCCAAAACGCTCAAGCTTTTTCCCGGCGTTGGCCATCGGTTTACCGAGGCGGCCGACGAACTGCTGGAAACCGTCCGCGACTGGCTAGTCGAGCGGCTCTGAGCGCGGCGCGTCCGTGGCGGCGGCCCGGCCGGACGTATGGATCGCGGCGGCCGGCATCTATAATCTGTTAGCTCCAAACTTTCATCCACTCGATCCTTAGATGAAGATCAAAGCCGCAATCGTGGGGGCCACCGGGATTGCCGGCCAGCAGGTGCTGGCCGCCCTGGACGGCCATCCGTATTTCGAAATCGCCGCGCTGGCCGCCTCCGAGCGCTCGGCGGGAAAGAGCTTTGCCGAGGCGATCACGGACGCGCAAAGCGGCGTGCGGCGATGGTACGTTGGCGGCTGCGAGCCGCCGGCCACGGCGCTCGGCCTTGCAGTGCAGGAGGCGAAGTCACTGCGCCTTGGCGGGATCGGCGTGGTCTTTGCCGCGGTCGAGTCCGAGGCCGCGCGCGCGCTGGAGCCGATTTACGCCGCCGAGGTTCCAACCATCAGCACTGCCCGGCCTCATCGGATGGACCCCGACGTGCCGCTGGTGATTCCGGGCGTCAACCTCGACCATCTGGCGATAGTGCACGAGCAGCACCGGTGCCGCGGCTGGAAGGGCTATATCGCGGCGCTGCCCAACTGCACCGCGACCGGCCTGGCGATCACGCTCAAGGCGCTCGACGCACGCTTTGGCGTGGAGGCCGCGATGGTGACGACGATGCAGAGCATCTCGGGCGCGGGGCGCGACCTGCCCGCGCTCGACATCGTTGAAAATGTCATCCCGTTCATTCCGCGCGAAGAGGAGCGCATGACGATCGAGACGCGCAAAATCCTGGGCCGCGTGGCGCAAGGCGCCATCGCCGAGCTGGCGCTTCGCGTGAGCGCGACCTGCACGCGCGCCGCGGTGCTCAACGGGCATACCGAGGCGGTCGCGGTGTCGCTCAAGCAGGCGGCCGGCCTCGACGCGGTAAGCGAGGCGTTCGAAAGTTTCGGCCGCGAGTTCACCGGGCTCGGCCTGCCCAATTCGCCCCGGCACATGATAACCGTGCATCGCGACCCGATGCGTCCGCAGCCGCGGCTCGATCGTGACGCCGAGCGCGGGATGACGACCTCGGTCGGACGGATCCGCGCCGATGAAGTCCTGCCCAACGGGGTGAAGTACCTGCTGGTCACGCACAATGCCGCGATGGGCGCCGGACGCGGCGCGGTGCTGCTCGCCGAGTACCTGCGGCACGCCGGCTATCTGGCGTAAGCCCGTTCTCCCGCTTGCGCGTAGCCGCCGTTGAGCGGAGGCTGCCGCTTCTCTGTCATCCTTCGACTCGCGCAGGATGACCGGCTTGGTCTGCGACCCATTGGTTGGACAACGCCCTAGCGCGGTTTGCGGGCGCGGACGAAGGCGCTCATGAACTTGCCGTCGACCAGCGGCGCGATTGTTTCGAGGTCGAAATCCGCGCGGGCGCAAAACTCCTTGGCGTCCGCCGCGCGGTAAATGCGCGTCGGCTCGACCGCGACCTGCTCAAATCCGGCGGCGCTCAATTTCGCCCGGTACTCCTGTTCCTCCAGCGCGCCGGCGACGCATCCGATCCATAGCTCCACGCTGCGGCGGATGGCGGCCGGAACCTCGCCGCGCAGCACTACGTCCGTGACCGCGAAGCGGCCGCCGGGACGCAGCACGCGAAAGGCCTCCGCCAGCACACGATCCTTGTCGGCCGAGAGGTTGATCACGCAATTCGAAATGATCACGTCCACCGAGTTGTCGGGCAGCGGGATGTTCTCGATCTCGCCCTTGAGGAACTCGACATTTTGCACTCCCGCCTTACGCTGGTTCTCGCGCGCCAGGGCGAGCATTTCATCGGTCATGTCGAGGCCGTAGGCTTTGCCGGTGGGGCCGACGCGGCGCGCGGAGAGCAGCACGTCGATGCCGCCGCCGGAGCCGAGGTCGAGCACGGTCTCGCCCGGCCGAAGCTCGGCGAGCGCGGTCGGATTGCCGCATCCGAGCGACGCCGCGACCGCATCCTTCGGCAGCGACCCAGTTTCGCCGTCAGCGTACAAATTGGACGTGATGGGATTTCCCTCGGGAGCGGCCGTACCGCAGCACGAAGTACTTTCCTGTTTGACGACCCGCCGCGCCAAATGCCCGTAATATTCTCTGACCTGTTCTTTGATCGAAGCGTCGCTCATGGTCGGTACACTCCCTTGCCGCCACGCGGGCGGGTTTGCTCTCATGCGGTTGACCCGTCTACGATAATTCCATATATCTGAAATCATGAAGAAGTCAACCGCGCTCGCGGCGCTGGGTGCGCTGGCCCAGGAAACCCGACTCGATATTTTTCGCCTGCTGGTGCAGAAAGGCCCGGCCGGGCTGGCGGCGGGCGCGATCGGAGAGCGCCTCGGGCTGCTCTCGCCCACGCTCTCATTTCATCTAAACCAGCTTCGCTTCGCCGGGCTCGTGAGCTCGCGCCGGGCCAGCCGCTCGATCATCTATAGCGCCAACTATCGGGCGATGAACGGCTTGCTCGCCTTCCTGACCGACAACTGCTGCGAGGGGCAGCCGGAGCTGCGCGCCTCGGACGCTTGCGCGCCGGCCTTGGCGGCCGTGCAAATCCAAAAGCCCGGCCGCCAGCGCCGCAAAGTCGCCGCCAGGGCCGGGGCGCGCGATGGCTGAGCGTCGCGCGGCGGCAAGCGGACGGCACGGCGGGTCAAGCGGCGGCGGCGAAGATCGGGAGCGCCAGACAATGGCTGAGGCTCTATTGCAAGACGCGCCAACCAACCGCTCCGGCAGAAGCGATCGGTCGCCCGGCGCATTGCCTCGCCGTCTCTCATTTCTCGATCGGTTCCTCACGCTATGGATTTTCCTTGCGATGGCGCTTGGCGTCGCAATTGGAGGCACCTTTGCAGGAGTCAAAACAGCCTTTGATCGATTGAGCGTCGGGACGACTTCCGTTCCGATCGCGATCGGACTCATTCTGATGATGTATCCGCCGCTCGCCAAGGTTAACTACGACGAGCTGGGCGATGTGTTCCGCGACTGGAAGATTCTCGGCCTGTCGCTGCTCCAGAACTGGATAATCGGCCCCATCCTGATGTTCGCGCTGGCGATCATCTTTTTGCGTGATCGTCCCGAGTACATGGTCGGGCTCATCATGATCGGCCTCGCCCGCTGTATCGCGATGGTGATCGTCTGGAACGATCTCGCGGGTGGGGACGCCGAATATTGCGCCGGGCTGGTGGCGTTCAACTCGATTTTCCAGGTGCTCTTTTACTCCGTCTATGCCTTCGTCTTCATAACCGTCGTCCCGCGCTGGTTCGGTCTTGCCGGAACCGTCGTTCACGTCACGATTGGCGGCATCGCCGAGAGCGTTGGCATCTACCTCGGCGTTCCGTTCGTCGCGGGGATCGGTACCTGGAAAGCGCTCACCAGCCTCAAGGGCAAGGCCTGGTATCGCGACCATTTCATTCCGAAAATCAGCCCGCTCACCCTGATATTTTTGCTGTTCACGATCGTCGTGATGTTCTCGATCAAGGGCGCGGCGATCGTGCGATTGCCGCTGGACGTCGTGCGCATCGCGATCCCGCTGCTGCTCTATTTCGCGATCATGTTCGGGCTCTCGTTCATCCTGAGCTTTAAGGCCGGGGCCAGTTATCCGCAAACGGCCACGCTCTCTTTCACCGCGGCCTCGAACAACTTCGAGCTCGCCATCGCGGTTGCGGTTGCGACCTTCGGCATCGATAGCGGCGCCGCGTTCGCCGCGGTTATCGGGCCGCTAATCGAAGTGCCGGTGATGATCGGCCTGGTCGACGTGGCGCTATGGGCCGAGCGCCGATATTTCCCCGATTCGGCCGCGAGCATCGCGGCCCGATGCTGCGCGGCGGCGGAATTGCCGTCACGCGGGGTCCATAATCCGTAAGCTTTCGGCGGAGTTTTTCGGGGCCGCTTGTCTTGTCGGCCGAAAACGCATATGGTGGTGTGCGTAACGGTCGGAGTGTTCCCTTTCAACCTCCCGGGAATGAGCCCGGGGTTTCTGTTCGAGAGCTTCCCGACAAATACCAACGGAGGGCAATGATGCCCAGCAAATTGTACGTAGGAAATCTGGCCTATGCGGTTTCCAACGACGACCTGCAGCAGCTGTTTTCACAGGTAGGACAGGTGCAGAGCGTCGCGATCATCACCGACAAGTTTTCCGGCCAGTCAAAGGGTTTCGGTTTTGTCGAGATGGCTAATGCGGAAGATGCTTCCAAGGCGATTCAGCAGTTCAACGAGACTGAGCTGAAGGGCCGGAACATCAAGGTCAACGAGGCCAAGCCTCGCGAGTCGAGCTTCGGTGGCGGCGGCGGCGGCGGCAACCGTGGCGGCGGTGGCGGTGGAAACCGCGGCCGCGATCGCTGGTAACAGTTGATCGAGACGGGGGCGGGTTTGGCCCGCCCCCGTCGTTTCAGCGCAGATAAACCGTCTTGGCCCGTTGGCGCCGGCCGATCCAGTGAGTCGGCGGCAGTGGCAGGTCCAATAGGGGCGACCAGTTGGAAAAACGCCGCAGAGAACAGCTTCGTCGACAAAAGCAGCAGGATAAGGAACAACGCCGCGTCAAACGCGTCGCTGAACGGCAGACTCCCCCAGGTGTGGCCAAGGATAAGGATGCCGACTTGGCTGAAATGATTCCTGGACCACAACCCGGCCAGATTATCGACCCGTCGTAAGCCTCGCGCGCGAGTCCTCCCCGCAGGGCTCGGTCCTTCACGTTTCTTCAAGCCGTCTCGTATCTGTCACCCGGGCTGGCGCCGCTCCTGCGCCGCGGCCGGCGATTCACGCGCCGCTGGCCGCCAGCGCGAGAAAATCCGCGAGATGAATCACGCGGACGCTTGAGTTGCGCCGGCGCAACTCCGCGGCTACTTGGAACTCGCAGCCGGGATTGCCCAGCACGACGTAGTCGGCGCCGGTCGCCTCGATATTGTCGGCCTTGCGCCGCGCGAGTTGATGCGCCATCGCGGGCTCGAGCAGGTTGTAGCTCCCGGCCGAGCCGCAACACAGGTCTGACTCCGCCATCTCGACCAGCCGCACTCCCGCAATCAAAGCCAGGAGCTTGCGCGGCCCCTCGCGCACGCCCATCCCATGCACCAGATGACACGAATCATGATACGTCACGGTGCATTCGAGCCGTCCCGCCGGCGTGCCGCGCGCGAGCAGCGGCGTGCTCAGGTCGGTCGCGCGCGCGGAGACCTCGCGCGCGTCGCCGGCAAGCTCCGGGTCGTTCTTCAATAGCTCGCCATACGACGCGATCGCCGCGGCGCATCCCGACGCCGCGGAAACGATTGCCTGGGCGCCAGATCGCTTGAGCGCGCGCACGTTGCGCCGCGCGAAATCGAGTCCGCGCCGCAGGTTGCCGTCGTGCAGGTCGAGCGCGCCGCAGCATGCCGTGGGCGCGAGTTGTACGACACGGTAGCCGGCCGCCGCCAGCGCGCGCTCCGTGTTGCGGTTTGCCGAGGGCGTGAGCACCTGCGCGACGCATCCGTGATGCACCACCGCGGTGGGACCGCCGGAGTTTGGCCAGCGCGCTTCGGGATAGACTGGTGCGGCTTGCGTCTGCGCGGGCAGCAGGTCGATCCATTCGCGCAGCGCGCGCGGCGCCAGCCGGCGCACCGCGGCGCGCATTTTGAGCCGCTCGGCGGTGCGCAGCGGCCATAACATCGCGCGCAGCCGCGCCGGATACGGAAAGCTGAAGCGGACCGCCGCGTGCCGCATCGTGTCGCAGAAGCCGCGCCGATAGTTGCGATCGACGAAGTCGCGCGCCTGCTCCAGCAGCCGCCCATAATGAACCCCCGAAGGGCAGGCGGTTTCGCACCCGCGGCATCCCAGGCACGCGTCGAGATGGCGCACGACGTCGTCGTCGAGCGTAATCCGCCCCTCCTCCAGCGACTTCATCAGGTAGATTCGCCCGCGCGGCGAATCCATCTCGGCCCGCGTCAGCAGGTAGGTCGGGCACGACTCCAGGCACAGCCCGCAATGCACGCAGTCGAAGAGGAGGTCGTATTCGACCACGTCGCGCACCGGCCCGCTGTGCGCGGGCACAGCGGTTTCCCCGGTCTCGCGACCCGCCATCACAGTCCCCCGACGAAGCATCCGGGGTTGAAAATTCCCGCTGGGTCGAAGACGGCCTTGAGCCGGCGCATCAGCTCGAGCGCGCCGGCCGGCGGCTGGTCGAAAAAATCCAGATGGGGCCGCAGCGCCGGCGCGGCCGCGAGCAGCCGCAGATGGCCGCGCGCGGCGCGCGCCGCGGCGCGCCATCGGGCAAGCGTCTCGCGCGCCGCGCGCGGACCAAGCTCGCCGGCGGCGAATATCTGCGCGGCGCCGCAGGCCGCATGCGCGCGGAACTCCACCGCGCAGCTCCCGACGCATCGCCCGAGTTCGGCCGGCGCCGTGGCCAGTTGGGCAACCATCGCGGCGGGCGCGAACTCGAGATCGCGCAATTGCTCGTAAGTCTCGGCGGCGCGCACGCCGTCGGCGAAGGCGGCCCCGGCCAGCCGGCCGATATGGCCACGTTGATAGTCCAACTCGGCGGCGCTGCCGGCGATCGCGGCCAGCATCAGGAAAGCGCCCGGATGGCCGAAGCGCGCGGCGAGCGCCGGGCTCAGCACCTCGGCGTGCACCAGCGGCAGCGCGTCGTGAAGCGCCAGCGCCGCGCCGAAAGCGTCGGCCGCGCGCGCAAAAAGTGCCGTGCCAAGCGT
>JAKAVN010000216.1 GCA_021827495.1 Deltaproteobacteria bacterium | reverse complement strand
CTGCGGCTCGCGCGCGGCCGCGGCGAATGCGGCCAGCGGCGCGGCCAGCGCGTCGCGCTGGAGCGCGTCCAGGCGCAGCGCGCCGGCCGCTGAGCCGGAACGCTGCACCGTGTCCGTCGAACGTTCAGCCATCGCGTGCGGCCGGGGCATCGTCTGACGCGACGTCATTTCGCGCGGCGGCGCCGGCGCCGTTTGAGTTTGCGCCGCTGGTTCCCGCGGCGTGATGGCCGCCGAGCAGCGCCGCCAGCTCATGCTCGAAGCCGCCGGTCTCGATCGCGCAATGCATCCCGCACTCCTTGGGCGCGCCCGTCTCCCACCACCATCGTCCCGTCCGCGCGCCGTCGCCCTCGGCCACCCGGCGCGTGCACGGCGCGCACCCGATCGACCGGTAGCCGCGGGCGTAGAGCGCGTTGTAGGGAACGTCGTTGGCGCGGATATAATCCCAAACTTCATCCTCGGTCCAATCGGCGAGCGGCGCGAACTTTACGATCGCGCCGTGGTCGTGATCGATTTCGACCTTGCGGATATTCGAGCGCGTCGCCCACTGGTCGCGGCGCAGTCCGGTGACCCAGGCGTCGAAGTTCACCAGCGCGCGCCGCAGCGGCAGCACCTTGCGCACCTGGCAGCAGAGCAGGCGCAGGTTGACGCCGCGGTAAAACAGATTGCTGCCGTGCCGCGCCACCATCCCCTCGACCACGGCGGTGTCGGGCGTGAAGACCTCGACCCGCAGCCCGTAGCGATCGCGAAAGGCGTCGATCAAGTCGTGGGTCTCCTGCGGCTGGCGTCCGGTATCGATGGTGAAGATACGCACGCGCGGATCGATCCGCCACGCCATATCAATCAGCGCGCAGCCCTCGGCCTGGAAGCTTGAACAGAGGCCCAGACGCCGGCCGAAGCGTTCGATCGCCCACGCCAGCACCTCCTGCGGCTCCTTGTCATCGAGTTCGACCGCCGCCTCGCCCGCCTCGAGTTCGTCCATCAATTCGCGATCGTCCAATGCTTCCATCGCCGATTCACTCCCGAAACCGGAATCCGTGCTGCTCGGGGACCAACGCGGCGCGGCTCAGGCCGCCGCGTCCCCCGCGTCCGCCTCTGTGCCAAGCGCGATTAGTTCGGCATCGTCGAGGCGCTTGCAAAAGGCGCTGAACGATTCGTCCGCCGCGCGCCGCGCGAGATAGCCGCGAAAAAGCCGCACCACCGTGTCCTCGACCGCCGCCGAGGGAACGCGGCGCAGCAGCGGCTTGCCGATCGCCGCGTCGCGCCCCAATCCGCCGCGCAGAATAATGTCGAAGGCCTCCAGCGGTTCGCCGCCCGCGCCGCGCCCGGTCGTGCCCTGCAAGCCGATGTCGCCCGTCCAGTGCTGGGCGCAGGCGTGCGGGCAGCCGTCGAGATTGAGCTTCAACCCCGCGGCCCGGTCGCCGAACTCGGCCACCATCCGCTCAAGCAGCGAGTCGAGCTTGCTCTTGGTCGGCGTCACCGCGTAATTGCAATGCGGATCGCCGATACATCCGATCGACGAGGCATGAAGCCCGTTGGCCTCAAGCGGAAAGCCGATTTCGCCCACCCGCGCGACGACCTCATCGAGCCGCTCCTTCGGAATTGAAGTCAGGATGAAATTTTGGCGGCGCGTGAGCCGGATATCGCCGCCCACGCTGGCGGCCACGCCGGCCAACTCGATCATCTGCCGCCCGCTCATCATCCCCAGCCGCACCGGGAAGCCGGCGTACAAGAGGCCGGGCGTCTTCTGGTCGTGCACCCCCATGTGATCGCTCTCGGCGCCGGGCAGCGGCAGTTCGGCCAGGTTCTCCAGCGCGCGGCCCGCTCGTGCTTCGACCAGACGGCGGAATTCCTCGACGCCGTAATCGTCGATCATGAACTTCAGGCGCGCCTTGACGCGCGAGAGCCGGTACTCGGTGGTCAGGCGCCAGACGTCGATGATCGCGCGCAGGGTCTCAAGCGCGCTGGCGCGCGGGACGAATGCGCCGAGATGGCGCGAGAGGCGCGGGGTCGAGGAGAGTCCGCCGCCGACCCGCACGGCGAAGCCGTCGCGGCCGTCCTGGCGCGTTCCGACCAGTGCGATGCAGTTGATCTCGGGCGCGTTGCACTGAAAGGGGCAGGCCGCGATGGTGATCTTGTGCTTGCGCGGCAGATCGGAGTACTCGCGGTTGCCGTAGAAGAACGCGGCGGCCTCGGCGATGGTGCCGGTTGCGTCGAACAACTCGTCGCGGCCGACGCCCGCGACCGGGCATCCCGTGATATTGCGCACCACGTCGCCGCATCCGCCCATCGTGGTCAGCCCGACACCCTTGAGCTGCTCGAAAATCTCCGGGAAGCGGTCGAGCGTGAGATAATGGAGCTGGATGTTCTGGCGGGTGGTGAGTTCGCCTTGGCCGCGGCCGAAGCGCTCGGAGGTCTCGCCGATCATGCGCATCCCGGCGGCGCTTAGGATGCCGCTCGGAATCTTGATCCGCATCATGAAGCTGCCGACCTTGGGTTTGTCGTGATAGAGCCCGAACCATTGCAGGCGCACGATGTCTTCTTCGGGCAGGTGCTCGTAGGAGGTGTCGATCAGCCGCTGCCATTGATCGGCGAGCTCGGTCGGAAAAAGTTCGTGCTTTAGACGCTCGACCGAATTACGCTTGAAAACGGCCTCCCAACTCTGCGCTTGGCGCTTTGGCACTTTAGAAAATCCTTCGATAAACGCAGGCGAAAAAGAAATATGACTTAGAGAAGCATCTAAGTCAATTAATTAGATGAGTAACCGAGTCGTCTATTTCTAAATTGGCCTCCGTGTGCTAAAAAATCAGTAGGAGATTCGGATGAAATTTGGCGTCGGGGTCGATTATTCGCTGAAGGCGTTGCTGATGCTGGCGGACCGCTATCCGAGCACGCAGCCGCTGCGCGTGGAGGAGATCGCCGCCGTGCAGCGGGTGCCGGAGAACTACCTGCGCCGCTTGCTGATCGAGCTAAAGCGCGGCGGGCTGGTGCTGAGCCAGAAGGGGCCGAGCGGCGGTTACATGCTGGCGCGGCCGCCTGCGCGGATCACGATGGCCGACGTGGTCGAGATAATCGAGGGCGATTACATGCCGGTGGAGTGTCTGGAGGACGCGGCGAATTCGTTCTGTCCCCGCGACGGCGGATGCCCGATGCGCGACGTATGGCGCGAGGTGCGCGACAGCGTGGTGGGCATCCTGCGCAACGCGACGCTGCAATCGCTCACCGAGCGCCGCAAGTCGGTACTGATGTACCAGATATAATTCCTTCACCAACCTTCGCGCCGCCGCTCCGACGCCGGGTCTGGGCTGCGGCGATGTGGCTTGGGCTCCGGATGCGCGATTCGTGCGGCCGTCCGGGCGGCCCTGACTCACGCCTTACCGTAGACCGGGACCACCGCGCCGGAGGTCACGCGGCAATCTTCCGAGCAAAGATACGCGATGGTGCGCGCGATGTCCTCTGGCTTGACCCAGTTCTCGTGCTTCGCCTTGCGGTTGGCCTCGGTGTCGATGGTGCTCGGTGCGATCGCGTTGACCACGATGTTGTCGCCGAGCACCTCTTCGGCGAGCGAGGCGGTGAAGGTCTTGATCGCGCCCTTGGCGACCGCGTAGGCGGCGAAGTCGCCGGCGCCAGTCAGTCCGCTGCGCGAGCTGACCGAGTCGATACGGCCGTAGCCGTTGCGCTTCATCGCTCCCACCGCCGCGCGGCAGCATAGAAACGCCGGCTTGAGATTGAGGTCAAACATCGCTTGCCATTCGGCGAGCGTGGTTTCGGCGACCGGCTTGCCGCCCCAGAATCCGCCCACCAGGTTGACCAGGATATCGATCTTGCCCCAGGTGTGGACGACCTCTTCGACCAGCTTCGAGATCTGTTCTTCGACACTGACGTCGTATTTGCGCACCAGCATTTGCGCGGACGGGAAGCGGTTGCCGAGGCGCTGCTCCAATAGCGGGATTTCGGCGTCGACGATGTAGGGCACGGCGACTTTCGCGCCCGCGATCAGGAAATGCTCGACCACGGCGCGTCCCAGCGCGCCTGATCCGCCGGTTACGATCGCAACGCGGCCTTCAAGAAGTTCCATCGATGAGACCCTCCCCCGCCGAAGGCCCGCGCCAGTGCCGCCGCAGCGGCCACTATCGGGCCAGACGAAACGATGGCTCCGCCGCTAGCGCAACCGGCACGGGCGCATGGCGATGGTGGTCCCCGGCCGCTAGCCGTCGCCGGTGACGGCGACGGCTAGCGGAGTCTTATTTCAGATTGGCGGCGGCGAAATCCCAGTTAACCAGGCTCCACCAGGCCTCGACATACTTCGCGCGCAGGTTGCGGTAGTCGATGTAGTAGGCGTGCTCCCACACGTCGCAGGTGAGGATCGGCTTGATGCCGTGGGCGACCGGCGAGTCGGCGTCGTGGGTTGCGATAACGTCCAGCGCG
>JAKAVN010000215.1 GCA_021827495.1 Deltaproteobacteria bacterium | reverse complement strand
GACTTCGTAGCTGCTGGTGCCGTCGGAATCGACGCCGATGGAAGCACCGCCGACGCCGGGATTCAGGATTACGCTGGTTGTGCCTGCCATGTCGATCCGCCTGAGTGGTTAGAAACCGGCTGCGTTGCCGAGTCCGAGAGAAACGCCGTACGAGAAGCAGTCGAGGAGATCATCCTCGCCCTGATCCTTGACCGTCGGGTTGAACGAGAGAATCTGCGAGAGCAGGTGATTGCGCGTGCGACCCTTGTAGGTCACGACGCGCTCATATGCCTGACGCGCGAATTTCACCTGATCGCCGTGCACGTAACCGGAGATATTGATCGCACGCTCGGACTTACCGAGCGATGTGAGTTTCGAGTCAATCGAATGCGCGTGCCAGCCCTTATTCGCGGCTTGTTGCAGCAGCACAGAGCCGGCGGCCTTATCCTCGATCCACACGCCGGCGGACCCTTGAAGCGCGCGACAACTTCCGGCCAGTTCCTCGACGCGCGCGATTGCCGTCGGCAACCACACCTCGAGCATCGCGCCCTCGATCTGGGTGTAATCCCAGTCGAGCACGGTCAGCGAAGAGCGGCCCTCGCGATGTGGATCGCTCGCGTCCATGTTCGCGTCGAAATACCGCGAGTACGCGAAATACACGATTGCCAAACCATCGGCATTCGCGCCGGTCTTGACCGCAGTATCCACGATGGCAAAAACCATCGTGACGCCCGAGACGGCTTCCACAGGCCGCACGATGCGCGCGGCGGGATCGATATCATCCTGGCCCGGCGCGACGAGCAGCAGCGATCGCTCGTTGAAATACGCGCCGCCGAGTGGTACGGGGCGCTGCAAGTACTGCGCTGAGAATTCGTAGAGATTCGTGTCGCGCAACCGCTTCAGGTCGTCCAGCGAGTGCATCGCCGGCCATAGCGGCTCGCCCGCATCCGAGAGCGCCGGTAGGCAGAGGTGTTCCCATTGCTGACCGTTGCCGCCCTCGAGCAGCCAGCCAGGCAGGTCACGCTCATGCAACCGTTGCGCGATGAGAATGATCGGCGTATGCGGCGAGTTCAACCGGTTCTCGATGGTGCGCGGGAACCAGGCGTTGACTTCCTCACGCTCGGCGAGCAGTGCATCTTCAGGCTTTAGCTTGTCGTCGATGATAATGCAGTTTTTTACCACCAAACCCGATTCGATGGTAAAATTATGATATTGTTCCACAGTCAAGCAGAAAGTGACATCATCATGACGCACATGCTCAACGAGCGCTGGCTTCCGATACCCGGATACGAAGGGTCGTATTCCGTCAGCGACCTTGGACGAGTCAAAAGCGAGCGCAGAATTATCCCGCGCTCCGGCTCTCCATATATCGTCCCTGAGCGAATTCTCAAGTTGTGTGATGACGGGCGCGGCTACAGCTGCGTAAGCCTGTCTGTCAAAAGTTCGGTTCGCCGCGTCATGGTCCACAGGCTCGTGATGCTGGCATTTGTAGGACCAAGGCCCGAGGGCTTCGACATTTGCCACGCCGACGGGAATCCCAAGAACAACAGACTCGGAAACCTTCGCTATGACACTCGCGCTGAGAACATCGTTGACTGCAAATCGCACGGACGATTCAGCGAGGCTGAGGTGCACCCCGTTGCGATCCTGACCAACGAACAAGCGCTGTCCATCTACAATACCGTTGGAGAACCTGCAGAGAACTTGGCGAAGCGCTTCGGGGTCTGCGTCCCGGTCATACAACAGATCTGGCGTGGTGATACCTGGAAGTCCGTTACCGGAGGGCGCAGTGTCATCAAGGAGCGTGGTCGCGCGACTTACCTCCGCACCGTCCTGACTAAAGCTCAGGCCGATGTCGCGCTGCAAAACCGAGCGAACCGATCCGGCCGGAAGGATGGCCGCGGCATCAGGCCAACCGCTATGGCTCTCGGAGTTGATCGCGACGTCATTCGATCGCTCTATGCCGCCGTGGACGCACGGAAGATGATCATTTTCGCGGAGTGAATCGGCCCGCACCCATCCACGATTTTCAGTCCAGAACCGATGATCCGGCGTGCATTCAGCAATCGCCCCATCATCAAATGTCACACGCACGATATCGTTCGGAGGATTCTCATGCCACCCGACCACCGAACGGAGCGCCATGTTCCCGGCGTAGTCGAAGGCCCACGCGCGCACATGCAGGCGCTCGCGCACGATACGATCAATCGGCAGTAGCCCGGAATCGGTCCAGACCTTCGTTCCGGCTGGAAAGCAGCCCCCGAATCCCGCGCGGCGCTTCCCGGCCCCGAATCCCGTGATCGTACCTTGGGAGCCTGCGGCGTGAATCACGCCACCTGCGGTCGTCATCCAATGATTGACCGCGCTCGAGTCCGTGCGGACGCGCACATCGGGGAAAATCTCCCGATATTCCGCGCTCGTCACCATGTCGCGAATCTCGCGGGACTTTCCCTCAGCGAGATGTGCGTTGTAACTGACGTAGATGTATTCGCTATCGGGATGCCGGCCGAGCGACCACGCGATGAACGCCTGCACGAACGCGGTTTTCGAGTAGCGCGGCGGCAGATTGATGATCAGCCGCAGCGTTTCCAGCCGATAGACACGCTCTAGTGCCTGCGCGATGAGATCGTGATGCGTCGCGCGGATCCACTTGATGCGTTGCTCGCGCAACAGCATCCAGCGCGCGAAAAAGTACATGTCGCGACGCGCATCGTGACGCGCAATAGTGAGTTTCTTCGGCGAGAACTCCGCGGGCGCATCAGGCACCACGATATCGCCACCGCCGTTATTCACACCTCAGCGGAGAGTTCGGCGCGAATCTCAGCCGCTTCCTCCGAGCCAATGACATACACCGTGGGCGCGGTCGTTTGAAGCGGTGCACCATCCTTGCCCGTCAGCTCCTTGCGCTCAACCATCCATCCCATGTGCTGTGAGAACAGGCGCGCCGCTTCATTGCGGTTCGACAGCGTGATCTTGCTGACCTTGCCGTCCTTGAACTCGACGGACTCGATGCAATCCTTCAGCTCGAGCGGCCAGGTGCGCGGGTCGGTCTCCCAGAATTCTGGGACTGCGAGCGGGGTGCGATCCGCATTCGCGCGGTTATAGATGCCCTGCTTGTGGCGCAACTCGCGCTCGAAGAACGCGGCGCGTGCGTGCTGCTGCAGCTCTTCGACCGCTTCCTTCAGGTGCTTCGATTTGCGCAGCTTCCACGCGAGTTCGCGGGGGCGACGCGATCGCGGGCGCAAGATGCGCACCGCAGCGGCCCCGGATTCGCCGCCGGCCAGCAATTCCGCATACCGCTTCAGGTTCGGGCGCAGCTTCGAGTAGTGCGGCATCAGTTCCGCTACCGCCGCGGTCGGCGACACCGGGGGCGCACCGGTCTTGCGCAGCGCGGGATCGACGTTGTGCCAATGCGTCGCGGGCCGAGTTTCCGACGTTTCGGCGGACTCGGTGACTTCCGGTTGATCGGCCATGACTTACCGCACGAACCCATACCACGGGCGACGCATGATCGCGCTCGCCGTCGGGCGGCTCTGATAGGGATGCAGCTCGCCCGTATGATGGTGCATCGCGAGCTTCTGACGCTTCGCGGCTTGGGCGGCACGGGCATAGGCCGGCGTCTTGCGGTATGGGATTGCGTTGGGCATAGAGAGGGATCGCCAGCGAGGCGAAAACGGGAAGCGGTTTATTTGGGGCGAGCGCGGGGATCAATGATCCCGGACGTGGTGCCGGGCGCTCGGATTGTCGGCTCTCGGCAGCCCCGTGGGCTAGCGAGACGGCATGAGAATATGCGCGCTCTAGGCGCGGGTCAAGCCCCCCGGTGTCACGCCGTTTCGCGCAGCGCCGTGGACAGCTTCCGGTTGATGTGTGATCGCGCCGAATCGAGCCAGCCATCGTAGCGGGCTTTCAGGCGATGATATTTGCCATCGAGACGTACGCGCCAGACTTCCTCACTGACGCCCATGTATATCGGGTACAGCATCGGCGCGGCGGCGAAAAATCGGGCATGACGGTCAGCGTCGAGCACGAGGCCCGCAAGTCCATTCACGTACGCGTAGGGTGGATCATCGCGACCGACGCGCATCGGCCATGCTTCATCTCGACAGACCCGCATCGCGGTGATCATCAGCCCTCGGAACAGCTCGCCGTAATTCGCGTCGTCCCGCGCGAAACTGTACATCGCGGCCAGCGTCGGCATCCGCGGCAGCGCGGGTTCACGCGGGCGACCCGGTTTTCCCGGCTCGCGTGGCGGCCCCGACATGGCGAGTCCGAGCTCGGCGTGCGACCACGCCGGCGGATGCGAGACGCGCGTTTCAGAGCCGGTCGCGGTCTCGGCGACAGCCAATAGGCCGGCCGCGCGCTCGCGTGGCGTCAGTCGGCGCAGTTTTGCGATGCCGTCGAGATTGCTGGCGGCTCCAGCGACGGCGCGCAAGTCGATTCCGTGGCCG
>JAKAVN010000214.1 GCA_021827495.1 Deltaproteobacteria bacterium | reverse complement strand
GCTTCCGCGTCCCGTGTGCTGGCACCAAAATATCCTACTGCATGGCCTCTCGCGTCCCGCCTTGCGCTCAGCCACTTCGTCGCGTCGCCAAGCCGATGCGCGAGGAAATCGATGTCGAAAACGTTCTCACGGTCAGCCGCTTCCTCGTCCGTGAGAAGATCCAATAGCAGCGTGCCGATCCCGGCCTTCTGAAGCGTCTGCGCGACGAGCTGGTTACGAGGGCTCAGCCGGCTGCTGCCGCTGCCATGGGCGAACAAGACGATCCCGATGGCGCCTTCAGGAATCGCCAATTCACCCTCCAAACGCACTGAATCCGAAGGTATAAGTTCCTGACTTCGGGCGATATGTTGCTTGGTCATGGCAAATACCCAATAGGGCTCTCGGCATCAGAGGTGCCACCGGGGACGACGCTCGCTTCGGCCATTCCCAACCATTTGCAGATTCGCCGCGCGCCGAAAGGAGACACCGCTGGCTCCGCAGGCGTCATCATTGTGAACCGCAGGGCAGTGGCGGAAAGACCGGCCGATTCATCAATTTCAGCCGCCAACAAAGGTCCGGCTCTCATTGCCTCAATCGTCACGACTCTTCTTCAAGGCCCTCCGGATTCTCGACTTCGGTGATGACGACAGCCTCAACGCCGGAGCCGGTCTCTTCGCTCTCGTCGCTCGCGCCCATCAAGCTCCGCAGGTCGTTCGCGATTTCGCGCAGTTCGGCGGTAATTGCCGCCAAATCAGCCATCGCCTCGGCCAGGGAATCCCGCTCGGCGGGTTCCCTGGCCGCAATCGGCTTTTGCACAGGGGCCCTGCTTGGAGCCATCTTCGCGACCCGTTGCGCGGCCTTGGCCGGTTTCTTTGTCGCCGCCGGCTTCGTCATTACTTTTGACTTTTTCATGGTTTTCTCTCCTGCACCTCTCGGACAAGCAAAAATCGCATCCACGAAGTCGCGGCTTACGCGGACTATGAGCCGCTCCGGCGTGCCGTGTCGAATGCCGATAAATTTGCGAGCAGATGTGAGCGGCTGCGGCCGCAAAGTGGCCGATGATTTGCCGACGCAGGAGCCGGACCGGCTCCTGCGTCGTGCCCGGGTGCGGAAGACGGTCTGCTATTTTTGCAGTGGCTCTGTTACTTTTTCTGGATAGACTTGAGGTAATCCACGAGCAGCTTGGTACGCTGATTGACCTCTTGCGTGGTGCGCTGCGCCTGCGAGGAGCTTGGCGAAGGCTTGCGGAACTCAAGTCCCCAGATGGGCATCTCCCTGGTCCCATGCGCGGCAACCATCGCGCTACCGTCGATGAACGCTTCGACCCGCTTCTCCGGAAACTCGCCGTTGTTATTTTTCGCTAGCATGGTCAGGTCAGTGGGTTTTTTAGTCAGCGCTGGAGCGACGGGACCGTCGCCCTTCGCGTTCGGCCCGTGGCATTGGGCACAGTGGCTGCGGTATTCGAGCTTGCCCGTAGTCACTATTCCCGGAGGCACCATCTCAGGCTTACCTTCCTGGGCCCATCCAATACCGGTAGTCCCAAGCGCCATGCAGAGGACCGCAGATGAAACCGAGTACCGCCATTTAATTCGCTGCATTTCCAAAACCCTCCTGTTTTGAATATCCCTGCGGAACGACAAATCCAACGGAAACAAGTAGCTGGCGATAAGCATCTGCTGCGCGGGTTTGGCATAGGAATCGCGGCGCGTATCTCGTCTCCTCGCTTGACGAAAGCGCGGACGCCGTCAGGCTTCGCTTATGGCTATGCAGCAGCCCATGAGGGACGTAGTCCAAGACGCGACAGAGTGTCGAAAACCCGTCGCGGCTCCCCGAGGTCGCTCCACGCAACACCATCTACGGGAAGAACCGAGAGGTTGATCGGAAAGCGCGCCAGCACTCGTTGCGAGAAGTCCGCTGTGTGGAGATTGGAATACAGGGCCTGAGCGAGCCTTTCCTCGTGTATGGTACCGAGGCTCGCACGCAATGCGGAGAAGGAAGTGCAAAGCTCAGGCATCGCTATCATGCACAGCCCAAGCAGCGTTGATACCCGCGCCACCATAACAAAACTGTTCCAGAGGCAACCTCGGGTCAGCAGGTTCTCCGCCACCTGGCGCGAGGGCTTCTCCCAAAAGCGCCGCACGCGAGAGATCGGGGCATGCTCGGGCGACACTGGTTGCGCTGGCTCTATCCAGCCGTACGCGGTCTCAGCTTCATCCGGGGCGATTCCCAGCAGTATCGTGAGTTCAGGCCGCTCATCTATCGTCTGAAACGCCAGCTCAACATGATCCATGAAGGCCGCATCATCGTCGACATAATGGTCGGAGGGCATAACAACCACGTTGAGTCCGGCCCCGAGCTCGGCCAGGCGAAGCAATCCGTACAAAATAGCCGGGGCCGTGCCGCGGTTCGTGGGCTGAGCCACCAGGTTCCGACTGGATAAGTCGCTGAGAAGCGGCGCATAAAACGGCGCATGCGCGCGAGTCACCATGACCACGGTGCGGCTCGAAGGCACCGTCAGCGACAGACGCCGGCGGGTCTGCTCGAGCGGCGTGGTCCTTCCCACAAGCGGACAGAATTGTTTAGGGACATGGCGGCCCAGAATCTTATGCGTCAGATCGCTAAGCCGCACACCGTCGCCACCTGCAAGCACGACGGCGGCGCGCTGCGGCCCGTCGGAAGTCAAATTCATGCTAACTCCTTTTGCAGTCCCCGTCTGTTTGTCATGTGTATGGTTGCAATCCTTAGGCCAACCTGCGGTCGCTGCGGGGGAGAAGCATTTCAAAGGATTTGTATCGGCACAGAGCGGAACCTGAGACATAGTTGCCCCGAATGGGGCGTCATGTGGTCTTTTGAACCCTGTCACCACCGCGGCACGGAACAAGCTTGCGGACCGTCCGCTGGCCATTTCGGCCCCTCTTCAAGTCTGCCAGGGCCAGGTAGGATCGACGACAAATTGGTTCGTTAGCTTAAGTGTCGATTCACCTAAGAATTCGCGCGCCCGGTCGGTCGTATCGTCGCGTCCGAATTGCGTTTTAATCGCGAACGGCGCGGCTGAAATCAGCGAGGTTATCCGCCATTAGAGCTTGATCTCGCGCAGGAACGGGCGCAGCGCTTCGACCAGGCCGCGCGGATTGTCGCCCTGCACCGTGTGCGCCGCGCCCTCGACCCGCACCCAGCGCCCGGCGGGCAGCGCCTTGGCGAAACGCGCCGCGCTCGCGTCGGTCAGCACGTCGCTGTGCGCGCCGCGCAGCACCAGCGTCGGACAGGTCATCCGGGAGACCGCCTGCAGGATCTCCGCCTGGCGCGCGCGCATCGACTCGGAGGTGGGGACGCGATTGGGATCGTGCTTCCAGGTCCACTTGCCGTTGGGCAGCTCGCGCAGGTTGTGCAGCAGGCTGCGGCGCAGCAGGGCCGGGTTGCGCAGCGGGTTAAACGCCATCGCGCGCTCCACGAACGCGTCGATCGAGTCCAGCTCGCGCTCCTGCGTGAGGAAGTTGCGGATGCGCGCCGTGCCGCTGGGGTTAAGCTCGGGCGCGATATCGACCAGCACCAGCCCGGCCATTCGGCGCGCGAACTTCGCCGCGTAGGCCATCGCCGCAAACCCGCCCATCGAATGGCCGACCACGAGCGGGCGCTCAAGGCCGAGCCTTTCGATGAAGCCCTCGATGTCGCGCACCTGGGCCGGCAGGCTGTAGTCGCCAACCGGCGACCATTCGCTGTCGCCATGGCCGCGCTGGTCAAGCGCGACGCAGTGGTATTCGCCGCGCAGCGCCAGGCATACGAGATCCCACGTATGCGCGTTGAGCCCGCCGCCGTGCAGGAAAAGGATCGGATGGCGCCCGGCGGTGCCCCAGTCGAGATAATGGAAACGCATCCGGTTGACGACGACGTCATGGTCCTGGGGAAGAATAAAATGCGGCACTTCGAGCCCGGCGGCCTCGGCGGCCAGCTGCAGGTGCTCGAGTTGTTCCGATGCCTCCAGCATGGTTCTCCTGATCCTCGCGATCAATTTGCTTGTGCGTCCGGCTTGCCGGATCGCGCACTGTCGAATTTTCTTTACCAAAGCCCGCGCCGCGTCCGCCAGTGCCGCGCGTCGCGCGCCCTGTCGGCCAGGCCGCTGCCGGCGGCCCCAGGCCCTGTTGGATCGCGGCAGCATCACCTACGCACCGCCGCGCCGGCGTCTTTGCTGCCGACGCCGGTTCACGTAGACTTCCCGCGCATGAGCCGTTAGCTCAGGCCGGTTGGTCTCGCCCACCGTTCACAACGGGCAACAGCGGCCAACAAAAGCCTACAAATCAAGGGGTTGCGTCGGTCTTCGCCGTAGCTTTGTTACCCGCTGTCGCCCGCTGTTACCCGCTGTTTCGGGCACAGTTTGGGCACAATTTCGGGCACAGTTTCGGATGGGCCTGTGAAGCACTTTCAAGGCTCGCCACGGGAACAGGCGCGCGGAC